>CAYVEM010000015.1:3715-6166 GCA_964450665.1 Candidatus Woesearchaeota archaeon | reverse complement strand
TTGACCCAATTTATTTTCCATCTTAAATATCAAACCCTCTATTATAATATACCTGACAACCACTTTTTGCTTGTCTATTTATTGAATCAACATCATCTGCTAGAACATACAATCCTATTAACCCTCTAGAATCTTCAATACCTCCCAACATCCCACTCAATTTACTACCAATATTTGAAATACAATCCTTCCTCTTTATAATCTCAATTTTATCTAAATAAATTTTAGCAAGTTCATCAAACTTAACTTTAATTCTTTTAACATTACATTCATACATTTGAGGACTAGAAAATATTGCTGCATAAATCATATCACCAACATAATAAACTCTCTTACCAGAACTCTTCTTCAATACATAACCTTGATCCTCAAGAACCTTAACTTCACAATTAGTTTGACTAGCCCCAAAACAAACATCAATTCCTTCACATTCGCTTGTTGAATTCATAAAAATAATATTCTTCATATTCAATCCCTCTAAACTTTCTTGAATATATTCAGGACTATCATAAAAACAATAATTCTGGTCCTGACTAGTAACCATCACCAAATCTGTAATTTTAAAAGGCATAAAAAATGGCTTAGAAAAAATATAAACATCATCTCCTTCAACAACATCTTCTGCAAAAATATATTTATTCTTTATACTAACTCTTTGTCCTTTCTCACCATATTCGTCCCCAAATGTCTTTTCTGAGAAACTTATAGTTTGTTTCCCAAATGGAGGATTTAAATTTTCTTCACAATCAAAAAATATCTTAGATTTTTTCTTAAAACCAATTTCATGAGCCTTCCCACTTGCCAATCCAGTTTCAAGAGGATCAAATAAACTAATTAAACTTGCAGCAGTCTCGGTATATAATGTTTGTTCACTTGTTCTAATAAATTTACCAGCCGAAAAAATCGCCAAGAATAAAATAAAGCCTCCCGCCAAAATTGCAAAAATCCAATTAAAAGACATTGCTATACCTTTCTTATCACCAATTTTTCTTAAAGATTTCATTCTATAATAACATTAACAAACCTATCATTCAATCCTTTTTCAATTTCAAGAACAATCCTGCTTTTAACAATAGGAACACAATTTGGATTATTAACTCTAGTTATTCTCTCAAGATCTAAATGATTAATTTGATTAAATGGCATTTCACAAGCTTTATTAGTTGGATAGAAAAATGTATTCGCCTTTCTTCCCTCATACAACGCTATATCATAACCTTCATCTCCAAACTCTCCACTAATACTATTAGATAAATTTGCAAAACAAACATAATCTATACTTCCAGGAAGATTACTTTTAAATTGTCCTTTATAACTTTGCGAGTTCCAAGTTTTCTTAACTTCACTTCCAAATCTATCAACAAATATTCCGAGCTCAGCACATCTTTTAGTATCTAAAAAACTTTTTATAACAATCCCTGCAATTACAATAAAAAATACTATTAATATAATTGAGAATATAACTCCAAAACCAATTCCTAGTGTTTCTTGCGAGCGTTTGGACTTTGGCACTAACCCAAAATCTCCAAGGTACTGACGCGAGTTCCCTTTTTCATTTATCCTCTTTTTCATTTAATGATATAATAATAAAACTTTATAAAACTAACCGCAAGTAATCACTTTTTCTTTTTAAGCAAAAAATATAAAAATACACCTAAAGCTATAAGAACAATCCATAATATACCTGCAAGTAGATTGTTATTATTAACATATTCAAAATCCTTTCTTATAATTTCTTCCTTCTTATCTTCTTCAATAACTAACTCATCACCCTTAAAATCTTCAATATTAAATCCTTGTTTAGAATATTGGCTCAATAAGATTCTATCACTTTCAATTTCATTATAATAAACTACAGCACTATATGCATTTTCATAATATGGAAATATCAAAGAAAAGCTACCATTTTCCTCAACAACTCTGCCCCCATTACCTAATTCTTCACCTTCAATTTCATCAAAAATAGATAAACTAGGTAACCCAAAACTATCCGATAATAATTCATTATTATTTTCATCAAAAATTTTCAATTGATAATTCTCTTCAAACAATTCAAAATTCTTTACTTCTCTATGATTAAATTTGATTCCAACAGAATCTACCATAACTTCTTTTCCAGTAAAACTAAGATCAAATTCATAATAATATTGCGCACTTACTAAACTCATACTAAACAAAAAGACTAATAATATCAATCTAAATTTCATGTTCTCTGGGCCTCCTTTATATATCTTACAAGTGAGGCAGGATCTGCATTAAAACCTGCCGCGCCCAAAATTCTACTTGTTTCTCTTTGATTCATATACTGCATTTGATTTAATGCTGCTATTCTTCCTTTAACTCGAGGATATTTTTGGATAAGGTCCTTCCAGAAAGCATCACTTTTATAAACTCCTCCCACAAAAGTACTTATCCTTTCACCATGGTCTCTCCTTCCTTGTCCTGTAAGAT
>CAYVEM010000015.1:0-3705 GCA_964450665.1 Candidatus Woesearchaeota archaeon | reverse complement strand
AAGATAGGGAGGCTCATGTCCTCCAACACTTGCATATAACCCTGAATCAACTCCCCCTATTTTATAGTCTTGTAAATGTCCTAACTCATGTCTAAATGTGCCTGGATCAAAGCCTCTATTACTTAACCTAATCTTACCATTTGTATGTGCCCATGCAAGAGAACCACCACTAGCTCCATAAAACTCGAGCCTCTTTAGATTATTTCGTGTTTGTCCAGGTAACTGCAATAAAACATCAGTTATCATTCTAATATTATTAGGATCTTGAGCATAACCTATATGATCATCAAGTGGGATATTAAAAAATCTTTCAAAACTAATCTCATCTTTAATATTATAATAAACATGTTGATTAGAAAATCCCCTTTTAAATTCTTTATATCTTCCTCCTCCAAATTGATGAGGCAAATTAACAATCATATATTCTGGATTTTTCCCAACTGCAAATTCATTAATACCGCTAAATCCAAAATAATTTGCACCCGGCATAACCGGTAATAATTTACCATTCTTTCTCTTAGATCCATACCCCCAAATATGGACTGTTGATGTGCCTCCTTCAGGAATATTCATATCTTTTGTATCTACAATATTTTTCTTAGGATAAATATACAGTTTTTCAGTTTGACTATTATATGCAAGACTACCATCATTTTGATTCATGGCAAATTGGTTCTCAAATGCCACTTCAGGAAATTTTTTTTGATCATCTCTTTTTTGCATACCAAAGTGAGATCCTCCTGCAGGAGCATTTCCATAAATTTGTAAGACATAATGATCATTGGCTTCAAAAGATAACCCAAATTTATTTTGAGACGTAAACTCTATTCTAGGGCCTATAGTATTTGTGTTAACTCCTGCAGCAAAAGTTCCAGTATTTTCATTTATAGATATATAAGCCCCTTTATAATCTGTATTTTTACTACCCAAATTATCTAAATATACTCTTTCTCCATCATCGTTATGAATAATTGTTCCTCTAAAATTTGATTTTCCTACCCTATTTAGAAAATATTTGCCATCTTGATAACCAATACCCTCACTAGTGAGTTTTCCAAGACCTTCAATATCAAATTCCCTATTATTACCAGATAACCTAAACTTATATTCAATAGGTTTTATATCACTAGCCTTCATACCCCTAATAGGTTTAGCAGACTTAATCTGATTTCCTGCAGGATACTCAATCTCTGCAACACCATTTTTAAATACAACAATACTATCTTTAGGCAAAAATATTTCTTCATTTCCAAGTATTACCTCCATTTCTTTTCCTGTTTTAAATTTAGCTTCTTTAATCAAGCCATCATTACCAAAAACAAGATTTGCGGCATCATTTCCTACTGGCAATAAGTTTTCATAAGTTACTTTAATCTTATCAGTATATGTAACACTAAGAGATCCTCCATCTTCAAAAGTATATTTATGTCCTGCCTCATCATCTAATTTTTCTACTTTAACCTTTTCATTAGCTTCAACATTTTCCAACCCCTGTTCAGGAGGAGTAGAAACCACATTATCTCCACTAACCTCTGCATGAACTAATACACTAAACAAAACAATTATCATTAACATAAAAATTATAAAAAATCTATCCAATTTCATTAAGATAATCTATGGGCAAAATAATACCTATAGTCCTCTCCATTTATTTTTTTATCTTCATCAATCAATTCAAAAATAATTGTATCCTCATCATTTGGATGATCAAAAAATGATATATAAATTTCTTTCTCCAATGATATCTCAGACAAACAATTGACGCAAATAGCATCTTTATTTTTAACTTGTTCTTCAACGATAAATGATGCAACTTCATAAATATTAAGAAGATTAGAAGGGATTTCAGTTGTAAAAGATTCCAATGAAATTGTTAACTCTCCTTTATTTATACTTAGAGGTGAAATTGCCTCAAAAGTAATTTTTTCTTTCTGAATAATAACCTTACTTTCTATTTTCCCTTGTTTAATATCAAAATCTGGAAAACTAGCAAAATTCTGATAACAAAAAAATAATAAATCATTCATAGCTTTACTTAACTCAAATTCTAACTGTACTTTTGATAACAAATAACTCTTACCATTCTCAAAATAATAGGGAATAGCCTCCTCACTAGATCTCTCTGGAACAATATAATATCCCCCATATTGACCAATATAATAAATCGCATCTTCTGCAGATTTATCAACACAATTCTGGACAAAATTATAGATAGGAACAACTTCTGGATCTACACTAACCTTAAATCCAGGTCTAACACTAAGGTAAATCAAAAGCCCCACTACAATTACAATAGCAACAACTATAAAAACAGTTAACTGCCCTCTTTTATTCATATTTGATAATATATTTGTAATTATTTAAATCCTTTCCTAAAAATATGTCATATAAATTCTCATTGAGGATAAACATATTTTTATCAATACTAAATTTTAAAATTATTAATAATAACTAAGGAGTAACAACAAAAAGAAAGCTTTATATAGCAAAAATTCCTCCAAAAATTAAGAAAAATGGCAGAAAATAAACTATCAAGAAGAAACTTTGTAGCTTCTGCTTTAGCAGCTCCTTCACTTATTTCACTATTAGCTGATGAAGGAAACGCACATCCTAGAATTCATAGATTAAGATCTTTTGGAACTAGCTATCAATTCTTTGCATCACCTTTTCCAGGACAATCATTCGCAATACAAAGTTTCAGAACTCCTGTGGGAATAACATTTCACAGTTACATTCCTTTTAACCCTCACTTCGGAAGAAGAATACACACAACAAATAATTCAAGAATTATCAGACAATATCAAGAATCAAGAACAATTCCTGGAATAAAACCTGTATTCACTTGCCATTACTTTGAAGATGATAACGGAAATAATTGTGCTGAGCCAGATGAGTTTGTGGGATATAATGAAATCTCTTTTTCTAGTGGACAAGTACCTTTCTCTGGATTTAATGTTGATTTAAATAGAAATGCTGGATGTCTAGCAACATTTGAATTATACAAGGGAATAAATGGAAATTGGAAATTCATAGATAGACATGCTGAAGTTGTTCAAAAACATAGAATACCTTGGGCACCAATTTATGTAGATAATATAATTAATAATCAAGGTCCTGGTAATTATTGCATAACTGGAAAAATTGGAGGAAGAGATATTGATGGAAAAAGAACTGAAGGTGGAAGAAAAATTGGAGAAGATAGATTTAGATTAATAGATACTGTATCTCATGAAAACAACAGATTAATCTGTTCTGGAGTTCCTTTCAAACCCGAAACTCCAGATGATTTTGAAGTCTCAAACCATGATGGATATTGTGTATTCACTGCTCAAGGAGCAGTAGATTCTAATGGAAGACCAGGGATACAAATTAATGATTACTTACAATTAAACAGAGAAGGTGGTTTCCCTTCAAATGAAGAATTTCATATAGTATTCGCAAATTATGGGGCAAATCAGGGAAGGAATTTAAGCTATAATCTAGTTGGTGAAGGAATCAATTGGGGCAAGGATTCTAAGATTGATTTAAACAAAGGACAAACAAAACATATTAGAGTAAAGCCAGGAATGTTAAATCCTGGAGAGTATAGTCTTAATCTGAATTTACCAGACGGCAGAACATTAATAGATGGATTTAGAGTAAGAAAACCTGGCGGAATAATTGGAGTACCTACAAACTAATTATTTAAAGAAATTTATTATATTA
>CAYVEM010000014.1:11710-16197 GCA_964450665.1 Candidatus Woesearchaeota archaeon | reverse complement strand
AATTTTAATTGTTGTTTTTTATTTTCTAGAAAATATTTTATATTTGAAAATTCAATTTTTTCATTTACAACTATCTCCGGTTCTTTTTTTGAAAATTTCTTTATAAAATCGAAAATTCCCATGAATTACAATCGTAATAAGGGTTTAAGAGTATTTTGCTTCTGTTTTTATAGAGAAATTAAAATAATCAATTTCAAATTTTTCTATACGGCTACCCTATTCTTGAGAAGCTCTATTTGTTCTTTCAAATCAGTAATATTTGCATTACAAATATCACAATAACCTTTCTTCTCTACTGAAGCCATTGTTTTGTTGTTTTCAACAAAGTTCCTATATCTCAAGGTTATAACTACCTCATTTGTTTCCCTATTACTAAAGGGGGGCTCTTTCAATCCTATTCCACAGTTTGGACATTTTCCTATCATTATGCTATTAGTTCCTCTATATCTTCGAGGTTTGCCTCATCGGCTACTTCTTCGTCCAACCAGTATCCTTTTTTTTGTTTCATTAGTAATCTACTCCTATTTCCTCTGCAAATTTACTATAACCTCTATGATCCAAATCAAAATTAAAAAACTCAAAAAATTCCTTTAATATTATTTTACTAGCTTGTATTTCTACTAGTTTTTTAAAAACAAACTCTGTGAAACAATAAGGACAAACAGATGCTCTATCCTCATTACATTTGATACAAATAGTCCCATAACTAGTTATGCTATTATTCACCTTTAATAAATAATCATCCAAGGAGGATTGAATATCCTCCCTTAAATGGGGATAAAGTGTTAGCCAAGCTTGAATTTCCTCAGCTAAACAAAAGGGACAAAGAGGATTAGTTATTGCTTCACTACAAACATTACATTCATAAGCTTTATCTTCAAAATCAGTAGATTTTGGAAATTCAGGAAATCTCAGATTTCCTTTGTAGTGAAATTCATGCGCAGCATAGTTTTTTTGTAAGACCATTTTAAAAATATAGATTCAATATCCGAGAGAGGAAACCAAATCAGTGTCTAATAATCAGACAAGATTTAATAAAGGCAGGTTTTGCGACAATATAATTAAAGAAATCCGTTCCAGTACTGTCAACGCTGCTAACTTTCATACATTACAAATGCAGTTAAACTATATAAATTAGAGCAGCCATTTTAAAGTAGTCACACTTTCCAATAAGATTTAAATAGTATATTTTACAATATATATTATAAAATAAAAGAAATAAACAATAAAATGGTGAACTATATATCAATTATAATAGCTATGGCAGTATCCCCTATGACAAATATATCTGGATATCCTAAAATAATCAATAGTAGTTGGGCAAGAGTTAATAATAATAAGAATAACATTGCAAAAAGCCCATTACTATATTCCATGGTTAAATAACCTAAATTAAAGTATCTTATGGGAGATATTATTTATGAGTACCTAATTGTGTGACATACATTCCTACTAGTTTGATTTGAGGTGTATTATAGGAAGGTGAATTAACAGTACTACTCTTGGCCGCAGAGCTTAATTATTTTTTATTAAAAAATTACATACTCTCTAAAATTTTTATACGTTTTTCAATAGACGGATGTGTCGCAAACAATCCAGATATTTTTCTTTTGAAAGGATCTGATATAAATAATGGGGCAATTGCCTTGTTATAATGATGTTTTTCTTCAGAAGTTCTTGGCGGGACTTCACTTTGAATCTTTTTCAAAGCATTCTTCAATCCTGTTGGAGACCTAATAAACTTTACAGCAGTAGCATCTGCAGTATATTCTCTTTTCCTACTAATTGCTAACTGAACTAAAACAGTTACTATTGGAGCCAATATAGCTAAAATAATCCCCAAAATTATGAAAATTACCTGGCCCTTATTATCATCTGAGTTCCCCATAGACCTCCAAAAAAGACTTCTAAGAAATATTTCAGAGATTATAGCTATCATCCCTACTAAAACGGCAGTTAACGTCATAAATCTTATATCAAAATTTGCAATATGAGAAAGTTCATGGGCCATTATTCCCTCTAATTCATGTTTATCCAATTTTTCTAAACAACCAGTTGTTACGCAGATGACTGCATTTCTAGGATCTCTTCCTGAAGCAAATGCATTAATATTATTATCTTGCATAACATAAAGTTTAGGTTTTGGAAGTCCCGAAGCCAAACATAAACCCTCTACAACATTATTATACAAAGGATACGCTGAATGAGAAGCAGGTTTTGCTTTTACCGAAGCTAAAGCTAATTTATGTGAATTATAATAACCAAACCAAATATATCCTACTGAAAATATAATTGCTATAATCATTATTATAAAAAAATAATCCTGTCCTACTGTTTTTCCTATTACATATCCCAATAGAATTAGTACAGCTAATATTATAGCCAATAATAAAAATGATTTTAATTTATTCCTAGAAATCTGGTCATGAAATGATAAACGATCCATTGTAAAATTATAAATCTATTTCAGGCATCTTTCTTTCTGTTTCAGGTATCTTTAAGAAATCTTTTTTCTTTCTACCAAATAATTTAAAGAATAAAACTCCAGGAAATCTTTCACTAGCATTTTCTAAACCTAAAACACTATCATTATAAAATTGCCTTGAATATGCAACCTTGTCCTCTATCGCTGCTAACTCTTGCTGCAAATGCAAATAATTTGAATTAGATTTTATCTCAGGATTACTTTCAGCTATGGCAAATAATCTACCTAGAAATCCTTGTAATTGATCTCCTGCCTTAACTTTTTGAGATAAATTTTTACTCTGCATTAACTCTGACCTTGCCTTAGTAATCTTATCAAATATTTCTTTCTCATGTTTTGCAAATCCTTTTACTACCTTAACTAAACTTGGAACTAAATCTGTACGTTTTTTCAATTGAACATCTATTTGAGCCTCAGAATTCTGAATTCTATTTTCTAAAATTACAAATTTATTGTAATAATAAATAAAAATAGCTATGATTGCTACTACTGTAATGATAATCCATGTTGTTATTGTAACCATAACAGAATAGATAACTTAGGCTTTATAAGGTTTTTGAAATTAGTAAGATTTAAAAATAAATATTTCTTTTAATTCTAATGGTTGTATTGAAAGCATTAAGATCATTTATACTTTTAATTTTCTTAGTCTTCGCTTTCTATTTTATTGCCCACTTTATTGGAAGTTATACTGGATATATGGTTTTAGAATTAGATAAAGATCTTGAAAGTTGTTTAAAGGAAAAAGATATTACATTATATATTGAAAATTATGATATGATTAAATTAAAAGATATGAAAACTAGCGAATATCTTAGCAACATAAAAATTTCTGGATGTGTTTTAAATAAATTAATTTGTATTAAGGAAGGAATTGAAGAATATCCTACCTGGATTATAGAAGGAAAAAAAGTTAAAGGGGATATAGATATTTTTGAATTGGCCAATAAAGCTGATTGTTAAATAATTAATCTTTTTTTGAATCATCAAATAAACTACTTAAACTTCCTCCAATTGCAGTAGCATAGATTGCTTCAGCAATAATTGGTGCAAATGATATTACTTCTAATTTTTCATCAACTATTTTTGGAAGTCCCTCCTCACCCTGATAAGGTTGCATTATTGTATCTCCTATAAATACCTTATCTACCATTTCCAAGAGATTATCATAACCTTTTGTAAAAAAACCATGAGTTCCATAAATATAAATTTTTTCAGCATTCTTAACCTTTAATTCTTCTATTGCTTTTATCAATGTCCCACCACTATCTATTATGTCATCTACCAATAAAATATCATGACCAGAAACTTGTGATTCCGCAAACTCAATCTTTTCAGCTTCTCCATCTGTTCTTAACTTATAACCAATTGCAACATTTTTATCCCCCAATCTTCTTCCAAACCCTGCTGCCCTTTTACCACCTCCTGCATCAGGACTTGCTATCACTAAATTATCTGTTAAAATTTCTGGATATCTTTCAGTAAGATATTCTGTAACTGTTCTAAACGAAGGAAGACTATCAAATCTTTTATAAAGCATTTGAGTTTGATAACTATGTACATCTACAGTTAACACCTTATCTGCATATAATTGAATTGTATCTGCAACAACTCTTGCACTCATAGGCACTCTTGCTTTATCTTTTCTATCTTGTCTCGAATAAAACAAATGTGGAAAAATATCAATTACTTCTTTTGCAGAAGAATTTTGTAAGGTATGATTAAGAAGATGTGATTTAACTAACCATTCATTAGGTTTATCATTTGAATCAGCAATATAAAAGCAATGCCCCCTTCTAACATTCTTCTCAATTTCTAATTTAGTTTCACCCATTCTAAATTTATCAAATCTTGCCTCATTCAATTCAAATAAACCAGGCATTCTTGGTTCAACACTATCATAAATAGATTGAGCAAGATTCCTTGCTCCCCCATTAGGATCATAAACAATAAAACATCTATTAGGAAGACTTGTTGCCATATAAAACACCCATTTTAATCA
>CAYVEM010000014.1:2646-11610 GCA_964450665.1 Candidatus Woesearchaeota archaeon | reverse complement strand
ATTAATCGTAACCATCATCTAATTCAACAATTCCGCCTTTTATCTGAACCTGACAAGCCAATCTCTCATTAAGATTCTCTGGCAAAAGATCATTTTCTTTTTCATTTTTTGGAGACAAATTATCTAATCCCTCAGAAACCCTTATTCTACAAGTTCCACAAATTCCATCCTTGCAACCAAAAGGTATACTAAATTGATTTTCACAAACTTCCCTTATTTCAGATCCATCCGCCAATTCTTCCTCTTGATTATCTGGAGTAAATTTAATCTTAGCCATTTTATAAATTAATTAATTTGGTATTTAAATATTTAGTATTTAGTATTTAGAATTTATTTTTTATCTTTTTTCAACTGTACACTAATTCCACCAGTTATTTTTGCGACATGATTATAAATTAAACCAATCGCTCCACCTATTATGAACCCACCTATCCCATATGCAATTGGATAAAGTAAAAGTATTTGTTGAATAGTCAATCCCGAAAGATCATTACTAGATAAACTTGCTAAAGCAGGAGTTAATTTTATCACCATCAAGACTACTCCCAAAACTAAGCCAATTATTAGATAGATAAGACCAATTGTATATGCTAATGGAAACACCCTGAGCTTTTTTATTCTATACATAAAAATTATAATTAAGAGTTATTTATAAATGTTATCAAAAAACTTTAGTTTTTATTTTTATTATAGCCACACTTCTTACAACGACTAATATAATAAGATCCAAATTCCTCTGTTACTACTACATTTCCACTTCCACATTCTGGACAACTAAATTCATAATCATATTCATTGTTATCTGCATTAAATCCCATATATTATAAATATAATAAGTATATTTAATAGTTTTCATTTCAAAATATTTTTTTAAATAATTACTAATCATAAACTTCTGATATATGGTATGACAATTTTAGATATCGTCGATTACAATTCTAAATATACTCTATATGGTATGGAAATATTTATATAGTATTTGGTATTATAAATACTGTTCATACAATAAGTTGAGCTCAAAAAGATAAAATATACAATATCTTGTGTATAGGTGAATTAAATGAAATGTGTTTATTGTAAATTAAACACTCGTGTAACTGATAAAAGAGAATCTCCAAATGGCACGAGAAGAAGGAGAGAATGCTTAAAATGCAAAAAAAGATTCACTACATATGAAAAAGCTGATAAGAAAAGTATAATCATAGTCAAAAAAGATAATAGAAGAGAACCATTTTCGGTGGATAAATTAAAAAATGGTTTAATAAGAGCTTGCATGAAAAGGCCCATAAGTGTTGAAAAAATTGAAAAGGTTATTGAAGAAGTTGAAGAAAAATTAAGATCAAAAGGAAAAGAGGTGAAAAGCGATAAAATAGGGAAAATGGTGATGAATAAATTAAAGAAGTTAGACAAAGTTGCTTATATTAGATTTGCAAGTGTTTATATGGATTTTAAAGATATTAAAGATTTTAAAGAAGTAATAAGTGAGGTGTAAAAATGAAACAAGTCATAGATAATAAAATATTTGTAACAAAGAGAAACGGAGAAGTAGTTGATTTCGATCCTGAAAAAATCAAAATTGCTATTGGAAAATGTATAAGAGCCGCAAAAAAAGAAATTAATCAAGAAGGCCTGAATCAAATAGTTAACAGCATAGTTGAAGAAATTCAAACTAGATTTATTGACTTCTATCCTAATGTCGAAAATGTTCAAGATATCGTAGAAAAACATTTAATTGATAATGACCTTTATGAAATTGCTAAAGGATATATTCTTTATAGGGCAAAAAGAAGAGAAGATAGAGAAAAACAACAAGAAATTACTATTGAAAAAGCTAAACTTGGAAAATTAAGAGTTAAAAAAAGAGATGGTAAAATAATTTTATTTGATGTTAATAAAATTAACCAAATGATTAAAGATGCTGTCAAAGGATTTGAAGAAGATGTTTCTGTTGAAGAAATATCTAAGGAGGTTGTTAAAAATATCTATGATGGAGTTAGTGTTGATGAAATTGAAAAAGCTTTGATATTAGCTAGCATCAGCTTCATTGAAAAAGATCCTTCTTATAATTTTGTTTCTTCAAAATTATTCTTATATAAATTATATCGAGAAGTTGTTGGGGAACCATATAATAATAGTAATATGGAGAATTTATATAGGAGTTCTTTTACCTATAGTATTCAAAAAGGAATTGAGGAAGGAATTTTAGACAAAAAATTATTAGAATTTGATCTTGAAAAATTAAGTAAGGAATTAATCATTGAAAGAGATGATTTAATACAATATATGGGTATTGAGATTTTATATGATAGATATTTTGCAAGAATTGGAAATAGAAGAATCGAAATGCCGCAAACTTTCTGGATGAGAGTTGCAATGGGATTAGCAATTTTAGAAGGAGAAAATAAAAATGAAAAAGCAATTGAATTCTATAACTTATTATCTTCCTTAAAATTTGTTTCTTCAAGTCCAACTTTATTTAATTCTGGATCTACACATGCTCAATTAAGTTCTTGCTATCTTACAACTGTAATGGATGATTTACACCATATTTTCAAAAGTTATGGTGATAATGCTCAATTATCTAAATGGTCTGGAGGAGTTGCAAATGATTGGTCAAATATTAGAGGGGTTGGCAGTATAATTCAAAGTAATAGAATTGAAAGTCAAGGAGTTATTCCATTTTTGAAAATTGCTAATGATGCAGCTTTAGCAATTAATAGAAGTGGTAGAAAAAGAGGTGCTGTAGTTGCATATTTAGAAACTTGGCATTTTGAAATAGAAGACTTTTTAGACCTAAAAAGAAATACAGGTGATGAAAGAAGAAGAACTCATGATATGAACACTGCTAATTGGATTCCAGATTTATTTATGAAAAGAGTTATCAATAATAAAAAATGGACATTATTTTCTCCACATGATGTTCCAGATTTACATGACCTTTATGGGAAAAAATTTGAGAAAAGATATGAGGAATATGAAGAGATGGCTAAAAGAGGAGAAATTAAACAATTTAAAATTGTTGATGCTGTAAAACTATGGAGAAAAATGCTTTCAATGTTATTTGAAACAGGACATCCTTGGATGACCTTTAAAGATCCTTGTAATGTTAGATCTCCTCAAGACCATATTGGTGTAGTTCATAGTTCTAATCTTTGTACAGAAATTACATTGAATACATCTGAAGATGAAATTGCAGTTTGCAACTTAGGCTCTATTAATTTAGGAAGACATATTATTGATGGAAAATTAGATGTTAAATTAATTGAAAAAACAGTTAGAACTGCCATTAGGATGTTAGACAACGTTATTGATATAAATTTTTATCCAACTAAAGAGGCTAGAAATTCTAATCTTAAACATAGACCAATTGGATTTGGTTTAATGGGATTCCAAGACGCATTATATAAATTAGATATTAATTTTGATTCTAAAAATGCTATAGAATTTGCTGATAAAAGTATGGAAATAATATCTTATTATGCAATATTAACATCCTCTGAATTAGCTAAGGAAAGGGGAGCATATGAAAGCTATAAGGGATCAAAATGGGATAGAGGAATTTTCCCAGTTGATACACTTGATTTATTAGAAGAAGAAAGAGGCATGAAAATTGATGTCTCAAGGATGGAAAGTTTAGATTGGACTGCAGTTAGGCAACACGTTAAAGAATTTGGAATAAGGAATTCCAATGTTATGGCCATTGCTCCAACTGCAACAATTGGAAATATAAGCGGAGCATATCCTTGCATAGAACCTATTTACAAGAATATTTATGTTAAAGCTAATGTTAGTGGAGAATTTACTGTTATTAATCATTATTTAGTTGAAGATTTAAAGAAATTAAATTTATGGAATGATGAAATGTTAGAACAATTAAAATATAATGATGGTAATTTAAATAAAATTGCAGGCATTCCTGATAAGTTAAAAGATAAATATAAAGAAGCTTTTGATATTGATGCCACATCCTTAATTGATATTGCTGCCGCTAGAGGAAAGTGGATTGATCAAAGTCAATCATTAAATATTTTTATTCAGGGAGTTTCAGGAAAAAAATTAGATGATGCTTATATGTATGCTTGGAGCAAGGGTCTAAAAACCACTTATTATTTAAGAGGCATGGCTGCTACTCAAATTGAAAAGTCAACCTTAGATGCTCAAAAATATGGCTTTACTCAGAAGAGAGAGAAAAATGATGAAACAAATACCGAGACCTCTACTGAAGATGATAAAATAAAAATATCTCCAATAGCTACAAAACCAATTAATACAGTTATTGAATCTAAGAAAGCTCCACCAAAATTATGTTTAATAGAGGATCCAGATTGTGAAGCTTGTCAATAGTTTCCAATTAGATAAATTCTTATAAACAATTAAAGATTAAATTAAAAAAATGGGAATTATAGATAATAGTAAAACTGATCCAAATAAAATTCTGCCTATGAAATATATGTGGGCTAGAGAGCATTATAAAAATGGTGTTGCAAATAATTGGGTTCCTGAAGAAATCCCAATGCAAGATGATGTTCAGCAATGGAAGTCAGATATTAAGATTAATGAAACAGAAAGAAGATTAATTTTATGGAATTTAGGATTTTTTTCAACGGCTGAAAGTCTTACAGCAAATAATATAGTCTTAGCTGTCTACAATCACATAACTAATCCTGAATGCAGACAATATCTATTAAGGCAAGCCTTCGAAGAAGCTATTCATACCGATACATTCATTTATTGCTGTGATACTCTTGGATTAGATCCTGATGAAATTTATAACATGTATCAAACCATTCCCTCAATAAAAGCTAAAGATGATTTTGTTATTCAATTAACTAAAAATGTTTATGATCCTCATTTTAAAGTTGATAGTATAGAAAACATCCAAAAATTTTTGCATGATCTTATTGGATTTTATGTTATTATGGAGGGGATTTTCTTTTATGCAGGTTTTGCAATGATGTTAGCCTTGAAAAGGCAACATAAAATGGTTGGTATTGGTGAACAATTTGAGTTTATTATGAGAGACGAAAGTATCCATTTAGCTTTTGGATGTGATTTAATTAATACTATCAAAGCAGAGAACCCCGAAGCTTGGACCCCTGATTTCCAGCAAGAAATAATTGAACTAATCAAACAATCTGTTGAACTTGAAAAAAAATATGCTTACGATGCTTGTCCAAGTGGACTTTTAGGAATCAACCCAGAACAATTTGCAGAATATGTTGAATATATCGCAGATAGAAGATTAGAAAGAATTGGCCTTCCTAAAACTTACAATAAAGAAAATCCTTTTCCATGGATGAGTCAAAGTACTGATCTAAATAAAGAAAAAAATTTCTTTGAAACAAAAGTCACTGAATACCAAACTGCAGGAAGTTTAGAGTGGGATTGATTTCTCTATACAAAAACTTATAAATTCACAATTTATATAATAAAATGAAAGTTACAAAACTTGGGCACTGTTGCCTATTGATTGAGGAAAAAGGATTAAGGATATTGACAGATCCTGGAGGATATGCTGACTTAGACATGGTTATTAAAGAAGCAAAAGATATTGATGTTATTTTAATAACTCATGAACATGCTGATCATATACATGTACCTTCATTAAAGAAATTACTTGAAAATAATCCAAAGGCCAAAGTTTTTACTAACAAAAGTGTTGGTAAATTGGTTGATGATGAGGATATTAAATATGAGATGGTAGAAGATGGACAGAAGTTTGAAGTTAACGGTATTTTATTTGAAGCAATTGAAGGGAAGCATGAGGTAATTTATGAAGGGTATGGAAATGTTCAAAACACTGGTTTTTTCATAAATGATAAGTTGTTTTATCCAGGAGATAGTTTTAAAGATCCTGAAAAGAAGGTAGACATATTAGCTTTGCCAGTAGCTGGTCCTTGGTGTAAAATATCAGATGCTGTTGATTATGCCCTAAAAGTAAAACCAAGAGTAGCTTTTCCTGTTCATGATGGAATGCTCAGAATAAAAGGCGGAAATCATGGAGTTCCTTCAAAATTTTTGCCTGAAAATGGAATTAATTTTGTTATAATTGAAGAAGGCAAATCTCATGAGTTTAATTGATGTTTTCTATATTAATAATACTTATATTCTAAAATTGATTTTTTAATAGATGATAATTGGTATTACTGGAACATTAGCTACTGGAAAAAGTACAGTGGCAAAAATATTAGTTGAAAAGGGTTTTAAGCATTATTCAGTCAGAGATTTCTTAGTGCAAGAGATAACTAGAAGAGGGGTTGGGGTTACCAGAGATAATATGGTAGAAGTTGCTAATGAGTTGAGAGCAAAATATGGTCCAAGTTATGTGGTTGAGAGATTATATGAACAAGGAAAATTGGTTGGAGGAAATATTATTATAGAAAGTATTAGAAATGTTGGAGAGGTTGAGAGTTTGAAAAGTAAGGAAAATTTCTTTCTTTTGGGAGTTACTGCTAGTTCTGAATTAAGATATAAGAGGGTGATTGAGAGGGGGGGTATAATAGATAGTATTAGTTATGAAAAATTTGTTGAGGAAGAGGCTAGAGAAATGAATAATCCTAATCCTCATAAGCAGAACATTAGTAAGTGTTTTGAAATGTCTGACTATGTTATTGATAATGAAGGAGGTCTTGAAGAATTAAAAAAGAAAATTGAAAATATCTTAGGAGACATTCAAATTGCTAAAGCTGTAGAGATAGAAAATTCTAAATCCCATATTAAAAAACATATTAGACCATCTTGGGATGAATATTTTATGAATATTGCGAAAGTTACTGGAACCAGAGGTTCTTGTGATAGAGGCAGAGCTGGCACGGTTATTGTTAAAGATAAACATATTTTAGTTGGAGGTTATGTTGGAAGCCCAAAGGGATTACCTCATTGTGATGAAGTTGGACATTTAATGAAAACAGTTATTCATGAAGATGGAAGTGAGAGCAGACATTGTTTAAGAACCGCTCATTCTGAGCAGAATGCAATTTGCCAAGCTGCTAAATTAGGAATTGCAATTGATGGAGCAACAATTTATACTAAAATGACTCCTTGCGCAGCATGTGCTAAAATGATTATCAATGTGGGCATAAAAAAAGTTATTTGTGCTAAGAGATATCACGCTAGTTCTGAAACTGAAAAATTATTTGAAAAAGCAGATATTAAACTAGAAATACTTGATGAAGGTGTTCAGCAGTATGCGGATCAGTAACAAAAACCCTTATAAATCCCCTTTTCTTAGATTTTTTAATGAATAATTATCTCAATAATTGTGGTGATAAAGGCATAAGATGGCAATGCAAAATGAACCAGTGGTTGAAGTTACAGAAACAGAATTTAATGAGATAGTTGGAAACGGACATAAATTAGTTGTGGTAGATTTTTTTGCAGAATGGTGTATGCCTTGTTTGATGATGGCGCCAATTATTGACGAAATGGCCGAACAAATGAAAGATGTCAAATTTGTTAAGATTAACGTAGATGACAATCAAGAATTATCAGAAAAATACGAAGTCAGAAGTATTCCTACTTTAATATTCTTTAAAGATGGTAAGGAAGTAGACAAGGCTGTTGGCGGGATGGATGCTGAAGCCTTAGAAGAAAAAATCAATAAATTATTATAATATATGTTATTGAAAAGATAATTGTTTAAATATTATTGATTTTTATTTTATATATGAAGGTGAGTTTAGAAGGTTCTACAAATACTATGATTGAATTAGTAGATATGCTAAAATTTTCCCAAGATTGTGCTAGACAATGTTATTCTCCAAAACAATTCTGTGACATTAAGAATGAAGATTCAAAACCTAAATTATTAGAAACATTACTTAATAGGGGACATCATAGCGTTTTTGGGCATGTCCATCTTACATTTTCACTTGCAGGAATTCCTAAAACTCTTGCAATGATCCTAAATAATGAAAAAGCATTTGAAACTTCTGAGAAATCTGCGCGATATACTAAAATGAGTGATGTTAAAGATGAACAACAAGAATTATATGATAAATGGATGGGAAAATTAGAACCCCATATTAATACAGCTTATCCAAATATAAAATTTAAAGATAAAAGAGAAAAAACTGTTGAAAGATTAGCCATGGAAAATGCTAGATATATGATTAGTGTTTTTACTCCCACAAATATGATGCATACAGTGAGTTTACAACAACTTAACTTTTTATTACATGACTTTGATAATTTTATTGAAAAAAATATAAAGGGAAATGATATTTTTAAGAAAAGAGTTGCTGAAGGAATGATGGATTTTAATAAACAAATGAAAAATTATCGTGTTAAAGAATTAAAAAATATGACTGGTAGACAATTATCTTTTTTTGGAAATCCCATGGAAGAATTTTTTGGAGATGTTTATGCAACTAACTATGATATTAGTTTTGCAGGTTTTGCTCAAGCTCAGAGACATAGGACTATTAATTATAAAGTTACTGAAGGTTATGAACTTACAGCTCCTAATGGATTTTTTGTTCCAAAAATTGTCTCTGATGCAAATATGCAAAAAGAATGGTTGAATGACCTTGGAGAAGTTGCAGAGACAGATTTTCCTCAAGCACAAATTATTTCAATTACTGAAAGCTCTACCTTAGATAATTTTGTTTCTAAGATGCATTCCAGGGTTTGTGGTCATGCACAATATGAGATAATGAATAATATATTAGAAGTCACTAAAGAGTATGCTATACACCGTCCACAAATTAATGATTTCTTTGATCCAGGATGTTCAATAAGAAGAGCAGGGAGTTGTGATTGTTATTGGGGAACTAGGGCTTTGGAGAGAGAAGTTTAGAAATCATTTAAACCTAACTAAACAATCAAGTGATTGTTTATTCTTTTCTACTTCCTTATCTTTCTTAATTCATTCATTCTTATTAAGATAAAATTTGATTTATAATGTGGTGTTGTAAGTTAAGAGAATTAAACTTTTCTTTAACGCCCGCGCCGGAACACGAACCA
>CAYVEM010000014.1:0-2636 GCA_964450665.1 Candidatus Woesearchaeota archaeon | reverse complement strand
AGAAATCATTTAAAACTAACTAAATAATCAGATGATTATTTAGTTTGAACAAGTTGCTATTTTTTGTATTTTTTGTATGCTGCATAAATTACTAATGCCACTAAAACTGAAGGAATAAGGTTAAATATAAAATGCCACCAAACACGATAAGCTACAGATACCCACGGATTCATTACCATTCCAAAAAGTGTACTTAGACCGACTGGTTTGTTAATAAATATCATAGACACTGTCAAACTTAAGTGTTCATAAAAATGAAACCCTTGTATAACAAAAGCCCATTTCATATAATTTGACTTAATAAAGTATAATAACCCCATAATACCTAATAAAAAGATTAAGTTTGCTAACAGATGAAGCAATTCAAATCCGAGTTTCATTTGTCTAACAGAATCTTCATTTGGATAAAACAAAACGCCTAGTTTCTCCATCCCCCCCATGCCTAAGGGAGTCATATAGGGCTTATCCTGATATCCAAAAGTCCAGGCAGTAATTTGCGCTCCATGTTCTATGAAATGAACAACTTGAATTGCTAAAAATAAAACTGTAACTGTCAAAACTAACCAGAATATTATTGATCCCTTTTTTCCCATTTTATAGTATTCTTTTTATTATATATATAATTAACTCATTAAAACTAACTAAACAATCAGGTGATTATTTGTCTAAAAAGTTTCCCTTTTCTCGTAACCTGATGTCACGATGGCCCCAGAGGGATTTGAACATGCGTAAGTTTGTAAGAACTTAGCAGCCAGAAAATCTTGTATTTTCTGGACCTTATTAAATTTATAATTTAGTAGGGTGGAGAATCTCCTGAGCATAACTTCTTACAGAAGTTATGGCCCCAGAGGGATTTGAACCCTCGACACCCGGCTTAAAAGGCCGGTGCTCTAACCAGACTGAGCTATGGAGCCATTAATAGAAGAAGAATTAATTGCTTTAAAAAGTTTGCGGGATTCATATAATTTAATACACTATAATTTATATATCTAAACCAAGAATTATTATCAGAGGTAGCAAATGGTTTTTCAAAGACAACAAATAATTCCTGGTTTTTTTGAAGTATATTGTGGATGTATGAAAAGTGGTAAAACCAAAGCATTAATTGATAGAATTGATGGAATTCATTTTAGAGAGGATGGAGATCATATATTCTTCAAACCAAAAATTGATACAAGAGATGAAACAATTCATACTCGATTTGGTAATCTTAAATTTGAATGTAATTATATAGATTCTCAAAATCCATCAGAGATGTTAGATGCTTCTAACAATTATAAGGTAATAGCTATTGATGAAGTTATGTTTTTTGGAGAAGAATTGCTGAAAACTATTGATATATTTAGAAAGAAAGGTAAAATGATTTTAGCTTCTGGATTAGATCTTGATTTTAAGGCAGAACCTTTTGGAATAATGCCAAAAATATTAGCATTTGCAGATGATATAATAAAAACACATGGTACTTGTGAATATAAAGGATGCAGTGATTTAGCTAATAGAACTCAAAGATTAATTAATAATAACCCAGCTCATTATAATGAACCATTAATATCTATAGAAGGATCTGAAAATTTTGAATCATATGAATGTAGATGTTTAGATCATCATTATATTCCTGGAAAGCCATAAAATAATTTTAAACTTATCTAAATCATATCCCCTAAAAATATCACACAGACAAAATTTATAAAAATAAAAGATAACAATTCAAAGTAACATCCCCTAATAATCATCTGATTGTTTAGTAGGGTTTAATATCAATATTAATGCTTATTCACAAATCTTTCTCCATTAAAACATACTTTCTAATTACTTCAATTCCAGGATAAGGAAGCTTGGTGATAATATTTTCCATTTTTATTAAAGCGTATATTTCTTTAGTAGCCCCCAGTTCTTGAGCCTTTTTATGTTGTCCATATAAAAGTGCAGCACCCACCTTTTTACCCTGATATTCAGGTAATACTCCGATTGTTTTGAGAACGATAGTGTTTTTCTGTAATGGATCAATTATGCTTGAGCAAAAACCTATATCTATTCCATCTCTTTTAGATATTATTTGGATTAATGTTTGATCCAATATTTTTTCATAATCTTTATATAAGTAAAGATACTCATCATGAGATATCTCCACAAACGAATTGCTATCTCTGAATATCTCTTGGACCATTTTTTTAATTGATAGTATGCCTTGAACAAAATTATCTTTAGATAGAGTCCTTATATTATATCCTTCATTTATGATAGAATCATGATCTGGCTTTACAAATGGTAAAATTGTATTAAAATCTGTCCTTTGAGCAGAACCATATTCTTCAATAACCTTGAAACCTTCATTTGAAAATTGTTCTATGTAATAATTTTTTGTAAGAGGTTCTAATATGAATGAGTCATCTTTTTTTTGATCAATAACAAATCTATAAGTATTCCAAATAAATATATTGATAGGACCTCTGATCTTAATACATTTATTTTCATGTAAATAATCTATCGCTTTATTAATTAATAATGAAGATATTTTATTATCATCAATGCATTCATAAAAACCAATAATCCCAATCTGAGGACTATTCTTCTTTTGTCTTTTATTAATCATAGCAGAAATGTGGCCTACAACTATTCCTTCTTTATAGGCAATA
>CAYVEM010000013.1:13796-16481 GCA_964450665.1 Candidatus Woesearchaeota archaeon | reverse complement strand
ATTATTTGAACTACTCAAATTAATCGGAGAAGTTATATTCAAATTAGGATATATAGTATCTATCGTAAAACTAATCCTACTTGCATTCACATTTCCAAGACTATCATTTGCCCAAACCGTAACATTATGTTTACCTTGTGACCAAGTAACTCCAGTTATATTATTACAACTAGAAATAGTAGTATTCACCAAATAAGTATCATTACTATACCAACAAGCTTGTAAGTTAGTATCACTTCTAGTAAAGTTAACATCTAATCCAGTATCAGAATGATTTGTATTATTAATAGGAAATGTTATATTTAAATCAGGAGCACTAGCATCTGAACTTACAGTAATTGTCCTTATCCTAGTCCTATTATAATTACTAGCATTATCCTTCACACTTGCAAAATAAGTATATTTACCTTCATCTAAAACAGCACTTTCATTCTTTGATTGATTAACATAAAATTCCCATTTAGTAGAATTAAATTTCTTCAAACTACTAGTATATATCTGATAGGCTTCTTGAGCATCTAATTTCCTATCCCACACCATTAGCTCATCCATTTTACCATTTAATGGAAATTGCCCATTACCTAAATCTGCTCCAAAATACAATTTTTCAGGACTTACAGGTGCAGCTAAAGTTTGATATGTCTCAATATCCTTCCTAGAACCATCAACGTAAACTCTAGCACCAGCATTATCTGTACCACTCCATGCATAACACATATGATACCAAGTATCAATAGCCACTGTTAAACTAGTTTGAGTACTTCTACATCTTAAATTACCATTCCAATAAACCCAACATTCAAACCTATTTGGATTAGTGCCCGAACCAAACAATTGTTGATAATCTTTATTCTCATCTAGTTTAAACCACATACAAATTGTACCTGTCCCTGGTCTCTCCAAAGTAGTATTTATCCATCCATCTGCAAAATTAAATGCATTAACTCGAGCGCCTGCAGAAATAGAATCAGAAGTCCCTTTCAAATAAAGAGTATTTGGTGAACTTGAAACATCCACAATAGTATCATCATCCTCACCTAATCCAGACATATTATCAAGTCCAGCCATCAAAACCAAACTATCATTATAAATAGTATAATTAGTTCCATTCCAATTCCAATTGAATTCCTGTAGATTATTTTCAGAAATAGAAACATTAAATTCAAAACTAGTATTTGTAGATAAAGTACCATTTGCAGGACTAGGATCTATAAATTGAATACCAGGGAAAACATTATCTCCAATAGTAAAAAAATCACTAAGATTATTCTGTTCTAAAGTAGCATTATAAACATGCTCATCAGTAAATGTACCATTAGTAGCATTTATTGTATAATTAGAATAATAACTAATAGTCCCCCCTAAATTAACATAATCTGTAATATTCATAATTGGTGTATAACCACTACCATTCAAAGCTGCATTAAACACTAAATCATTCGTATTATTATACGCAGTTACATTCCCCTTAGTAACTGCACTTCCATTTGTATAATTAACATAAGCTTGATAATACCACTTCCTTATTACTTCATTTTCTGCTCCGGCAACACTTTCAGTTGAATAACTACAATTATAAAAAGTATTATTTGTACTTCCTGCAGCACTAGAGACTTTAATATCCTTTGTACTTCCACTAACTTGTATACAATCAATAAAACTATTATTACTAGACTCTTCAATAAAAAGGCCATGAATCCCTGTAGTATTTGTTCTAATAAATTTATTACCATAAGAAGATCTATTAATAAGCAAACCTAAACTAGAAGAACTATTAAAAAATCCATTAATAAATGTACTATTCCTTACATTTGCTGCAAGAGCACCTCCAAAACTATTATTACTATTTGCAGTATTATTAATAACTAAGGTATTATTTGCATTATCAAATAAATAAATACCAATACCTTCAACACTTGTTGCAGTATTATTTAACAAAAAGTTATTTTCTGAACTTCTAATCGTGAATGCTTCGCTACTCCTACTATAAATAGTATTATTAGTTAAATTATTACTATCAGATCCTGCAGTTACTATGATGCCATTCCCAGTTATACTAGTAGCAGTATTATTGATAATAAGATTATTATCTGCATTAGAATTAAGTCTAATTCCTGCTCCATTATCACTATATGCAAAATTATGTGTAATATTAATTTTCTCAGAATTACCCTGAACTAAAATGGCTTCATTAGATGTATTAACAGAATTATTAACATAATTTTCATTAATTATACAATAATCTCCATTAACAATCACTATTCCCCTAAAACTATCATAAATAGTATTATTCTCAATCAAACATCTATCTGCAGAATTACCTTGAATCTCTATACCAACTCCTCCATTAGTTGTATTCATACTTATATTTGTATTCTTAATAGTAACATCACTCGAATTCACATAAATTCCAGAAAAATTCTTATTACTCTTTATCCAATATCCATTCCCATCAAAAGTAATTCCTGAAGCAGTTATATTCATACAAACGTCTGTAAGAGAATTATCTTCTATATTTTCTTGTTGAGTATATTCTCTATTTGTAACATTAAGAACCTTACATCCATTCACATAAGAATCATTAATAGTAAAACTAATCCTACTCTTATTCTCATTTCCTGCAGAATCATTAATCCAAATTGTAACATTATGGAACCCTTCAGACCAAACTACTGAAGTTATATT
>CAYVEM010000013.1:0-13696 GCA_964450665.1 Candidatus Woesearchaeota archaeon | reverse complement strand
GGCACAACTAGACAGAGTAGTATTCACCAAATAAGTATCATTACTATACCAACAAGATTCTAAGTTAGTATTACTCCTAGTAAAGTTAACATCCAATCCTGTATTTGAACTCTTTGAATTATTAATTGGAAATGTAATATTTAAACTAGGATTCACACTATCTATTGTAAAACTAATTGAACTAAAATTCTCATTTCCACCACTATCATTTGCCCAAACAGTTAAGTTATGCAATCCTTCACTCCAAATTACAGAAGTTATATTGGCACAACTAGACAGAGTAGTATTCACCAAATAAGTATCATTACTATACCAACAACTTTCTAAGTTAGCATCACTTCTAGTAAAGTTAACATCTAATCCTGTATTTGAACTATTTGTATTATTATTAGGAGTTAAGATATTAATATTAGGACTAGTAAAATCAATAGTAATACTATGATTAAGAACCTTATAATTACCAGAAGTATCATTTGATGTATAAATATAATACAATTTATCAGAAATATTACTATTAGAGGCAGGATTAAGTGAATAAGCAATACTTGGATAATTGGAACTTGGTTCAGGCTGGTCTTGCTGTCTTATACTCCAAGTTACTCCATCAGAAGAATTAGCCCTAACAACATCACCCTTATAACCCAAATCAGTTGAATAATATATGTAAATATCATCATAATTAGTAACAGCTATATCCACATTATAAGACTTATCTGTATCTAATTCCCTACAAGTCCAAGCGGTTAAACTATCCTTTGTACCATTACAATATTGTAAATCAGACTCATCACTAAAGGCGATATGGATATTATCATCTGAATCAATTGCAACAGCGGGTTCTCTTCCATCATTAGGCATTATAGATCCATCATAGATTTCATGTCTAGCATAATTATCTCTAGAATTAAAAACATCAAGATCATGCTGATCATTTCCAGCACCAAATATATAAACCTCATTATTACTATCTACTTCTATATTACATCTATCTGTATCATCTGAACTAGTATCTAAAGGTCCAAGTTCAGTATTCCAGGCACTATCATTAGCATAATATAAACGTCCAAGGGCATCACTATCTATCCCACAACAATAAAACTTATCATTTGAATCAATTGTACAATCATGTCTCCTAAGAGTATTAGAAAGGTCCATTAAGGTATATTCACCCACAAAATTATCACTAGAATTAGCCCCATAAACGTTCCCATTATAAACATAATTCAGATGTATGCCATTACTAGAATCACATAACAACCCCACTTCAGTTACAGGTACACCAGGTTCCTTAACAACATAATGATTCCATTTTCCTCCTTCGTTAGTTGAATTAGCATATATAATATCTTCATTATCATCAACATAAGCGATATGGAAATAATTATTACTGTCTATACAAAATTTATCAATATAAGCAGGTTCCGTGGCAGAAGAATTAGCAAAAATCTCACTATCATTTGCATAAACATACAAACTACTATCAACTGAACTTAAAACAGGACTATAGAAAGTACGATTTCCTAAAGAAGCCCATCCACTATAATTTCCTGCATAAAATGTAAAATTCAAAGTAACATTAGTACTATTAGTATTAATTGTAAATTCATTATCTCCTTTAAAAATCTGCACAGCAGGAGTAAACCAACTACCATTGTAGTAACTAATACTCAAATTAACACTACTATTACTATAATTCAAAACATCAGCCGTAACTCTAATTGTATCATAACCAATACTAAAGTTCAACTCATCTTTCATAAATGTCTGAGTTCCACTTGAATTAAACCTAGGACTCTGATTATTATATATATTGCTTACCTGGGAAGCAGACAAACTAACATTCTGAAACAACATAAATTCATCTATTGAACCATTAAAATATTCTCCTAATGTATGATTAGTCCCAATCCACAATGTAGCTTGAGAACTTAAAGTGCCATCCTGACAACTAATAGCTCTATTATCCAAATAATATTTAACATCCTCAAAATCACTAGTAACAACAATATGATGCCATCCACTATAATTAAAACCCTCATTAAAAAGATCTGACATTTCCCCTCCACATTGAGTAGAATAATCAGTAGTAATATTCATAGTACTTGAATTTCCAGGAGTAATATACAACAATTGAGTAGTATGATGATTAACTAAAGTCTGATTCTTTGTAAATTCTTTAGTTTTAAACCATAATGAAATTGAAAATGTATCATCTTCATCAGTACTTAACTTAAGTGTAGCATTAGTTACACTCTTACTCACATTAATATAATCTCCCTCTCCATCAAATTCATAAGCTCCACCATAAATACCTCCAGTCTTATTCCACTTACCACTTCCATTCAAGAAAACACTTCCATCATTATCCCATTTAGAATAATCATAAGTAGTATTATCATCATTCAAACTACTATTAACATCAAACGGATAATAAATAACTAGCCCATAACCACTTTGATAATAAGGTGTCTTATTACTAATAGAAAGATGAGTAAAATTATTCTCTGCAGTTATATTTATCAAAGTAGTATCAACACTAACATCAGTAATATTAATCGTAGTTAAAGTTGGATCTAAATAAAGCATATCTCCTACAGAATATCTCGTTTCAGAAAAATCCTTTTCAATATAAACACTAACTGTATTTTTATATTCCAAATCTTTAACTTCAAATTCTATTTCATCAATTACTTTAGCAGTAATTCCAGAAAAAAAACTTATTATGTTTCCAGTAATCCCATATCCAGTCTGCTCATCTTCAACTTCCTCAACTTCCTCAGTCTCTACATTTTCACTCTCACTTGATTCAATAATTTCCTCAACTTCCCCCACACCTTCTTCTTCATTAGGATAAATTTCTTCCGTTTCATTAATTTCTATTACAATTTCTTCAGAAAGATTATTTTCTAAATCATTTTCTGATACATTATTTTCAACTTCTTCAATTACAACATCTTTTTGAGTTTTATTAATGTCAGTTTCATTAATTTCTGTAAGATTTTCATCAGAAATAATATTTTCAGTTTCATTAATAACAATTTCTTTTTCTATTGTAATATTTTTATTAGTTTTATTGGTTTTATTACTCATAGATTCATTAAATTCAGTTACATTACTTTCTGATACATTGAATTTAGTCAAATTAATAGGGTCTGTTTCATTAATTTCAGTTACATTACTTAAATCAATAGTTATATTATTAAAATCTAGAGAAGGAATATCTATTTTAACACTATAACCCTCATCAATCAAATCTTGAAAGCTCAATAAATTATCTCCCACCATTAATGTATAATTACCTAATGAAGAAATAACATTATCAGAAGTAACATCAATTTTAGCAATAAACTTACTATCTTTTAATCTAACCTTATATCCCCACTTATAATCTACATTTTGTTCTTTTGCAGCAATTTCATCAATCTCAACATTAAAATTTTCTGCCTCAACAATAGAATTTTCTGCAATTTCATCAATATTCTCATCAGATAACTCCTCAATTTTTTCCTGGACTTTACTAACATTAATTACTCCAATATCTATTTCTGTATTTAAATCTTGAATATTTTTCCCTGTAATGCTTGAAAAGAGCTTAATTACACCTCCAGTAATCCCAATTGTTTCATTTTTTTCTTCAATTTCATTAATTCCTTCAATAATTTCGCTATCATCCTTCCTTTCTTCTAAAATAATCTCTTCTTTTTCTACAATATTCTCATCAACTAACACTTCACTCGCAGTTTCAACAAACTCACTATAATTTAATAAATCAAAATATAATCTTAAACCCCCATTAACCCCAAAATCCATCCTCTTATTTTTATTCTTACTAACTATTTCGCCTTTAAACTCTACAGGATCTTTAATAGTTAAATCAACAACTTTATCAAATTCTTGTTTTATTTCCTCATCAGGTATTTCCGAACTAACAAGACCTAAGATTCTTGAAATAGGAACCTCTCTAGGACTTATAATACTATAATAATCTTCTTCACCAATAGGAATTTTATAATCACTAAGAATAAAAATTAATGTTAAGATAATAAAAGAAAAAAATAGCAAAAGGAATAAACCTCTTGCAATTTTATTTCTTTTTTTTAGGGATCGTAAAGGTTTCACGGGTTGTTCTACCTTTTTTTTCCTAAAATATGAATCTTTCTTAGCCTTAGAACTCTTTTGTTTTTTCAAATATGCCTTATACGCCTTCTCATCACCAATATAAATTTTTTTTACAGAACTCCCAACTCTATAACTACGATAATAGTATGGACCAAATACCTTCCCTCTTTTTGTTATGAACTTCTTGTAGACCATCAAGTAGAACAACCCGTTTACAAGAAAAATAAGTCACTTCTCTTTATAAACATTACTCAAAAATCAACAAAAAAGTGGTTGTTCCACAGGAAATTTAGCCAAAAACAGCGTCAATAAATAAAAATCTATTCACTCCATTTAATAAAAATTATTTACTATTCAACCATTCCCAGGTCTTTTTTATACCTTCATCTAACTCAGTAGTTGGATTCCAACTCAATTCTTTTTGTGCTAAACTAATATCTAAAACAATTTTCTTAACTTCACCCTTTATTTCGGCAATTTTTTCTGCATCTTTTTCAAAACCTGTAACATTTTTCAAAACTTCATAAACTTCATTTACACTTATCTCTTTTCCATTAGCCAAATGAAATAATTTTGTAGGGGAACTCTTATCTATACAGTCTGCCATAAAATTTACAAGATCCATAACATAAATATAATCCCTAGTATTAGTTCCATCTCCAAATATTTTGGGAACAACATTCTTTTGTATCATATCCATAAAAAATGGAACCAATCTTTTACATTCAGGAGGGTCTCTTGGCCCATAAACATTACCAAAACAGAAAATAAGGTAGTCTAATCCATATAAACCACAATAAGCTTCCACATAGTGCTCCGCAGAGTGTTTAGAGATACCATATGGAGAACTAGGTCTTAATGGATGTTTCTCATCAACCGGTAAATAATCTGGTTCTCCTACTCTTGCACCACCTGTAGAAGTATAAATTATTCTCTTAACATCATTTGCTCTACAAGCTTCTAAAACACTTATAGTGCCTAAAATATTAGTTTTAGCATCACCCATCGGATCATCAATAGATTTTCTCAACATTGTTTGTGCAGCTAAATGATAAACCACTTCAGGCTTCTCTAAGGAGAAAATTTCATTCAATCTATCAGTATCAAGCATATCTGCAGCATAAAATTTAGCCTTTTTATTGATATTTTCCCTTTTTCCTGCGCTTAAATTATCAATTACAAAAACTAAATGACCCCTATCAATCAATTTATCAACTAAGTTTGAACCAATAAATCCTGCTCCTCCAGTTACTAAAACTTTCATAGACTATTTTTTAGATTATATTTTTTATAAATATATGTGAGATAAATTACTCTAAAAATTTATTCCCCAATCTAGAATTAAACTCTTTAGAAGTATTCTCCAACATCTTTCTTTTAGTTGCAACACTCCCTCTCCATTGTTTATGAGCTAAAACCCACCCCAATTTGATATAAGCAGTTTCAGGCAATATATCGTGTAAATAAACAACTCCTATTTCTTTCAGTTTTCTTCCAGAACTATATACATAAGAATCAACTCTACCATAAATTGTTTGACTAGTCATATATACTAAAAGCCCTTTTTCAATAGCTTTCTTTAATTCAGGAACTAAATTAAATTTTCCATTTGTTGAAACATGCCCCAAACCAGTACCTTCTATTACCAATCCCTTAAAATTTTTTCTAAAATAATTAATTACCTTACTATTATTTCCAGGATAAGCCTTAAACAGACTAACTTTTTCATCAAACACGGCATCAACATTAACTTTTTCTTTATTTCTCTGATTAAAATCTTCTCTAATATTTTTAATCTTACCATCTTTCCATATTTTAGCAAAAGGTTTACAATTTATTGGTCTAAAAGCATCTCTTCTACTAGTATGCATCTTCCTACATTTATTTCCCTGTAAAGCATAACAATAATCATCATTACTAGTTGCATGTCCAACCAACATAACTTCAGCTATATCGCTCAAAGCCATATGAGCACTACATATTAAATTTAATCTACTATCACTACTTCCCCTATCAGAACTTCTCTGACTATAAGTTAATATTACTGGCTTATTTAATTTTCCTAACATAAAACTCAACGCAGCCGCAGTAAAATGCAAGGTGTCAGTACCATGACTAATAATTACACCTTTAACCTGAGGATCATTTAACGATTTCCCAACTAATTTAGCTATTCTTATCCAATCACTAGGCATCATATCTTCACTCTGCTTACTAAAAGGGGCTTTCACATTAACATCTGCTATATCAAATATCTCTGGATAAACAGAAAAAAATTCTTTACTATCAATTAAATTCTTAACTCCTCCAGTACTTGGATCCAATTTACTACTAATAGTCCCCCCCGTCAAATAAAAATCAATAACCGGTTTCCTTCCGCTTAGCTTCATCTCTTTTTCTTTTTCTTTAATTTCAGTCTTCTCAATCACTTTAATTTCACTAATATCTTCCTTCTTTAATCCAATATTATATCCATTATCTAACTTCAATAAAAGAACTCCACGATCATGACTTTCTAAATATTTCCCCCTCTCAATTTTATCATTAATCTTAACTTCAACAAGGTCTCCAGGTGAGAGTTTTAACATGGCGATCTTTTTCTTTTGAAATCCCATGTCAGGACTCGAGTAAGGCTTCTTATATGGTTTTTTCATAACATATTAAGAAATAAAAGATATAAAAATCTACCTCTTTCGCTTCAATTTACAAACAAAGAAACCTTCCATATCATTATCATGATGATAAATCCTTTTAGCATCTTTCAAACTTTTATCAAATTTCTCTTTTTTCCATTCTTTTATCCCATTTCTAGTTTCCAAAGGTAAGTTAACTGGAATAATCTCAAAATCATGCTCATCAATTAAGTGTTGCACTACTATTTCATTCTCCTCTGGAGCATAAGTACACGTTGAATAAACAATTTCTCCTTCTTCCGCCAATAAATCAACTACACTATTCAATATTTTTTTCTGTTTCCTACTTAAACTTTTTAATAATCCTTCCGACCATTCCAATAACGTCCTGGGACTAGTTCTCAAATTACCTTCCCCACTACAAGGAGCATCAACTAATATTTTATCAAATTTAATTCCTAATTTTTTCAATTTTTCACATAATTCAATCCCATTATGTCTCGTAATAATAGTATTTGTAACCCCGCATCTCTCTAAATTAGATGCCAAAATTCTAATTCTTCCTATAGATAAATCATTTGCAATGATATTTCCTTGATTTTCCATCATTGCGGCCGCTTGAGTAGTCTTACTTCCAGGTGCAGCACACAAATCCAACACTCTTTCACCAGATTTTGGATTCAAAGCAATTAAAGGCATCATACTAGTAACCTCTTGCACATAATAATATCCCAAAATATGCTCTTTAGTCTTACCTATTTCTCCAGGAAGCAATTCACTTCTAACAATCATTATCTCAGGATAATCAGAAAATGGCTGTTCAATCTCCCACCCCATACTATCTAACCTTTTCATCAAATCTTCAGGACTAATTTTAAGTGTATTACACCTAATTGCCTTGTTTGGCCGAGTTTTAGCAGTTTCAAAAAACTTATCAACATCTTGCTTATTTCTTAATAATTTAGATATTCTATCTACAAATTTGGCCTTTGGCTCATAATTCCTACGTTTCATGTGAAAAATAAGAACTTACAGGTTTTAATACTTTTGATAAATATGATAAACTAGATATAATCTTATAAACAAAATAAAACAAAATAAAACATGGAAAAATTAGTATTATCAGAATTACATAAAGAACAAATGTACAGAAGAGTAGAACATATTACTCCTCATTCAGATATCTACTTCTTAGATCACATAAGACCTACAGCAAGAAATTGTTTTATATATGCAACACACTTAACAAAATCAGATCCTACTATAGACCCTATAGTTTGTGAAATGGGAGGATTATTACATGATATTGGATATTCAAGAGAATTTGAACCAGAAGAAAATGACCATATAGTTAAAGGTACAAAAATGGCAGCAGATCTACTAGAAGAAACAAACATGAGAAAAGATTATATAGAACAAATAGTAGATACAATTTGGACTCATGACGGAAATTTAAACAGAAGCAGATATAAAACAACACCAATTAATAACAAAATAGTAAATGATGTAGATTCAATGCAATTATTTGACTGGCCATTACCAACACTTCTTGAATTCTCACATAGATTACAACCTAATAGATCAGATAAAGAAGTTGCAAAAGGGATATTAGATCATGTGCATCCAACTTTCAAATACATATCATTACCATTCTTTCAAGATCTTGCAGGACCAAAATACGAAGCTCAAGTAACACAATTAAAAAAACTTATTTAATCAAATTAAAAAATGGACTTAGATAACAAATCAATAGAAAAATACTTACAAAACAAGTATGAGGGAAAAATTTCAAATATAAATATAGAAAAACTAGGATCTGGAGTTCTTGGAACAGGCTATAGCCTTAAATTCAAAATAAATAATAAAAATAAAATATTAGTCTTAAAATCACTTTTTACTGAAAATTTAGGTATGGATCATTATTCAGATAGAGCTGCATCGCTTCTAGATGCACATGACAACTACAACAAAATGGAAAATCATGTTAAATCTAAAGATGTGATTGCCCAAAATGATGATAATTCATTAACTTCAATAGGTAATGCAAATGAATTCTACATCTTAATGGAAGAAGCAAAAGGAATAGATTTGTTCAAGGATTTTGATAAGATTAAAGAAACAAAACAGTTAACAGAAGAAATAAAGAATAAAATAATAAAAATATCAAATTTCTTAGTTGAACTACATAAAAATAAACATAATTCAATATCCTTATACAGAAGAAAAATAAGAGACACTATTGGAAGCGGAGGTAGCTTAATTGGAATCTTAGATATGCATCCAGATTCTGCATTTGAACAATTTGAGAAAAAGTGGATGAGCATTGTATCAAAATCAATTAGATTTTGGAGAAGATCTAGGGATATGCATAATAGATTATGTGAAATACACGCTGATTATCATCCGGGGAATTTATGGTTTGAAAATAACAATCTAACTATATTAGACAGATCAAGAGGCCGTTTCGGAGAACCTGCAGATGACATTACAGCATTCATAATAAATCCAATAATGTATTCTTTAATAACTAATGGGAGATTTGAAGGTCCCTTTAAAGAAATATTTGATATATTCTGGAATAATTATTTCAACCAAACGAATGATAAAGAAATGAGAAAAATAATTGCACCTTATCTAGCATTTAGAGTAGCTGTTGTTACTAATCCTATCTTCTACAATGATGAATCTCTAGGTGGAAAAGAAAGAGCGAAATTTATTAGAACAAAGCTAATCAATCTATCATTAAATATTCTTAATGATAATGAATTTGATCCAAGGAAAATAAATACCTATCTAAATTTTGAAGGTGAGTAAATTTATTAACCATAACCCCCTACTACATTAATGGATTTAATAACTGAAGCAATTATAGCAACAGCATCTACTGTGGGTACATATTATAATTATGTTAAAAGTGGATCTAAATATATAAAAAGATTTTATACTCAATTAAAAGAAAAAGAAGAAGAAACTGAAAAATTATTTAGCGATTTAGAAAAAAAACTCAGAAAAGGAAACTAAATTACTAAAAATCCCCCAACCCCTTCTGCCTTTCACCATCAATCAGATCATTAACATTAACTTCAAAGACTTCAAAAATATTCTCTGCGGCTGGAAGAATCTGATTCCTTAAATAATACTCAATATCATAATTGCCTTTCTCGTCTGGTAATTTAGCCCTATCTCTAACTAAAGCTCTTTTTTCATTACTTTCTGCAATATAATATTCAATTAAACTTCCAATTGCAACCTTCATTCCCTGCTCTTGCATTTTCTTAGCAGCTACAACATGAGGTCCAACCAACTTATAATCTTCAACATTCCTCTTCAATTGAGTCTTAATAATTAAACTATCCCTATCAACTTCTCTATTCTTCAATTTTTTAATAATTTTCTTCAAATATTCCAAAGCCTTTTTCTCATTACCATTTTCTAAAATCATTTTTAAAACTTTATTCTGAGTTTCTCTAGCTAAACCACACCAATCTCTTCTAACTGTCTCAAATCCCTTAATTTTAGTCTTTCCATCTTCTCCTAATAAGGCATATTTCTTCTTTGCACCAAAATTCCCAGTCCTTTTAGTAACCCAAATACCTCTTTTAAAAAATCCTTCTAAATCTAGTTCCATTATTCCTGGTAAATGATTATTAATCTCCTTCAACATATCATTAACCTGTTTCTTACTATGTTTTCCTTGTAAAAATGCAATACTATCTGTATCTGAATAAACAATTTTATATCCTTTCTTCTCAATCTCAGCTATTGCTTCCTTAATTTCTTTCCTAGCTAAAGCAGCAGTACTAGCTGCCGCCTCCCTACAATAATACCTCGCTCCAAAATATCCCAAATAACCATAAGCTGCATTTGCCAATAATTTAAATGAATTACTCCTAGCTTTTAACAAATTTGAAGGATTCTTATTATAATCCTTCTTATATTTCTTCCTAGTTTCAATAATATTAGCCAACATTTTAGAGAAAAACCCTTTATTTTTATCAAAATAAACCTTCTCACCAATATCCACCATGGTAGCACCTTTCTCTTTTTTATTAAGATAACTTTCCCTAGATAAATTAAAACTAACTATAACTGAACCATACATACTAGTAAAATCAAAAAATACCACATTTTCATACAAACCAGGAATCGGCTGAAAAACAAAAGCACCTTCATATCTATCTTCAGCTCTCCTTGCACCAATCATATCATTAACAGGCTTCTTCTCAATTATCTCATTATATTCATCCAAATTATGCATAATATAATTTTCAACTAAGTTAGACATACTATATCTAGATACATCAAATAAAGGTTCCTCAACAATCTTAGTAAATTCTAAAATATCTGGCCAAATTTTCTCAAACAACTTATAAGTTAACTCACTATCTTTCAAATTATACTTAAAAAATTCATCCCATTTCTTACCTTTAATTTTATCTACAGATATAAATTCCCAATCATCTTTCTTCTCCCCTAATAATTCCTGAGCAACATCACTTAACCCCATAGTTTCTGACTGCATATATTGTGAATATACAATTCTAATAAATCGAAATAAATCAATATGAACTAAACCATTAATTTTTCCAGTCATAATAGCTCCCCTTCTAAACTTAGGAGGACTATTATCTAAACCTAAACCAAGCTTCACACGCAATTTATCTGCTCTAGCACGCAAATAAGCCAAATCAAATCCATCACTAAAATAACCAGTTAACACATCAGGATTATATTCCTTAACATATTCAACAAACTTTTCAATTAATTCCTCTTCATCTTCAACCTTCTCAACATACTTTAACTTAGAATCTTGCTTCCAAGTTATTACTTTCTTAAAATTTTCTCCAACCAAACTAATCATTAATATCTCTCCGCCTCCAATCTCAAACTCTGAAGTTTCTATATCAAATGCTAATACTTTAGGTTTAAATTGTTTTTCTTCAATTTTATCAATTTTATCAACTTTCAAACACAAATCCACATCAATACTACTATCAATACTTCCAAATTCCATAGAATTATTCAAAACCTCTCCAGAAATTTCATACCAATTCAAAGGCTTCAACTTTCTTTCAATAATATATCTAGTAATATAACCAATGTCATATTCTCTTCTCTTAAAAATTTCTTTAAATCCAATTTCATCCGCAATATCATGAGCATCTTTTGCATTTGTAATAAAAATCCTTATAGCTCTATATTCTTTTCCAAGAAAATTTTTATTATGAACTTCAGTCTTCAATACCTTACTTTGACGAACCTTATTACTAACAACAATCTTCTCAATTTTCTTACAAACATTATTTATCTTCTTCTCCGAAACACCTTCATTAACAATAGCCCAAAAATACACATCACAACTATCTATCAAACAAACACTCTTCCCATTATCATCACGCCCAACTATCTTTGCATAATTTCTACCTTGATAATCAAAGTAATCATAGTCAATTGGAATAAAATTTATTGTTCTTTCCATGAAAAAAACTAGTAAAAAGTATATTTAAACGTTGGCCATACCTTATTTTTAACACCTATAATTACTTTATAGTAATAACAAATAGTAACATTTATATATCTAAAAAACCTATTAAAAGTAATAAAAACAAAGAAAAAAATTAGAAAAATAAAAATGAAAGCATATTTAAAAGGTATTGATAAAGAATATGAAATTCTAAAAGGGAAATCAATTGTAGGTAGACATAAGCAAAATAGTGCAGCTGATATACAAATCCAAGAATTAGGAATGGAAAATATCTCTAGAAATCATTGTGAGTTAGAGAATCATGAAGGCATTTTAAGAATTAAAGATTTAGATAGTAAAAATGGAACCTATATTAATGATCAAAAAATGGATTCTCATGAATCATATCAATTAAATAATTTGGACCTTTTAAGATTAGGAAATTGTACTCTTGAAGTTAAAATTAAACAAGGATTATTTGGATAAAATGTCAGAACCAAGATTTGAATTTGAAAAAAATGATTTTAGAAATGAAGAACTTAGTTTTGAAAATTATGAAAGAAAGAGAGCTGAAGAAATTTATCTTGAAAAAATAAAACCTGAATTTGAAAAGCGAGAAAAATTTTTAGCACTCTACAATCATGCAAGAAAAAATAACATAAGATTTGACAACCTTTTCGAAGATATAGAAATAAAAAGAAAAGCTCTTGAAGATATTATGGGTTATAAATCTCTAAATGGTGCTAAATCTATAAAATCTGCACCAGATCAAAAAATAAGTAATGTATATAGAAAACTCTATCACAATGCTGAAAAATATTTAGATAATTAATTTTATTAACCCTTGCAACATATCTTTTACATGGGACTACAAATTTCAGAAATTATTACAAAAAAGGAACTAGATTTCAAAAATCTTAAAGGAAAAACCCTAGCAGTAGATGCCTTCAATGCAATCTATCAATTTCTAACAACTATTCGGCAACCAGACGGAACCCCATTAAAAGATTCAAAAGACAATGTTACTAGCCATATTTCCGGATTATTCTATAGGAACATGAATTTAATTTTGCAGGGAATTAAATTAATATATGTATTTGATGGAGAACCTCCAGCACTTAAAGGTAAGACTCATGAAATAAGAAGATTAGCAAAAGACCGAGCAAAAGAAAAATACAAACAAGCAGTAAAAGATGAAGATATAGAATCTATGGGAAAATACTCTCGTTCAGAAGTTTATCTAGACGAACAAAAAATAAATGAAAGTAAAGAACTCTTAGAGGCTATGGGTATAGCAATTGTCCAAGCTCCAGGAGAAGGTGAAGCTCAGGCATCCCTATTAGCACAAAACTCAGATATCTATGCAGTAGCTTCTCAAGATTATGATTGTCTTATGTTTAAGGCACCTAAATTAATACAAAATCTAAGTTTATCAAGAAAAAGAAAAACTCCTACAGGGTATGTTGATATCCAACCACAA
>CAYVEM010000012.1:12672-17236 GCA_964450665.1 Candidatus Woesearchaeota archaeon | reverse complement strand
AGAAGTTTATAAAGTTAGGAATAGTCATGTACATAGTGTTAAGATAATAAAATATGAGGGTAAAAAATAATGGCTAAGATTACAATAAAAAATAATATTAGGAAAATTGTAAAGGAATTAGATGAAGAGAATATAGTTAATAATGTGGCTGGCGAAGTTGAAGAGGCGTTAGAGGAGAAGGTGAAAGAGGATTTGAAGAAGGCAATTGCAAGAGTTAAGGCAAATCAAAGGAGGACGCTTTTTGCGAGAGATTTGTGAGATTAATCAATAAGGTTCTCCTTCTAATTTGTTGCAAGGCTTAACCGCATATTGCCCAAAATTATATTCTTCCGGAATTCCTGGTCTTGGAAACCCATCTACAGCCCAAAAATCTGCATAAATATCTTGTTCTGAATGTTTTATTATAATCATTCCATGAGGAGAATTAACGCACCATTTTTGTTTTAATATAATTTCATTATTATCAAATCTTTTGCTATCTATCAATAATCTTTGATAAATTTGTGCTTGAATCTTGCTATCAACATATCCTTTTACATTCCAAAAATAATTAAAATCTCTAATAAAAAATATTTTATGAGGTTCTAATAGATATTGTCTTATTGGACTGTCCCAATTTTTCTCTATTTCATAAAACAATTCCTTTGCATAATCATATTTATTATCATTTTTATTACTTATCATATTATTTATTTCTCTAGCTTCTAGAGATATATTGTTGTTGATAGGTACTAGATATAATCCTATTAGGAAAAATATTGTAAGCAATGCAAATAGATTAACCTGCCAATTTATTTGTTTTAATTTTATAAATAAAGCATAAATTGCAATATCTGTTATTAACCAGGAAATATTTATTATTTTTGTATGTTCATCAATTGGCTTAAAAATAACAAATGCTATGAAAACATTTATCAGCCATAATATAAAAATAAGTAAAATTCCCTTTCCAAGATTAACTAAAATTTTATTTAAATTGAATTTTTTAATGCCCCTATTTTTTTTCATATAATAAAATAGAATATGAAATATTTAAATATAGTCTTTTATTTATCTTGTTAAGAAGGGTAGATAAAATTATGAAGACTGAATATAATGATTGGAAAAAAGAATTAACTAGAGATTTCTTGGCTTTAGGGAGTTGGGTGTTTTTTGTATTGGTATTAATCAGAATTTTAATACTTCCAACAAGATATATTTATCTAACTCATTTGTTGATTGCTGGAGCATTGATTTTAATTATTGAAATTTTTGTTAGAGGAAAAATAGATTATTATATCTCTAGAGCAGCCGTTTTAGGTTTGTTTACTTCTCTATTTTATGAAAATAATCTATATACCAATTTTGTTGTTCTTGTATTTTTAGGAATGTTGGGAAGTTCATATTATCTTAAAACTGATTTGAAAAAAACTATTTGGGGATTAATATTTGGAGGGGTTGTTATAGGTGTTAGTTTTCTGGTTGGTAATTGGATTGGGTAAAAAATTAAAATGCCAAAAAATAAGGCTAAAGGTTCTAAGGTTGAGAGAGAATTATTTCAGATATTTATAGAGAATAATTATAGGGCGGTTAGAGTTGCGGGAAGTGGGATGATGGAAAATGCTGATTGTGATATATTGGCTGGAAAAAAAGGAAAAGGGAAATATGCAATTGAGGTTAAGGCTAGTAAGAAACCTGTTAAATATATTAGCAAAGATCAGATAGGAAGGTTTGTTGCTTTTGCAGATATATTTGGTTTGAAGCCAGTTATAGCTATTCGTTTTAATCAAGTAGGATGGTTCTTTTTACATCCAAAATATTTAGAGGATAGTGGTAAGAATTTTGTAGTTAACCTTAAGAGATGTAGGGAAAAGGGAAAGAGATTTGCTCAGTTTTTTGATTAACATAATTTTAAAAAATAGTTCTTATTAGAGATTTTATGAAATATTTAATTATATTATTTATCTTAATTAGTGTTAATTTAGTTTCTGCAGAAATTAGTTATGAATTGGATTGGGATGAAGAAGATATAGTTAATGGAGATGAGTTCAAGGTCAAGGTAATAATAATTGGAGAGGATGGATTATATGATGGTAAGTTGTGGATTGAAGATAATGATAAGATAATAAGTGATAGATATAATGATGGTAAATGGAGATCTAGTTATTATTACATTAAGGAAAATTTTGAGGTTGGAAATAATAAGGTTAAATTGAGAATTGATGAAGAATTTAGTGATTTTGAAGGAGATGCATATATTCATTTTAAGATTAGAGGAGAAGAAGAAATTAAGGAAAGTATTGAAATATTGAAGAAAAAAGTTGATGATTCTAAATATGAGGAATCTTTTGAAATTGAAAAATCTGAACCTATTGAAGAAGTAAATGAAGAGATTATTTTAGAACCAATTTCATTAGGAAAGAAAGTAGATAGTCTGGAAGAAAAAGATATAAATACTGAGAATATTGTTTATGAATCAAAAGGATTGAAAATAATAGAGTATTCAATTTATGGTTTTACCATATTGTGTGTTTTATTGTGCGTCCTTATTATGTGGAGAAAGTTAGAATGAAGATAAAGACGTTATTTATTTTTGAAATATTAGGTAAACCAGCTGAGCATATTAAAGGTTCTTTAGATAAAATGATAGATCAATTAGGTGAACAAAAGGGCCTAGAGATTGTTAGGAGGGTTGTACATGAGCCTAAATTGATTGAGGATGAGGGTAAGTCAGATAGTAAATTAGAACAACTTGAAAAAGAAAATTATGTTAAACAGAAGATGTATAGTACATTTGCAGAAGTAGAGGTTGAAACGGATAATATTAATTTAATAATGGCTATTGTTCTTAATATGTTGCCATCGCATGTAGAAATTTTACAGCCTAGTGAGTTTAGTTTGAATAATACTGAGCTGAGTGGATTGATGTCTGAATTGACTGTTAAAATGCATAAATACGATGAAATTACAAAAGTTCTAATGTTGGAGAAAGATTATTTGATTAAAAAATTAAAAGAGGCTGAAGATAAGATTAATAATTTTGAGGGAGAGGTTAAAAATAAAGTCGATGAAAAGAAAGAAGATAATGAAAATAAAAAGATTGATCAAGATAATGTTGTGGATATAGAGGTTGATTCAGAAAAAAATAATAACTAAACGCTATCTAATTTACCACTAACTTTCTCGCCCTTCATTCTTTTTTTATATTTGACTTTTTTATCTTCTAGAATCTCTTCAGGAGATTTTAGGTTCTTTTTTCTTCTTGCTCTCCAAACTATATAAGCTATTAATAATATTAAGATTATTATTAGAACTATTCCAATTATTGTTGATCCTGTACCAGGTTCTTCTTCAATACAAGTACCAATGCAACAAGGCCCTTCAATACTTTCAACGGTGTCTCCACTACAAGTTTGATCTACAAGACATATTACACCTAGTTGTGAACAGCTTAGAGCACTAGAACCTGTTCCAGTTGTAGGGATATTAGTTGCATCAATCACCTCTATCTCAGTATCATTATTAGTTATTATAAATGATACAGGCAAGTAAAATTCATTTTCTTTAATGCTTGCAGTTATTTGTCCATTTAGCTGATCTTCTACTTGTTCAACAGTTATAGTTAAGTTAACAAAAATTGTTTGATTGGGCCCCAAGAGTTCAATTGTTGAAGGAGAAAATGTAGTTGTTAAATCGCTGTTTAGAATTATATTTTCTAAGTTTCTATTTGTGGGATTTCTTATTAAGATTGAGAACTGATAGTCTTTATTAGGAGTTATTGTTCCTTCAATTAAATGGGGTATAAATTCTAAATTAGAAATTGTATTGTTTAATTTTTTTATTAAGAAAATAGGTATTTCATAATTATTAATTGTTATCTTTGATTGTTGTGGAAAAAGTATTGGTAATTTGAAATTTAATGTTTCTTCAACTTGTTCAATTAATGTGATTATTTTTTCTTCTCCAGTTGCCTCAAATATTGCAGTAAGATCTGTATTTCCAAATAGACTTTTAACTTTAATTGAAAAGTCATCTTGGGGTATTATAAATCCTGGATTGATGTAAAGATCGGATTCATCTTCTAAAATAATAGATATTGGTTTAATTATTGTTTCTGAATTTAATACTCCTCTAACTAAGTAATCTGCACCCTGTATTCTAAAAGAATAATTCCCTGGTTCATTAGGTAGAATTGCATAGAAATGATAAATGTTGTTTTGTTTTGTTACTCCTTTTAGAGTTGGTTCTGGGTGTGCTTTTCCATCTTTATAGATGAATAAATTATTTTCAGTTAGAGATAGGAAGTTTCCAGTAATTTGTGCCTGAAATAATTCTTGAGGTTGATAGATATCCTTAGAGAAAGTTATTTCTATAGCTAGGAATGTGGGAAGTAATAAAATTATTATGGAGATTAATAGTACACTCTTTTTCATGTATAGAAATAATAATTATTGTTAATAAATGTTTACTTAGACATATCTCTAAGTTTTTTCATAGTATCTTCAAATTCCTTGTCTTTTCCAGGAGATCTACTTCTTCTAGGAGGTCCTCTTCTTGCAGGCCTAGGAAGTATGTTTTGAATAGG
>CAYVEM010000012.1:1577-12572 GCA_964450665.1 Candidatus Woesearchaeota archaeon | reverse complement strand
TACTCCAAATTTTTCTGAACAAGTTGGTTCTTGTTGTCTAGCTTGGCAGCAAGTTTCGACTACACTAGGGCATAGAAAAAGATCCAATGTATCTGCTAAAGAGCATTCCCCAGTTGGAACACAAAAGTGGCCAAAATCTTCACAATTAGTTGAACTCCCTCCAGTTCCAGATGATCCTATTGGATTTTTAGGCCATCCTGCATGTAATATGAATGCAGTATCTGATTGCCAGCATCCATTATCTTTTTGCACATTTAGTAGATATCTCTTTGCAGAATCTACTTCGTCAGTGTTTACAGATTGTAATGCTAATAATGCTAAAGCCGTATCATAGAATTTATTTCTACTTTCATCCCAAAAATTGCCAGTTTTTTGAAGGCTAACAAGCTCTGAATAATATTCATCTTCATTAGTTAAAATATAAAGTACTGCAGAAGGTATAAATTTTTTGTTTTCTGCGCGGTCAGACATTGAAGTTATATAGGGAATTAAAGGTCCTACATCTTTTCCTTCTTTCTTTAATACTAATGAGGCCCATAAACTACCTTCATAATCACATTCATTTCCAGTTGTAAGACAATAGGAATTTACATGTTCAGTTATTGTATCAAATTCAGAAGCTGATTGTGTTTCGCTAGAAACATGAAAAACATTACTTCCAGGTTTTTGATAAAGTAGTGCTGTTATGAAATCTTTATTACAGGAAATGGTGTAGTTCTTTTGAATATCATTTATTTGGAACCAATAATCGTTGTAAGCTCTTGAAAGTCCTGTAGGCGGAGAACCTGATATTTTTTTGTTGTCTTCAATAGTTATTGATTTACCATTAATATCACATTCTGTTCTGTTGTTAGAATCAATCTCTAGATACCATGTAAGTCCTGTTTCTATTTTTTTGTTTTCTAATAAATATTCTATTTGATCATCAATATTTTCATCGATATATTGTAGAGCTAATGTTGCTAATGCTGTTGATTTAATATTGCAATTTCCTGTATCTGAATCAGACCAGCAATTTGTTTTTTTTAGATTATTAAGAGCTGATTTACATGAATTCTGTGTAGAAGAATCATAAGCTCCTGCCATTAAATTAAATGCTGCTTGTTTTGTACTCTTTGTTCCTCCACAATTGTCTCCTAGTTCTTCCTTTAAACAAGCATATGCTTTATCTATAGCTTCGGTTGTCTCTTCTTGAGCTAAGACGAATGTTACTGATAAAATTAATAAAATTGCAAATAATAAATACACGCTCTTTTTTTGATACATGCAATGGATAAGTAAGAGGAGTATTTAAATTTAATCCAGTAGTTAAAGTTTATTTTCTCAATTGGAAATATCTCTTTACTGCATAGCTTACTGGGTTCTTAGTTTCCATGGCAAGTTTGTCTGGTTTGTCTACATTTAGATCTTTGTAAATTGGATTGGAGAAGTTTGGAGGAAGTCTATCTGGATGTCTTTTGTACCAAGATAATTGGCTTAAGATATATCCCTTCTTAATTGGATTATAATTTTTTTCATTCCATTCTAACATACGCTTTTCTATTTCAATATCTGGAACTCCTAGGCATTTAAAGAAGCTAATTAAAATCATTAAAGCACGTTTTCTTCCGTCTTGTTTTATTCCTTCTAAGAGAAGTTTTATTTGTGGAGGGAAGATTGCTGGATCTGGATTTTCTATTGTTACTTTTTTATATTCACCTTGTTGTTTCTTTTTAGTATCTGTTGGTAGATTTGTTGAGGCTTCTTCTTTCATCTCCTGAATAATATGTTCCTTTTTTTTTCTTTGTTCATCCCAATCTAGTGCTTGTAATAATAATTCTTTGGCTTCATCTTGGAAAGGTATTGGATAGTATTCCTTAACTTCAAATCTAAATGGTTTTGCATCGGTTATTTGAAAATCTTGGATTTTATTTTTATCTAAAGTTATTGAAGCTAATGCTGTTTTTTCATGTAGTGAATAGGGCATTCTAAAAAGATGTCTAGGAGCTACTAAAATAAGATCTGCTTCAATAAGTTTTTCTGTTCTTTGTCTTGCTTTTGTAAACATTTCATAATTGTCTTTTGAATTGAAATTGCAATATTTGCAAAATAATAATTCATTGGAATCAATTTGTTCCATAGGTTTTCTGCAATGATCATTAGGACATTTGGGTATTCTGTTTTTTCCTATTCTAACAACTGTTCCAATGTCTTTACAAGATTCACAAATCCATGTAACTTGTAGTTTTTTAGAAGCTTCTCTTTTACAAGATATACATTCATCTATAACTAAATCTGATTCTTCCTTACCTGTACGTTGAGCTAATTCTTTTAGAGATTGTTCTTGGAATATTTTTTCGGTTAATTTTGGTTTGATAATTGAATCTAAGTATTCACAGATTATTCTGGGCCATTCTGGAAACATATCTTTAGTTTGTTGATTATAAATTTCTTTTGGAAATGCTTTCCAGGGAACTATAACATGGAATCCTTTTGATCCTGAAAATTTAATTCCGATGTTTTTAACATTATGGAATTCTAGAGCTTTGATTAATAATTTGGTGTATAGTTTACTATACTCTAAATAAGGACTATCAATATCTAATAATAGATCCCATCCAGATCTTAATTCGTTAAATTCCTTACGGTTCATTTCAGTTGATATTTCTAAGGAGTCTGACCAATGTTCTTCTGAGCAATGGAATGATGTAGCTCCTCTTTTAACTTGTTCTATAATATCATTTTGGAATTGTAATGAATCTGGTCTTTTTCCAAATCCCTCGTAATATCTTGGAACAGTTTCACGAGCTTCAGCAAATTCATAAATAGCTTTTTTTACTTCTGGCTGGCTATAATAAATCATGGTGATTTCTCTGATTCTTTGTTCTTTAAAACTTCGTTCTTTGGAGGGATAATTCATGACTATTAGAGGTTAGAGAATATTATATACTAACCTATTCTTGAATATAATAATGTTTAAAAGTCGGTCGAGGTTTTTCTATTGATGAAGTTTAAGTTAGATAATCCTAAGATATTTTCTGAAATAATAGGCATAATTAGTGAGATGGTTCTTGAAGTTAGAATTAAAGTTGATAATGAGGGACTTTCAATTAGTGCGATTGACCCTGCTAATGTGGCTATGATTTTATTTAAATTGCCTGCAGATGCTTTTTCAGAGTTGGAAGTTGAAAAAGAAGAAGTTTTAGGAGTTAGTTTAGATAATTTGAAAGCTGTACTTCGGAGAATTAAAGCAGGAAGTGTTCTAGCTATGGAGAAAGAAGAAAATATGTTGAAGATAATAATTCAAGATAAAATTAGAAAAGAATTTAGTTTAGCTTTGATTGATGTTGAAGGAGATGAGAAGCCAATTCCTAATTTGAATTTTGTTAGTAAAATTGAGATGACTAGTGTTGATTTTTCTGAGGCAATAGAGGATTGTAATGTTGTAGCAGATAGTTGTAGTTTTGTTTCGGCACCAGATAATTTTGTAATTCAGGGTAAAGGAAATTTGAATTCTTTTAAATCAGAATTTAGTGATGAAGTTAATATACAAGCTGAAGAGGCTACTAGTAAATATTCTTTAGAATATTTACAGAAGATGATTAAGGGGACTAAGTTGACAGATAAAGTAGTTTTGAATTTTGGGAATGATTATCCTTTGAAATTGGAGTTTAATACTCCTAAAGTTAGTTTGAGTTTTATTTTAGCGCCGAGAGTAGAGACTGAGGATTAGTTAAATTATTGTAAGTTGATTTTTATTTGTGTGTGGAAACCTTTAAATAGTAAGTAATACTTAATAATATAAATTCATATTAAGTAATGTAAAGGGTTATAATGTGTGAGTTAGTGGCATAAAGTAATACATTGAGAACTTTGTGTGGTGACAGTGGGTCGTACGCCATAATGAAGAAAGAATAGGAGTAAATAGAAATATAATAAATGAAAGTACGAATCTCAGCGACGATAGAAGAGAAAAATAAGAAATATGTAGATTCCTTATTAAAAAATAGTAGGTATAGAAATAAGTCTCATATTATAGATACTGCTATTGAATTGTTGAAGGAAAAGGAGACTGAAAATGAGAAATAATAAATTAAATTTATTTTCTAGTCTTGAAATTGAAAGTATTTTTATGAGATCAAAACGCTCACAGACAACTATATTTATTATTCTAGCATTGATTATTGTCGTCGGTTTGATGATAGTTTTCCTGTTATTTAATCCTCCCGAAATTAGGGTAGTTGATAGAAATAATCCTCAGGGATTTATAGAAAGTTGTACTAGACAAGCTACTGAGGAAGCTATTGATCTTTTAAGTAAAAGAGGGGGGGAAATTAATCCTAAAGGGTCGGTTGCTTATGAAGGAGAAGATATTACTTATTTGTGTTATAATAATAAATTTTATGAGACCTGTGTTAATCAAAGACCATTATTAGTAGAACATATAGAAGAAGAGATTACTAGATATATTACTCCAATTGTTGCAGATTGTTTCTTTGATCTTAGAAAAGAATTAGAGAGTAGATATGATATTGAAGAATCTGAAATGAAAATTGAAACTAGATTGAGATCTGGACATGTTTCTGTTAAGATTGATAAGAATTTTAAGATGGTTAGAAGAGGAGAAGTTAGAGATTTTAATCAGTTTAGAATGAACTTGGTTCATCCTATTTATGAGTTTGCGAAAATATCTATGGAGATTGTTAATCAGGAAATAACTTATTGTAATTTTGATGAACTTGGGCATAATATTTTATATCAACAATATGATATCAGGAAATTTATTACAGGGAATTCAGACATTATTTATACAATCAAAGATATCGGAACGGAGGAAGACTTTGTATTTGCTATAAGGAGCTGTAAATTGCCTGCAGGATTTTAAGATGAAAAAAGAGATGATTAATAGACTAGACAAAAAATATTTTACAGATGAAGCTTTAATGAGTTATGCTCAGATATTTTTGATGGTAGTTGGATTGTTTGCATTTGGATATGTTTTTAATGAGTATTTTGAGAATGATGATATAGTAAGTCCAGCATTAATAAATGCTGGAACAGGAAATCTAGACAAGGTTAGTTTATTTAATAAATTAGGAAAATATATGTTAGATAGTTTGCAGAAGAATATGGTTTCAGCACAAGTTCTTGGAGAGGGATGTTGTGCAGTTACTAAAACGGGAAATACATGTCAGACTACAATGTTAGCAGATTGTAATGAAGATTTTCAATCAGCTCCAACTAGTTGTGAGAATACTGAATTTTGTGAGCCAGGATGTTGTATAAGTCTTGAAAATGGATTATGTAATAGAAAAACTTCAAGAGTAGATTGTGAACAAACTGGAGGAAAGTTTGAGAGAGGAGAATTATGTAATGTTCAAGAATGTAGAAAGGGTTGTTGTAAAATAGGAATAGAAAATAGATTTACAACTGAGGCAAATTGTGAATTTGAAGGGAATACTGAAAATAAAGATTTGCCAACTGACTGGGATCCTAATATTGAAAGTGGATTACAATGTTCCTTCTTAGCTGAAGCAAATAAAGAAGGAGCTTGTGTTTTTGATTCTGAAGAGGGTGATGAGAAAAGATGTGTTTTAACAAGTTTAGATGATTGTTTTAAGAGAACTGGAAGTGAGGCAAATTTTGCTAAAGATATTTTGTGTTCTAATCCTATCTTAAATACTACTTGTGAAGCACAAGATCATAAAGGGTGTGTTGCTGGAGAAGAAGATGTTTATTATTTTGATAGTTGTGGGAATAAAGAAGATATTGCAGAAGATTGTGATTTTTATAGGGGAGATTATTGTGGTAAAGAATTGAATGAATATACTTGTAAGGATATTAGATGTGATACTGATGGAGATGGGATAAAGGATAGGGCTAATGGTGAAAGTTGGTGTAGTTATGATTCTTATATAGGGGATGGGAAAGATACTGGAGGTAGTAGGCATATTAAACATATTTGTAATATGGGGACTGAAAGAGTTGCACCATGTGCAGATTTTAGAAATGAGATTTGTGTTCAAGAAGATGCAGGAATTGAAGGGGGAACATTTAGTCAAGCAGCTTGTAGAGTTAATCAATGGAGGACCTGTTTAGATTTTAATAAGATAAAAGATGAGGGAAGTTTAAAAAGTAAATGTGAACAGAATCCAGATTGTTGGGTTAAACATGTTGAAATGAGTGGAAGTTTTGATTTTAAAGTTTGTTTACCGGAATATCCTCCAGGATTTGATTTGTTGCCAGATAGTTTGTATGATGAAAATGGGCAACTAAATGAAGCGGCGTATTACCAAGCTAGTGCTGCAGATGGTATTTGTGATATTGCTAGTTTGAAATGTACAGAAACCTGGATATGTACTATTTTTGGGTGTATTTGTTCGGATAATTGTGATTGTCATACTGCGAAGTTTACTAAAGAGATGAATGATTTTTGTGTTGCCTTAGGAGATTGTGGTTCTTATATTAATTATTTAGGTGAAGGAACTGATACTGGTTATGCAGTTAGAGCTTCTGGAGGAGGAGGACCTCCAAGATTAAGTAATGATCAGTTTGGTCATTCTAAATATGCTACTCAGCCGAGTAAACCTGCACCTCCTGGAGATTTTTCATTTTTTGAAACATTAAATCCGGGATTATTGCCAGGAGTTCATAGAAAAGATAATGCTAGTTTGAGTCCTTTTGAAAGTGAATTGTTAGGAGCGGCTGGAGCTTATGGTAGTCCCCTATTATTAGAAATATTAAAGCAAGGTGCAGATAATGAGTCTGATCTTGAGAATATAAATAGTATTTCTTCTGGTGTTGTGGGATTGTCTAGATTTACGGGAGCTATTTCTAGTGCTAAGGCAGGAATATTAGCTCAAATTGAAGAATATAATGATGAAAGAAAAGATTATTCAATGATATTTGCAATGGTAGCAGGTTTGATTGCATTTGCAATAACTGCTAGTGTAATGGTTGCTATGTTTGCTGCACTATTAGCATTTTTGTTAGGAATATTTTGGATAAAAAAAGTCCATATTTATTTTACATGTATGCCTTGGGATCCTCCAGATGGTGGTGCTGATTGTAATAAATGTAATGTATTAGATGTTCCATGTACTGAGTATAGATGTGAAAGTTTAGGGCAGTTGTGTAAATTAATTAATGAAGGAAGTGGAAATGATCTTTGTGTTGCTAAACCATCTAATGAAACAATTCCAGTTATAGAACCTTTTGAGAATGCAATATCTGAAGGATATAAATATCATAATGTTGGACCTGGAGGATTTGAAGTAGTTAATGCAACTGATAATGGTTGTTTGGAACCTTATGAACCAGTAGATATAGGAATTAAAGTTAATCCTTTTGCTAAATGTAGAATAGGTCCTAATCCTGATGATAATTTTGAAGATATGTTTGATGCATTTGGGCCTAAGGGAAATAATATTTTGCCAGCACATTTAATGAAATTGTTTTTTCCTAGTCCTGAAGCATTTAGAAATGTTTATAATTTGACTGATGAACAAATTAAAGTTTTGGGTAAGATAGATTATTATATTAAATGTAGAACTGCTAGTGGAAAGACAAATCCAGAACCATATAATCTTAAAAGTTGTATAAAACCGGGACCAGATCTTACTCCTCCAAGAGTTATTATTACGAGGCCAGTTAGTGGGAAGTATATTAAATTTGGAACTACGGAAGAAGATGTAGTTATTTATGTTAATGAGCCAAGTGAATGTAAATATGATTTGCAAGATTTAGATTTTGATCAAATGAATAATAGTTTCGATTGTGATATAGATCCTGCTAATTATACATTGTATGGATTAACTTGTACAACTACTTTAACTGGATTAGATGTCAATGATAAATTTTATATTAGATGTAGAGATATTTCAGATAATCACAATACTATGGAAGAGAGTTATGTCTATGAAGTTAAGAGGAGTGAAAGTAAGTTGTTTATTGATGAAATGATTCCTAGAAATAGTGAAGTTATTGAATCAGGTGTTGAACCAACTAGTGTTAAATTAAGATTAAGAACTAGTGGGGGTGCAAATAAAGGAGAAGCGCTTTGTGAATGGAGTGGGTTTGGAGGTGATAGATTTAGATATGAAGAACCTAATGGATCTAGTAGTCATGAGTATCAGATTAATATTCCTGGAGGTCAGTATCTGATTAATTTTATGTGTGAAGATCAAGCAGGAAATATTGCAGAAAATTCTACTAGTTTCAGAGTGAATATTGATAAATCTGGACCAAGAATAACTAGGATTTATTTTGATGGAGGGTTGAAAGTAGTTACTAGTGAAGAAGCTGAATGTAGATATAGTTTCTTGAGGAATTTTAAGTTTGATAATGCGACTAAAATGGGGAGTGATGGAAAGAATCATTTTGCAGGATTTTTACCAAGAACATATTATGTTCAATGTAAAGATAATTTAGAAAATAAGGGAGGTAGAATTAGAGTTAAACCCTATGTATCTTAAGGGTAAATTTATAAATAAGATAAACTTTAAATGGAAAAGATGAAATTAAAAAAGGGGCAGGTTTCTGTATTTATAATCTTAGGGATATTAATAGTAGTGGTCTTGTTGATATTATTTTCTAGAGATGCAGGATTTGATACAATCTTTGCTAAACAAAGTCCTTATCAGGAAATTGAAGGTTGTGCACAAACAGCTATTCAGGAAGGATTGGATATTTTGATGTTGCAAGGAGGAGTTATTGAATCTGAAAATTATTTTATGTATGAAGGGAAGAAGATAGATTATGTTTGTTATTCTGAAAATGAATATGAAAATTGCATTATGCAAAAACCTATTTTGGTAAATACTATTAGAGATGAATTGGAGAAGTATTCTGCACCTAAAATAAAAAGTTGTTTGAGTTCTGTTAAAAATAATTTGGAAAGTAGAGGTTATAGTGTTGTAATGAGAGATCCTGAAATTGTAATTGATTTGGTTCCAGATAATGTATTGGTTGATATGAATTTAGGTTTGAGAATTGAGAAAACAGGTGTTGAAAGTTTTGATCATATAAGAACAGGGATTAAATCTAAGATTTACAATTTTGCTCTTATAACTAGTTCTATTAGTCAATGGGAAACTAGATATGGAGATAGTGAGACATTGAATTATATGTTGTATTATCCTTCATTAAAAGTTGAGAAGAAAAAGCAGAGTGATGGAACAACTATTTATATTTTGACTGATAGGGGTACTGATGAGAAGTTTTATTTTGCTTCTAGAAGTATAGCAATTCCAGCGGGGTTCATAATATGAAAAGAATATTAACATTATTTATTGGAATGATTTTGATAGTTAGTAGTTTAATATTTGTTATTGCACAAGGAACTCCTGCATCTAATTTTTGTTGTGAGAAAACTATTAATGGAGCTTGGTGTCAGAACAGTCAGGAAGATCAATGTGCTTCAGGATTTAGAAAAACACCTACAAGTTGTGATGCTACTAGTTATTGTAAATTGGGAGTTTGTGTAGATAGTGCTGAAGGATTATGTATGGAGAATACTCCTCAGAAAGTTTGTGAAATCTCAAAAGGAACTTGGATTGATGATAGTGTTAATGAAGTACCTCAATGTAATTTGGGATGTTGTACTATAGGTAATCAAGCTAGTTTTGTTACATTGACAAGATGTAAAAGGTTGGGTTCAGTTTATGGATTGCAAACTGATTTTAATACAGATATAACTGATGAAGCAACTTGTATTTTGACTGCTTATTCTACAGATATTGGTGCTTGCGTATTTGATGATGAAGGAAGTAGGACTTGTAGGATGACTACAAGAGGAGATTGTAATGTTGGAGGTGGAAATAGTACAGGAATTGGGGGAGAATTTTTTGAAGATTATTTATGTAGTGCTGATGAATTAGCTACTGAATGCGGTCCAACTAAAGAAACAATTTGTTTGAAAGGAAGAGATGAAGTTTATTTTAAAGATAGTTGTGGGAATTATGCTAATATTTATGATTCTAATAAAATTTATTCTAAAGATCCAAGTTATTGGCAGAAGATAGTAAGTAAAGATAAATCTTGCGATCCAAATGATAAAAATGGTAATGCGGGAGATAAAAATTGTGGTAATTGTAATTATTTGTCGGGAAGTATTTGTAAGAATGGAGTTGCTACATATGGTGATTTGATTTGTAAAGATTTGAATTGTTATGATACTGAGAATGGTAAGAATTATAAGAATGGTGAGAGTTGGTGTCTTAATATTGGGACTGGAGATAATGGGCAAGATACTGCTGGAAGTAGATTTTTTAGACATGTTTGTGTTCATGGAGAAGAAACAATAGAGCCATGTGCTGATTTTAGAAATGAGGTTTGTATTGAAGAGAGTTTGAGTACAGCTTATGGAGGTTTTACAGAAGCTGCTTGTAGAGTTAATAGATGGGTTGATTGTATTGATCAGTTAGAACAAGATGATTGTGAAAATACTGATAAGAGAGATTGTTATTGGGTTGAAGGTGTTCATTATGATGGGAGTAATAGTAAGACTACGGCTAGTCAACAAGTAAGTGATACGAATACTCAGAATTTTGATGGAGTTCCAGATGGTAGGAATCCTGCTGCAAATCCCCAATTAGCTGAAAGTGATCCTGAGAAAGAGAATATGGGAATAATAAAGGGAGGAGGTATTTGTTTACCAAGGCATCCTCCAGGATTGGAACATTATGGAGAAGGTAATGCAGAAAATATTTGTAGTTTGGGGAATTCAAAACAGACGGTTCATTTTGATACCAGTTTATTTGGAAGTAAGAGTTGTAAGGAAAATTGTGAAGTTCTATCAGCAGAATGGGTTAATAATATGAATACTATATGTTATAGTTTAGGAGATTGTGGTAATTTTGATAACTTGGCTGGAAGAGGAACCGATGATGGAATTGTTGTTAAAGATAATGGAGTTAGAAGGAAGATAAGTCAAGGAATAGTGGGTGCTGCTGCAACTAGTGAAGGTGAAGGATTTTTAGGAGGTTTGTTTGGATGATAGAAACTAGAAAATTGAAG
>CAYVEM010000012.1:0-1477 GCA_964450665.1 Candidatus Woesearchaeota archaeon | reverse complement strand
GACCTCCTTCAACTACCTCTTCGGGGCCAGCAATAGTTCCTCAACCTCCTGGCGGAGGAATACCAATTCAGGAAGGAGCGCCGAGACCTCCTCCTGGAACTGATGGAACACCTCCTGCTGATGGAACACCTGTTGGACCAGGAGGACCGGGAGGCATTGGAGGGGGACCCCCTGGAACACCTGAGGGAACAACTCCACCTGAAGGAACACCAGGGTTAAGGCCACCAGGAGGTTTTCCACCTATACCACCTGGAGGAGATGAGGGAGGAATATTTGGAGGTTTTTTGAATAATCAAGTTGTAGGAAATGCTCTTTATTGGGGGACTGCTGGTGCAGGGATATTTGGGACAATAGGTGCTTTGGCTGGGGGAGATGATGGTGCACAATGGGGTGCAATTGCTGGAGCTATTGGGGGAGCAGTTGTTGCATTTGCACAAGCTAGTGGTGTACCTCAAGCAGATTCAATGGTTTTAGGATTAGTTGTAGCAGGATTAATATTTGCTTTTACATATAAGAAGGCTAGTCAGGAAATAACTGAATTTTATTGTTTGCCGTGGCAAGCTCCAATAGGTGGAGGGGATTGTGAATTATGTAATGAGTTTGAGGAATGTAGTGAATATACTTGTAGAAGTTTAGGACAAGCTTGTCAGATTGTTAATGCAGGAAGTGAAGAACAAAGATGTGTTTGGGTAAATCCTGGAGATGTTAATAGTCCAATAATTGAATTTAAGGAAGTAAGTAGAGATCATGATTTTAAGCCAGATAATAGTATAAGGCCTCCTGCTACAGGAGTTATTATTAAACCAAAAGATAATGAATGTATAAGAGCGTTCTTTCCATTAAGTTTTACTTTTGATACTAATGAACCTGCACAATGTAAGATAGATTATAATTTGACAACTAGTTATGAGGAGATGAATTTCTTTGTTAATGGAAGTAATTTATTTACATATAATCATAGTGAAAGATTATCATTGCCAGGACCTGATGCATTGAATGCTGAGAATCCTGAATTGAAAAATAATGGAGAATATACTTTGTTTATTAGATGTCAAGATGCTAATGGTAATTTTAATCAGGATGCTTATAGTGTTAATTTCTGTGTTGAAGCAGGACCTGATACAACTCCTCCAATAATTGCTGAAGTTAATATTCCAAGTGGTAATCCCGTTAGATTTAATCAAAGTGATTTTAATTTGGAGGTTTATGTGAATGAACCTAGTGAATGTAAGTGGAGTAGAACAGATCAGAGTTATGATAATATGGAGCAACAAATGAGTTGTGCTACGAGAGTGTTCCAAATGAATAATAAGAATTTGTATACTTGTAAAACTACATTGACAGGAATACAAGATAGAATAGATAATGATTATTATTTCAGATGTAAAGATCAGCCTCAAAAGCCAGAAGGTGATAGGAATGTGAATACTCAAAGTTATCCTTATAAATTAATTGGAACTCAACCTTTGAATATTTT
>CAYVEM010000011.1:0-17585 GCA_964450665.1 Candidatus Woesearchaeota archaeon | reverse complement strand
AGAAAGTACTAGTTTCAAATTAACAGGAGATGAAGGAGAATATGATGTAAAAATTAGTGATGGTAATAGTGAATTAATTCAATCAGGAATTTCATTAACAGGAAGAGCTATTGATGTTAATCAAATTGGCAAAGGTATTAATTTTGGAGGACCTATATTCTGGATTTTTCTTTTTATAATTTTAATATTAATTCTACTATTCATCTTTAGAAAAGTTTTGAAAAAGAAATCATTTGCTTTCCATATGCCAAAAATAAGAAAAAAAAAACAATTTAGTGAATCTAAAACTAGTTCCACTATAACTAATAAAACTACTACTTCTAAAAATATTCCTGAAATTAAAAAAACAGACGCAAAGGGAAATGTAATTCATAATCAGGCAGATCAAGTATTAGTTTTAAAGGGACATAAGGCTCATGCAGCTATTTTAGTTATTAAAATAAAAAATAAACTAGAAGATACTGAGAAAAAAAGTTTAGAACATGCAATGGAAGCTGTTTATAGTAAAAAAGGTGCAGTTTATGAACAAGGAGATTTTATTTTTGCAATGTTTAGTCCTTTAATGACTAATGCAAAAAACAATGAAGCCGTTGCTGCAAAAGTTGGAGAAGAGATTACTAAAACATTGAATGACCATAATCAAAAATTCAAGAATCATATTGACTTTGGAATTGCAATAAACTCTGGAGAAATAATTAATAAGATTGAGAATGATAAATTAAAGTTTACAGCATTAGGTAATTTTGTAGTTTCAGCAAAAAGACTAGCAGAAAGTTCAGATAAACAAGTTTTATTGAGTAAAGAAAGTTTTCAAAAAGCAGGCTCTGAAGTAAAAGCTGAAAAAGTTAGCGATGGACAGGCTTATAATCTAAGAAGAGTAGTTGATTCTGAAAAAAATAATAAGTTTATTCAAGGATTTTTAAAGAGACAACCTAAAAATTAAACTTATTTTAATTTATAATTTAGATTTCATTGAATCTTAGTAATAATAGATTTTTTGTTTTGTCTTAGTAAGAACATTTAATATAGTTATTGAAATATAGTTCTGCTTATGTGGAGTTTGAAAAAATATTTCTAACTGAAAATTTCTTTATAAACAAGTTTTGTGAAATGTAATTTATGAGTCGTAGAAAAAAGGTATCTTTCAAAAAGTTATTGTTAGATAACCAAAACATATCAATTATCTCATATTCATCAAATAAGAATTTGTTATTATTTGACAACTCATTTTCATCAAATAAGCCCGGGTTTATTGATTTAATTATCAATAAAGGGATAGATGACAATCGACTGAAAGGAGGTTTTAAAAAATATGAAAAAACTATTTAGCGTAATGGCTATGGCTATGCTAATTTTATCAGTTATGCCTGTTGTACTTGGTACAGATGTGGGTGTAGGTGTTGGAATCGAAATAGTAACTGAAGATTATGCTCCAAATATTTGGATGTGTGATTCAAGAGCTGTTACTGATGATAATACTCAACCTGGAAGAGATGGTGTTGCAGGTGCTGCATTGAGCGAAAGAGGAAATAACTATGCTTTTGAAGGTGAACAAATCACCTATACCGTATTAGTTAAGGATAAGAATGGAATCCAAAAGATTTCTGATGTATTCGGGACTCTTGGAGATGTTCAAGGAGCTGGTAATGACATTGAAGTTAATTGTGTTGAGGATATTGGATTCTCAAGTACTGTTGAAGCTTCTTGTAATGCAAGAATTTCAGAAGAAGATTTAACAGGAGATGCAATTGATAGTACAATGAGATATTACTCATGTACATTTACAGTTGAAACTGCAGATTCACACTATGGGGAATACTGGTATACAGTAGAAGTTGAAGATCTTGATGGTTTGTCAAGTACTGTTGACGAGAATGAATACTGGTATTTGAATCCAACAATTGCTTTATCAATTGATGGAGATTTAACATTTGACGATGTTAGACCTGGAACAAGTTCTTACTCAAGTACACTATTAGTCGGTAATGATGCCGATGATGGATCAGGAGTTCTTCTTGATATGTTCGTTTCAGGTACTGACTTTTATGACTCTGCTTCAAGTGGTGCTGCATGTCCTACTACAAATCAATTGTTATTAGGAAATGGAGATTCAGTTTGTGATGCGACAGATAATTTCTGTTATTTTGCTTCAAGTGGAGCATTCAGTACAGAAACTGATGCTAGAGCAGATGCTGAAGGTTATGTAGGTATCAATTATGCAACTGGATTTAATAATCCAAGTTCATTCTATGATGTAGCCTCAAGCAACGACGGAAGTGGTGAAGGTTTTGAACTAATACAATCTAGTGTTGGTACTGGACCTGGAGACATTTACTTCTCAGGTAATGTATTAACACCTGGTAGCGAAGCTGCTGTAACTTTCAGATTAAACCTTCCAGAACCATGTAATGGTGACTTTGATACTGGAAGTTTGAGTTTCTGGGGAGAAGCAATTTAAGGTTAATTAAATTTTTTTTTTATTTTTATTTTTTTAAAGGGGAAAAGGAGCATTTTTATGCTCAAAAACAAAGATAAATATGGAAAACAATACAAACCAAAAAATCATCAAAAGAATAATATTCACATTAATAATTGGAATAAGCATAATTTTAATGACAAACAATGTATTTGCTTACAAATTATACTGTCTAAATTATGGTCAAAGTTTACCTGATGAAAACAATCCAAGATATACTTGTTTCCATACAATTTGCCAAGTATGTACAACTAATTTAAATAATCCCACACATCCTTCTAATTGTAATAATATAGGTAATTGTCAACCATTTGGTGGAGGTGGAACTGTCGATGTAGAACCTCCTTTAATAACAATTAATTCTCCAATAGAAGGAGGTATTTATGATTCTAGAAAAGTATTATTTGATTTAGAAGCTAATGAACCTACCACATTCAAATACACAGACAATATTAAAGGAAGAGGTAGAATAAAAAACATGGCTAGAAATGTATTTCAATACTTTAGAAAACTTAGCTTTAAAGATGGTTTAAATGATATTACCATATTTGGAAATGATAGACTTGGAAATACTGCTGAAAAAACAATTACTTTCTTTGTTGATAGCAAAAAACCAAGAATAAGTAAAACATTTCCAAGAAAGGGTTTTGCTAATGGAGTATTTGATGTTGAGTTTAAAGAAAGTAATCCAAATGAATTAATTTTATATTATGGTAATGATCATACTGGAATTAGAAATACCAATCTAAATATAGATGAATGTAATACTAATCGTGGAAGACACTACTGCAATATTAATGTTAATTTAAACGATTATGATGGACAAGATATTGAATATTGGTTTAAACTAGAAGATATTTCTGGAAAGATTACTAATAGTAGGAATATTGTACTGAGTGTTGATACAACAAATCCAATTCTAGTCAATGAGGATTATTATACTCAAGGAACTGGAAGAAATAAAAAATTTATTTATTTTAATATGGAGATAGATGAAGTAAATTTTGATGTGATTACTTATATTGATAACGAGGATTCGCGGGGAAGAGAAAAAAGAATTTGTTCTAGATTAAGAACTAATAGGTGTATTAAAAGAGTTTCATTTAAGCCTGGACATCATGAACTTGATGTTCAGGTTACTGATGAAGCAGGCAATTCTATCTCCAAAAGATTAGAGTTTGATGTTTAAGAATCTTTAAATAGGGCTAATTATTCTAAAATCCATGAATCTTGAACAAAGCATAATTAACAAGCCGAGTAGCCATTATGTTAGTTCTCAAATAGATAGATATATTAAAGATTTTGGACAATTTACAACCCTTCAGTTCTCCAATAGAGTAATTGGAAGTCAAGTTAAAGGAGACTTAGATACTATATCTTTTCTTTGCAAATCACATAACTTAGATTTCAAACCTTACAAAAGATATTATATAGAAAGTATAAAAAAGTATTTTAGAAGAGATAATTGACAATTATTTATTTAATTTTAGTAGTAAATTAGATTTATATACTATAAATTATATTTTAGGGTTATATCATTTAAAATGATTAAAACAAAAAGTGGTGTTGTTATTATCATAAGCATACTATTTGGAATTCTATTAGTTAGCGCAGTTAATTTAACTATCAACAATCCTTCTACTGGTTCAGTATTTGCTACCAAATCTATCAATTATACTTTGTCAAGCGATGAAATAAGTGATTTTTATATTCTAAAAACTAGATTAAGATCAAATAGCGCAAAAAAATTATGTAATGATGTAACTAGCTGTAATGTTACAGTTAGCGCTAGAGAAGGTAATAATAATATCACAATAAAAATAATAAATTCAAATGGAGACTTAGATAGTGAAAATTTAGATTTCTTAGTTGATACTAGAGCTCCAAGAAAATTAATTGCTAGACCTAGAGATGGAAATACCATTAGTAACAATGATTTGTTTACATTAAGATATACTGAAACTAATCTAAATATAATCACATTAAATTATGGAAATACTAGTCTGATAAATAATGCAACAAATATTACCTGCCCTTCAGGAAGAAAACAAACATGTGAGTTTGATGTAAATTTAAGTAATTTTAATGGGCAAGAAATAAGATATTGGTTTGACATAACAGATATCGCAGGCAATACACAAAATACTTCGGTGAGATTAATTAATGTAGACACAGATGCTCCAAATATAATCAATCAAAGTTATACTATTAATAAAAGAAGGGTAAAATTTAGTTTTGAAATTGAAGAAGAAGATTTTAGAAAAATAGTGTTTAGAGATAATAGTGCCAGAAGACCTAAGTGGATTAGATTATGTTCAAGACTAAGTGTTGGTAGTTGTATTAAAACAAAGACCCTAAGATCAGGAGTTCATGACATAGATATTAGGGCGTATGATCGAGCTGGAAACTTCGCAGATATTTATACTAACGAGATAATTAATATCATTTAGTTTTCACAACAATCATCTGATTATTTGTAAACAATCACTTGATTGTTTAATAACACTTAAATAATTATTACTTAATAATAGTTACAAATGGAAAAGTTTAAATACCCTAAATTGTCAGACTTTTTATGAAAAGAATTAATACATATGAAATAAAACCTAGGGCAAATCTTTGGGGAGCAAATCTTGAAGGAGCAGATCTTGAAGGAGCAGATCTTGAAGGAGCAAATCTTAAAGAAACAAATCTTTGGGGAGCAAATCTTAGAGAAGCAAATCTTTATGAAGCAAATCTTTATGAAGCAAATCTTGGAAGAGCAAATCTTATTAATGCAAAACTTGAAGGAGCAAATCTTAGAGATGCAAATCTTTATGAAGCAAATCTTAGAGATGCAAATCTTATAGATGCATATCTTATAGAAGCAAATCTTGAAGGAGCAAATCTTAGAGATGCAAATCTTAAAAGAGCATTTCTTATAGAAACAAATCTTAAAAGAGCAGATCTTACAGGAGCAAATCTTATGGGAGCACATCTTATAGAAACAAATCTTAGATATGCAAATCTTAGAGGAGCAAATCTTAGAAAAGTATATCTTATAGGGGCAAATTTTAAAAGAGCAGATCTTACAGGAGCAGATCTTACTAATGCAGTATTTGAACCTTCAAATATGTTAGAAATGAAAATTGATGATGGTCAAGGTAATATATATGAATGTCAAGAAGATGGTTGGCATATTCTAGAAAGTAAATAATCACTTGATTGTTTAGTTAGTTTTAAATACCCTCAATTGTCAGATTTTATATGGAAGATTATAAAGAATTATCAAATGAACAATTTGCAGCTATAACTAGAAGTATAGAATTAGGTAGAACTTTACAAAAAGAACATCCCGAAATAGCTGTTATGTATGGGTATTATTCACAAACTGATATAACAAAAATGCTTGATATTCAATCAAAATATGGTGTTGGTGATAATGTTGCAAGAACTGGTGTTCATCATGCAATAAATGGACATGAAGAAGGTTTTGGAATTGAAGGTTATGTAGGACTTATTACTGATGAAGGAGAATTAAAAAGACTAAGAGAAGGACGTAGGGCTGCAGGTGGTCAGAAAAGTGGTCAGAAATTATATGAACAAGGATTAGGAATTCATGGAAGAAGTGCTGAACAAATGAGTGAAGATGGTCAGAAAGGTGGTCGGAAAGGTGGTCAGAAAGCATATGAACAAGGAGTAGGAGTTCATGGAAGAACTGCTGAACAACATAGTGAAGATAGTCAGAAAGGCATAATAGTAAGAGGACTAACCACTTGGAGTGATGAAGAAAAAGAATTTGCTTATATGTTATCACAAGAACAAGAATATCAACATCCTAAAGGAGATTATAGTCCATGCAAACCTAATAATGAATTAATTGCGTTTGCATTAAATATTGAATATCACGATTGTAAAGAAGTTAGAACTACTAATGCTGTAAGTGTACAATTATCTAGATACAAAAAATCTCTTGCTGATATGGTTGTGTAAACAATCACCTGATTGTTTATTTCTTAATTTTACACCCAAAATTATCTTATTTTTAGAGGGGTTCTTTATTTAGTTTTATTATATAAAAGTGACAGCACACATTTATATACTAAATATTTTTTAAGGATTCATGAAAAATAATATTCTCCTTACAGGATTATTTTTTGTAATAATATTATCAAGCTCAATAATAGCAGCAGATGTGGCATATGTTGTTGAAGATTATCATAAGGTAGATTTAATGACTTGGACAGCTCTAGAAGATATGGATTTAGAAATCGAAATTATTACTGATGACATGATAATGAATACTGATTTTACTGAATATAATTTTATTTTAATAGGAGCTGGTAAACTAAAAAATGTTATGTATATACCTGAAATGCCAATGATTCTAACCAATAGTAGATATGTAACACATTTTAATTTCTTAGAAAAAGGTAGAACTAAAAGATTTGGTGCAAATTCAAATCTAATGGCAAAAGTTTTAGGAGAAAACATGGAAGTATATGATATGCCTTCTAATAAACTTGGAGGTCCTGCTTTAACATATGAATATCTACCTATGAAATTTATGAATGAAAATTTAATGAATTATGCCTCTACAACAAGTGATAAAACAAATAAAATGGGCAGCATTGTAGCATTCAATGAAGAAGAAGATACATGCTGGTTTGGAATAAGTAATACCGACTTTTGGAATATTAATTCTAAATTACTATTTTCTGATTGTATTAAAACTGCATTAGATATGAATGTTATAGAAAGTCATAATATTGGAATAAAAGAAGATCATACAGATAGCGTAAATGGATTAAGATTAAAAAATACAAATACTGGAATAGTATTATTAGATGAGATATCAGAATTAGAATGCGGAGAAACCTATAAGGTAGATTATGTAACTGAAAATTTAGGAGATTTCACTGAAGATGTTGAATTTATGGGAGAATTAGAAGATTTCACTTGGACCGCTACCAAAACAGATTTAGCTTCAGGGGCCACAACCACTACAGGATCTAAAACATTTACAATAGATAATACATTATTTAATAATGGAATTCATAGTTTGGATGTCACAGCTGAAATAGCATTTGATATAGATTTAAACGATAATTTCCGAAGCAGATTCGTAGAAATTACTGGCTGTTAAATTCCTAATTTATTTACTAAAGAATCATAAAAATGAATTGGCAATCTTGTGTTTGTAGACACCTCTATTCCTGTATTAGATTTTATGTATTGAGCCATCAATTCCTTATATAATACACTTGCATGACGTAGTTTTATTGGAGGAGTTGGTTTTATACCTTTTATTTTAAATCCTTTTTCTGGTTTGTAAGTTTCTATATCTAAAATAAGTCTTAATGTTTGACTCCTGTTTAATGATCCCATAAAATAAATAGATTCTCCTATTAATTCATTAAGCCTAGAATGTAGGTCTTCATGAGTTTCTAATGATAACATTCTAATACTATCTTCATCAAATGGAAATCTATCTATATATTCTACAAATTCTAAATAAAGATTTTTTGATCCCATTAATTATTGATTTGACCTAATTATTTAATGTTATCTATAGAAAAAGATATAGAATAATTATTTTATTAGAAATAAATCCATTTACTGATTCAAAGTAGTACATCATATTTATATACAAGTATTTTATAGGGTAATATATGAAAAGAAGTGGCTTGTTCCGAGGGGATATTAAAAAGAAACTTTCATTAGTATTGCTTTTTGTTTTAATTTTTAATGTTTTTGCCTTACCCATTCTTGCTTCTAATGATGTAGCTTATATCTTTAAAAATGAAAATATTGTAGACGATAATGTGGTAGGGGTTTTTGAAGGACTAGGATTTAATGTTGAATTAATTAATGAAGAAAATATTCCAAATGATTTGTCTGATTATAAATTTGTTTATTTGGGTGATGAAAGATATAGAAATGAAGATGAAATTAAGATATGGAAATATCCTGCAATAATTTCTAATTATTTTTATGGTGATGATTGGGGTTTAACTGATAGAGATGGGATTTCAAAACTAGCATCAAATTCTCCATTAAGTGTTAAGATGGGAAATCAGATTATACAAGTTTACACCCAAGCAAAATTTAACAATGGAATTAGTATTCCCTATTATTATTTAGGTGAAGAAAATAAAGTTAATGGATTAGAAATGATTGCTCAGACCTATACTGGTAATGGCAATGATATGGGAGATGTAATAAGCTATGGCAGTGTTGGTTTAGAATTAGAAAATGGAGAAGTAGCAGAAGATAATATCTGTTTCTTTGGAATAATTGAAAGCAACTATTGGACTGAAGATGTTATTGGATTATTAGAAGAATGTGTTGAGCATGTAAGTGAGGTTTGCACTAATGAAAATTGTGGGACCATTACATGCGATAATGATAATGATTGTGAAGATGGAAATGATCAGACTACAGATATTTGTTTGAATCCTGGAAGTATTGATAGTACATGTACGCATGAAAATGTTTTATGTTTAGATAATAATGACTGTGGCACCAATAGATACACTGGAGAATTATTTTGTGATGGAAAAGATATCTTAAGAAATTTTGTTAGTTACGCATGTAATTCAGCTGGAACTCAAGCTAGTTTTTGTAGTAATAATATTGATGCCATATCAGTTTATACTTGTAATTATGCATGTAATGAGGGAAGTTGTCTAAGATGTAATACTCAAAATGATTGTGATGATGAAAATGAAAATACAGTTGATGTTTGTATATTTGGAGGTTCAATAAATAGTTATTGTGATCATAATGTGATTAGTTGTTTTCAAGATGATGATTGCGGATTAGATAGTTTTGTAGGCACTCCATTCTGTATTGCAGATAATGTTTATCAAGATTTTAGAGATTTAAGTTGTACTAATGCTGGAACTAGCAATAGTTTTTGCGATACTAATATTGAAGCAGAATTAATTGAAAGTTGTGAGTTGGGATGTAATGAGGGTGCATGCCTATTGTAATTAGATTTGTCACCACCAGTAACAAATATATCTAACCTTGTAATTATCTATTTTATATTCATTGTTTCTTGTTTGTCATTTTATTTGTCAATAGTATTTAAAAAGAAAATTATTGTTAAATATTTATGAAAATAGGGTCTAAATCTTTGATCACAAGTATTTTTATTATAATATTGATGTTAAGTTTTGTTAGTAGTGTTTACGCAATTACTGGAAGTATTGGTAATGCTAGAATGATATTGAGGCCTGAAATAGGAGATAGTATTGAAAGAAGCATTCTTGTTAAAAATGTTAATGATATTGCAGTAGATATAGAATTAAGCACTACAGGAGATTTGGTTGAAGATATTAAAATAAAAGATAACAAGTTTAGATTAAATGCAGGAGATGAGAAAAAAGCTTTTTTTACTATTGATGTTAGGAATTCTGGCACTACTGAAACAAAGATAAATGTTAAATTTATTCCAATAGATGGAGGAAATAGTGTTGGATTAAGTTCAACTATAATCATTATTCCTGAAGGAGAGAAAAATGGTGGAAATATTTTTGATATATTCAAAGATGATAAAGAAACCATAGAAGGGAATCAAGTTAATGGAGAAGTCAGCGTCGGTAAAAATAAAGTAAGTAAAGATATTGAAAAATCAAATAATATGAATAAAGGAATTGGACTGATGGCCATTGGAGAAACTTTTACTATCCTCTTATTTATTGCTTTATTAATTTTATTGGCTGTTGCAAATAAACATCTTAAAAAAAGAAATTCGGAAAAACTACCTTCAATTAAACCAAAAAAGAGTTTAAAAAATGAATAAATATCTTTATTTATCTTTTATATTCCTATTTTTATCTATTAATTTAGTTAACGCATTAGATATAGGGTATGTTGTAAGATCACCAAATAATTTGGATATAAATGAACAAGCCATTAAAAATTTTCTGAGTGATGAAGGACACATAATCAATATTTTAGATGATGTTACTTTTGATGAAAGTTTGTATGATTTAATTATTGTTTCAGAAAGCGTCAATGATATAAACAATATCTTTGATCATACTAATACTAAAACTTTGTTTATGAGTAATAGCGCCGCTAAAAAGAAAGGATTAGGCATTAATTCTGGTGTCAGTAGTGGAAGACATATCAGAATTGATAAATCAGAGGGCATTACTGAAGGTTATTCTTTAGAAACTATGCAAATTTATACAAGTCAAGCTGGAATAAAATATTTATCTGGCTGTTTCCCTATTAATTCAGATATTTTAGTTTCAAAATTTGATATAACAAAACCAATAATTTTAGCATTAGATATTGATTCATTATTAATAGATAGTAGCTGTATTGATAGAGATAAAGAAATTTCTGAAAGAAATTTATATTTTGGCTTATATGAAGCAAATAATTGGAATTCTAATGCTAAAGAACTATTCATAAGATCAATATCATGGCTAAATGATTCTCCAAATTATCAAGCACCAATAATTGAAAGTTTTTCGCCTACTACTAATGCAGAACTTATTGAAAATACAGACAATACATTTAGTGTAACATATAGTGATGCAGACAATTTAGAAGAAGTTACTGTTAATTGGAAGGTTGACGGGCAATCAAGTAGTTCAGGAGATACTTATATTTTCAATAAAGCAATAGGTACATATGAAGTTATTGCAGTTGTTACTGATAATAGATTCACTGTTGAACAAATTTGGCAAGTGACAGTTGTTGATTCAGGTTCATTAATTTGCAGCGCATTAGGAGGAGATATTTGTACTACTGATGAAATATGTGGGGGCAATATATTAGAATCTAGTGATAGTAATAGTTGTTGCTCAATAACCTGCACCTTAGATGAGCCTAATTTTGATAAAGCAGACATATGCTCTAGTAAAGATAATGATATAGAAATAGAATTTATCAATATTGATAATAATGAGGACTTCAATATAGGGGATAAAATTTCTTCCACTCTGAGAATTAGTAACGATTTAAATGAAGATAAAGATTTTAATATAAAAACATATTTTTATGATATAACTGATAATAAAATTATTGAGAAAGATAGTAAAAAAATTAGCATCAATAAAAATAAAAATAAAATTATAGATTTTGAATTTGATATAGATATTAATCTAGATGCAGACAACAACTATGCACTTTTAACTGTCGTCAATGATAATCAATGCAATCAAGGATTTAAAAAAATAGATATTGTTAGAAAAGATAACAAAATTATAATTGATAAGATTGAAATTAAACCAAATGAATTTATTTGTGGAGATCCACTAAATTTAAATGTTTATGTACAAAATATTGGTAATGAAGATCAAGATGTTTATATTAAATTAAAGAATAGTAAATTAAAAATTGATGAACAAACTGAGGGATTCAAATTAGAGAAATTTGATAAAGATGACTCTGAGAGAAAAGAATTTAATTTTAATATACCAGATAATATCAAATCTGGTACATACACTCTTAAAACTGAAATTTATTATGGTAATCAAAAAGAATATGCTGATAAGATAATTACATTAGGGATTTGTGGCAATGAAGATTCTTCTAATGAAATTAAAGACATTACTCTGGGAAATATAGATATAAATAAAGATGTGCAAGAAGAAAATTTAGAAAATAATGGGGGATCTAGTTTGTTTAGGAATATATTCCTAGTACTTCTGATTATATTTGCAGGAGTTGCTGGTTTTGTAGTTTATAATCTCTCACAGAGCTAATTATTAAGATGAAAAGAAAATTAATATCATTTTTATTATTTATATTTTTAATAATATTATTATTATTGGGAACATATTTTATTAATCAAACTAAAAATATAGAAGAATTAGATACAAAAAAAATTATTAATCTAGAATCTACAATTGTTGAAGGTAATGGCCATATTCTTAAAGATAATTATATTGATCCATTAGATCTAGAAATTTCAGAATTAGATTATAATGATAATAGTCAAGATAGTGATGGAAATATAGATACATTGAAATGTTCAGATGATATTGAATGTGGAAATGACTTCTCTGAAGAATCCTATTGTATAGGGGATAAAGTTTATGAAAAAGTCCATGAATTTAATTGTAATGGTAGATGTAGTGAAAATATAAACAGAAAATTAATTGAAGAGTGTTTTATTGGGTGTTTTGAAGGAGAATGTATTAATAGTTTCCCATTTGATTGTGAATTTAATTTTGATTGTGGTATGAACGATTTTGTTGGAGATACTTTCTGTTTATCAGATAATGTATATCAAAATTATTTAACATGGACATGTTTAGATCCTGGAACTGAAAATAGTACTTGCAATATAAGTTTCAATGAACAATTAGTTGATGATTGTGGTACCTCTCTCACTTGCTATAATGGTATGTGTGTTGGTTAATCATTCCCTATAAGCACCCTTAACCGCCTCAGCTATTCTCGGAACAACTGATTTATCTAAAGAATATGGCAAAATTTCATCAATAGTAGGATTATCTATACTACCTGCTAATGCCTCTGCAGCAGCCAATTTCATTTCATCAGTTATTTTCTTAGCCTTAATATCTAAAGCTCCTCTAAAAATTCCTGGAAAAGCTAAAACATTATTTACCTGATTAGGGAAATCTGAACGTCCTGTTGCTACAATCTGTGCTCCCGCATTCTTTGCAAGATCAGGCATTATTTCTGGAATAGGATTAGATAAAGCAAAGATTATTGGTTCAGGATTCATAGATTTTATCATATCCTCAGTTACGATTCCAGGTTTACTTACACCAATAAAAATATCAGACCTTTGTAAAGCTTCATCTATATTCCCTTTTATTAAATCATGATTAGTTATTTTTGACATTTCTTCTTTAATTGGATTGAGATTTTCTCTCCCTTCATGAATAATCCCTTGACTATCTGTCATAATTATATTCTTAAAACCATATTTTAACATAAGTTTTGCCACAGCAACTCCAGCAGCGCCAGTGCCACTTATAACAACCTTTACAACCTCTTTATCCTTGCCAGTAACCTTCAAAGCATTAATTAATCCAGCTAATACAACTACCGCAGTACCATGTTGATCATCATGCATAACTGGAATTCCTAGATTTTGTAATGCTGCCTCAATCTCAAAACATTCAGGTGCTTTAATGTCCTCTAAATTAATACCCCCAAAGCAAGGATAGATATTTCTTACTGTTTCAATTGTTTTTTGTACACTTTGTTCGGCAACACAAATAGGAAAAGCATCTATATCTGCAAATTCTTTAAATAATACTGCCTTGCCCTCCATTACTGGCATTGAAGCCTCTGCTCCTATATTCCCTAGTCCCAAGACTGACGAACCATCACTTACCACTGCAACAGTATTCCCCTTAATAGTATATTTATAAACATCTCCAGGATTTTCATGTATTTTTCTACAAGGTTCTGCCACTCCAGGGGTATATGCTGTTGATAAATCATCTTTTGTCTCTAATTTTTTTTTTGAAATTACTGAGAGTTTACCTTTAAGCTGAGAATGCATTTCTAATGCTAAAGCGTTGTAGTCTTTTTTAGGTTCTTGTGTTTCCTCGGGGGGTTTTTCCATGTTAATCTTATTTTTTAAGGGTTTTTATCTTTTGTTGTACTAGAGTCTTTAGCTCAGGTATATTATTTGTCGAACTGATTTCTTGGCTTGATATAAATAATGTTAGTTTCTTATTTTCTTCAATGAAAGCATTAGGAAAATTATGTTTGGTTTTTCCATATTTTTTTATAAACTCATCCTTATGTAAAAATTCTACCTTAATTGATAATTGGTTAATGAATTCTCTCCAATCATCTTTCATACTAAAAGTTCCAAATGTAACCTGGCATAGTTTACAATCATATGATTTTGGAGCAACAGTTTTTTGTACCGTGTCTTTAAGTGAATTAAAAAACCCCGAATCTGCATTGTATATAAATATTAGTTTTTTCATTTTCTATTACAAAGATTATACATTTCTATCCTATAAATCTTTCTATGAAGATTTCTAGTAATCAAACTCAGCAAATCCCGGATCCACTAATCTTTCATGTATCTTTATAGAATCAATCTTATTTATATCTTCTTCGGAAAGTTCAAAATCTAGTTCAAAGTTATTTTTAATATGTGATTCCTTACTTGATCGAGGAATTACAATAATCCCTTTCTGTAATAACCATTTTAATGCAACTTGGCCAGGATTCTTATCATATTTTTTAGCTATCTCAATTAATGTTGAATTTTTAAAAACATCTCCCTGCCCTAAAGGAGAATATGCAGTAATTTTTATATTTTTTTCATTACAAAATTCCAACAATTTCTTCTGGTAGAATAAGGGATGAAATTCTACTTGATTCATTGTTATTGGCAAGTTAATTTCATCTGCTAACTTTAAAGTATCTTTAATATGGTTAATTGTAAAATTACTCACTCCAAATGCCTTAATCTTCCCCTGATCATAAAGTTCCTTAAATGCTCTAAGTATCTCCTCCATATTAAGATATTTATCTGGCCAATGTATTAAATATAAATCTAGATAATCTGTTTGTAATTTTTTCAAAGAAATTTCACAAGCTTTAATTACTCTATCATAATTCAATTCAGATTGCCATGCTTTTGAAGTTATAAAAATTTCTTCCCTTGGAATATCAGATTCTTTAATTGCAATTCCTATCTCTTCCTCATTATGATATAATTCTGCAGTATCAATATGCCTATAATCGGCCTCTAAAGCCATTTTAATAGCATTCAAGCAATCATCTCCTGTCAACTGCCAAGTTCCAAATCCTATAGCAGGAATTTTAGTATTATTATTTAATTGAACATCATGACCCATTCTATATTACTTCTTTTTTGAGTTATAAGCTTTTAGGGACAAGGACAATAATATTATTAAAACTATTGCAAATATTATATTTTTATAATTCATTTCTACCAATGAACTTCCCAAATATACATATGCAAATGTTCCAGGAATTATTCCTATCAATGTTGCAAGAAAATAATCACGAAATTTTACTTTTGTTAATCCCAAGGCAAAGTTTAATCCATTAAAGGGAAATAGTGGTATTAATCTAAAGAATAATACTGTCATAAATCCATTCTTTTCAAGTTTCTCATCATACTCTTTTATCTTTGGATATTTTTTTTCCACAATATCTTCAAAGAATGATCTTGCAAAATATCTTGAAATAAGAAATGCAAAGGTTGCACCTAATGTTGCACCTATAATTACATAAATAGTTCCAAACGTCGCACCAAATATTGCTCCACCTGCAACTGAAAGTATTGTTCCGGGTAGAAACAATATTGAACCTAAATTATAGATTAATATAAAACCTAATGGAGCTAAAGGTCCAAACATAAGGACAGCTTCCTTAATTTTATTAGGAGTTAAATAATCCTTTAATCCATAATAGTTTACAAAATAAATTATTCCAAGAATAACAATTAAAAAAATAATAAATTTAATTATTGTTTTAATATTCAATTTACCACTCTTCATTATAATCTATAATTCTTAAAGTTTAAATACTTAATTAAATTTTTCCAACCAAATCCAATCCAGGAGTCAATGTTTCACTATCAGGTTCCCAATTCATTGGACAAACCTTCCCCTGATTTTCCTTAACAAATTTTGCAGCCTGAATTTTTCTAATAAGTTCCTGAGAACTTCTTCCAATACTATTATCATGAAATTCATATGCTTTCAAAATTCCTTCTGGATCTATCAAAAAAGTTGCTCGAAGAGATAATCCTTCCTCAGCAATTAATGTTTGATATTTTCTACAAACTTTTGTAGTAGGGTCTGCCAACATTGGAAACTGTATTTTTTTAATAGTCTCAGAATTATCATGCCATGCCTTATGTACAAAAACAGTGTCAGTACTAATACTAATTATTTCTGCACCAAGTTCTTTAAATTTTTCATAATTATCAGCAAGATCTCCCAACTCTGTTGGACAAACAAAAGTAAAATCTGCAGGATAAAAGAATAAGACTACCCATTTACCTCTATAATCAAACAAACTTATTTTCTTAACTTCATTATCAACAAAAGCTTCAGCATTAAAATCTGGTGCCAGCTCATTTATTGTTAATCTATTTTCAGATTCCATTTTATAATAAAATTATAGGTTCAATGCTTCTTCTAAAGCATCTTGATCAAATCCAACTAAAGGTTCTTCTCTACCTTCAATTAAGATAACTGGAACTCCTCTCTGACCTGATTTTTCAATCATTTCTTCAGCAGCAGCCTTATCTTGTGTAACATCTATTGCTTCAAACTCAACATTATTCTCTTTAAAAAAATCCTTTGCTTGATTGCAATAGGTACATGATGGTGTTGTAAAAATTTTAACTTTTGCCATATTATCCTCCTATTATTTATGAATATTCATACTATTTAATCTTTTATTATATTCAACCATATTATAAAAACATAACATTTTAACCTTTTTAAATTGTGTGATACCTTGATTTATTTAAATTTTAAAGTAATCAAGATCATAAAATATAATAATAAAATATCCTATAAATCTAATAAAAAGTTTAAACTAATTCTACATTTATATCCTCTAAAATATTTTTGATTAAATCCAAAGTTAAATCTTTATTTTTTCTAGACTTCACAAGTCTTTTGTTCTCTTTTTCTATATTCCTATTCAAGTTATCTAACTCACTTTTTGTATTTCTAATTTGCTCATTAATTCTTTGTATTTCTTTTAGTGAATGGTTGTTTATGGAATTATTTATCATTTCTATTTGTTCATTGAGATTTTCTATATTTATTAGTTGCTCTTCTATTAACTTTTTATTTTCTATTTGATTTGTTGATTCTAATATTTCCTTTAATTTATTATTTGAGTCCTCTTTAAATGCATTTATAAAATTATTTCGGTAGTTTTTAATTATTAACATATCTTTTTCACTTTTGTGATAGATACCTGATAAAGTTTTTAGATTAATCAAATCTTTTATTTTAATAATTTGAATTTCTAGTTCGATATCCTTTTTATTTAGCGTTTCTTCATTTTTTAGCAATTCCTTATGTTCATTGCTGTTTTTTATTTTAATAATTTCTTCTTCATGATTTCTAATTTTATTATTAACTTCATTTATTTTTTCTTCATTTTTTGATTT
>CAYVEM010000010.1:0-18256 GCA_964450665.1 Candidatus Woesearchaeota archaeon | reverse complement strand
TCTATCAATAGCTTTAAAAACTATTAATTTTAAGATATAATATGGCTAAAGATGCAAAAGGAAAAAAGAAAGCAAGAAATAAACCCACTAGTAAAAAATATACTAAATATACTATAGATGGAGATAATTTAAAGAGGGCAAGAAGTTGCCCAAGATGTGGGCCAGGCGTTTTCTTAATGGATGCTCACAATAGACATTATTGTGGTAAGTGCAGATATACTGAATACAAAGTTAAAGAAAAACCTGCTGAGGACAAAGCTTAAAAGTAGTTTATTTTTATTCTAAATATGTTTAATTTTGATAGTACTAAAAAAGATATTCTTGAAAAAGAAGATAAAAGTAATGTGGGTAGTATTGATGCACCTATCAAAGATTTATGTGAAATAATTAATAATGACAAAAATTATTTTACTACAAGTAGTTGTTCGGGAAGAATAACTTTAATTGATGATAAAGAAAAGAAGTCACCTGGTGTGTTTCTTTTTAGATCTCATGAGAGGATTGAATTAGATGAATTGAAGAAAGGTATTTTGGATGCTACTGAGAAAGTTCGTGAAGGTATTGTGATGTTTAAACAAGAACCATGTTTAATTGTTGTTAGTTGTCGCGATAAAGATAAACAATGGGAGTTATTTTCTCAAGCTAGAAATAATGGATGGAAGAAATCTGGAATCTTAAGTATCAACAAAAAGATGTTAATTGAATTAATGTCTAGTGAGAACATAAGCTTTCCAATTATCAAAGATGGAAAGATATTAATAGATGACAAATTCCTAGAAATCATATTAGAAAAAGCTAACAGTAATTTAGAAAAGGGATGGAAAAAAATTAACAAATTAAAAGAATCATTTAACTAACTCAAAAAATATTCTAACCTCATCATTAGCTAAATCACTCATTTCTCCAAACAAGCTTGTATCAATAATAAAATCAGCAGATATACTTTCATCACTAATTATTACTGGAAAACCAATCTCCTTAGTTCTACCTAAAAAAGTTAAATCTCCTACTAATTGATTATTTTTTAAATCTTTAGAAATAAATTTTATAACAGGATACTTATCTATATTAAAAAAATCCTCATTTTTCAAATATTTATCTAATTTAGAGATTCCTGTATTAACAGATTTTGTTTGTATCTTTCCTTCAAATCCTATTATTTTTCCGTCTTCTATAAAAATGTCTCCATTCCATTCATCAAATTTGCCTTCATGAGATTTTCCAGGACCAAACCCTTCAAAAGAAAACTTACTTCTTCCAAAATCTATTGGATCTCTAACTCCTTGGAAACCTAAATTCATCCCTATTTGCTTAATAACCCCACCACTAATATCAGCTCTATCTGCATCCACATCAGGTTTTGTAATTCTTAAGAAAAAGAAAATTGCTATTGCTAGAATTAGTATAAATAATATAAAATAAATTTGACCTTTTTTTTGCATAGAATACTAATTGAATATTGGATATATAAATATTGTTAAGATTAAAATCACACAAAAACTTATAAAGAATTAGGCCCTCTAAAATTTATTATAATCAATTAAATCATTGGGGTGATTCGATTGAAGTATAAAAGAGGTGATTTCTCTTTTGGTCGTTCTACTTGTAAGTTTAAAACCTACAGCTATATATAGCATGCACATTATATAAATGTTGCTATGCATAAGACATAATTTCATTAGGCAAACCTAATGAAAGTCGCTTGTAAGGGGGTATAGAGAAAAGAGATAAAAATGGTACTTGATTTTGCAAAAGAAGCAATTGGTAATCTGGAGTCTCATAGTATCAATTTTGATGACTTAAAAGCTGGTAAGGCCAACATTAAAGTTTTTGGTGTTGGAGGGGCTGGTGGAAACGCTACAACCTGGCTATTCAATAAAGGTATAAATGGTGCAACAGTTTATGCTGCAAATACAGATGCTTTACATCTTAGTATAACTAAAGCTGATGAAAAAATTCTTTTAGGTAAAGAATTAACCAGAGGTTTAGGAGCTGGAGGTAAATCTGAAGTTGGAAGAGAAGCTGCAAAAGAATCTGTTTCTGAATTGAAAAAAGCAGTTGGTGGAAGTGATATGACATTCATCATTGGAGGCATGGGTGGCGGTACTGCCACTGGCGCTTGTCCTGTAATTGCACAACTAGCTAAAGAAGCAGGAGGAGTTGTTATAGGAGTTGTTACAATGCCCTTTGAATGTGAAAAGGCTAGAATTGATAAAGCTGAATTCGGATTACAAGAATTAAGAGACCAAGTTGACACTGCTATTGTTATTGATAACAATAGACTAGTTGATATTGCTGGACAACTACCAATCCAACAAGCTTTTGCTGTAGCTAATGAATTAATTAGTACAATGATAAAGGGTATTGTTGAAACAATTACTTTACCAAGTTTAATTAATTTAGATTATGCTGATGTAAGTTCTATTATGAAGAAAGGTGAAGTTGCTGTTATTGGAATTGGTGAAGCTGATTCAAGTGATAGGGTAAATGAAGCAGTTAGACAGGCTCTGACACATCCATTGTTAGACGTGGATTACAGAGGTGCTAATGGAGCTTTAATCCATATTACTTGCGGTCCAGATATGAAACTAGAGGAATTTAGTCAAATTGGTAAATTGGTAACAGAAAACATTGCAATGGAAGCTCAAGTTATTATTGGTGCTAGAATCAATAAAGACTTTGAAGGTCGTGTTAGAGTTATTACAATCATGACAGGAGTTTCAAGCCCATATATTCTTGGAAAACAAAGAATTCAAGATTATGGTGCTCAATCAACCAATCAGGAATTTAATGAACTAGGAATTGACTACGTAAATAATTAAATGTTAATGGGGAGTTAAATTCACGTCTTATTTATTACGCCTCTCACTATTTTTGGTGGGAGGCTTTTTTTATTTTAATCAAATATCTTTTCTAGAAACTTTTCTGGCAGGTTTATGCCATTTGTTTTTCCAAGTATCAAAAAATATTTTATTCATTAATGCTGGACGTCTCATTGATTTTGGATTACCCATACCTTCTCCAACTGTTATTATCATCTCTATCTCATTATCATTCGGAATCTTAAGTTTATTATGTATTGTTAGATCTGAAAAAGAAGCTACTAAACTAGAAGATATTCCTGATTCAGCTAATTGCAATGTAAAATTCTGAATAGCTGCTCCAACATTTTGTTTTAAATATTTTTCTGCCTTACTTCCGTATAATTTTTTTGTTTGAGTTATATCTGAAGTAACAACAATCACATAAGATGCTTTAGCAATAAATGATTGTTGACAAGCTTGAGCTAAAACCGCTATAGATTCAGGGTCTTCAACAATGATATATTGAAGTGGTTGTAAATTACCTGCAAGAGGACCTTCATTTGCGATCATAATTGCTTCAGTAATCAACTCTATCTTAGGCTTTCGATTAGTATATTTTTTCATAAATTGAGTTTTAGCTAATAATTCTCTAAATTTCATAATTATAATAATTAATATAGATATATAAAAGTTGCCTAGTTTAAAAAATAAAAACGTCCCGGGCTGGACTCGAACCAACGACCCTTCGGTTAACAGCCGAATGCTCTACCAACTGAGCTACCAGGACATAATACTTTGAGAAAAAAACTATATTTAAAGTTATTCTTTTTCCATTTCTATATCTAATTCTGAATCATCTCCACCTTTCTTTTTTCTCTGTCTTTCTAATCTTCCATAAACATTTCCCTGCTTACTTCCCTGAACTAAAGATGTAACTGCTTGAACCGCATCTTCCATTTCCTGAATAGGACCTATGAGGCCAATTTCATTATCATTCATCGCCAGATCACAATTAGTAAGATTTTGCAAGGTCTTCAAGGTTCTACCATGAGTTCCAATAATTCTAGCCCTAACACGTTCTAAATCATGCCTTTTAGTTATATCCTTAATATGAACTGTTTGTAACATAAAACCATCCTGTGTCAACTCTAAAGCACGATCTGCTGAGAATCCTAAATTAATTGCTTCAAGAACCTCTATTGCAACAAACTCCTTATCAGCTGGTCCATTCACAAAAACATTTTTACCCTTATTAGTCAATTTAATTCCTAGTTCTTTTTGTAATCTAAATTTTGACCTTAAAACTTCCTTCAAGTTTTCCACATATATCTCTTGCATTTTTCCTCCTAGAACTCACTAGCAACTTCCTTAATAAATCCTTTTTTCTTTAACCAATCAACCTGTGCAGGAGTATATTTGAAAATTAGATCTCCTCTTGTATCTCCGTCAAACTCCCAAGGCCTTACTATAACTGTGTCTCCATTTCTAATCCATAGTCTTCTTCTCATGCTTCCAGGAATTCTACAATTTCTCTCTTTATCATCAAAGCACTTAACAACCATTCTATTTCCACCAACTCTTTGATCAACTACTCCAATTACTTCTCCATTTTTAGGAGTCTTAACTCTAATAGGTCCTTCAAATGTTGAAGGTTGCCTAGGTGCATTTCTTTTTGATTTATCTTTAAATTGTGGCATAGAAATATGAATAAAAGTTATCTTTTAAAGGTATCTAATTAAAACAAACCTAACGCAATAGGCACATCACCTATCTTCATAACCCCATGCTCCTCTATTATCCCTGCCTCTAAAGCAGTCGTTATAGAATTATTCCCCACAATATTAAAGGTAGCATCCTCCGCATTAAAATTTTGCATAATCTCTAATAATTCTTCTTTTGTTTTTTGATCTCCTTTAAAAAAACTCTCTTTTACTTCTATTTGTTTTATGCCTTCTTCAAAAGTCTTTCCTATCAAATCACTATCAGCTACAGCTACAATATTTCTATATGCTTCATGTATTTTAATAAACATTCATTAGAAAATGAATATACATTTAAAAAATTATGTAAATCTTAAAATAATCATTTAAATCTCAAATTCAATGAGATTTAAAATAAATTAAAAAAATAAAAATCAGTTTAGTCTACCTTAAATGTGCAAACTGTAGTTCCACAGTGAGGGCACTTACCTTTCATCATTGCCTTACCCTTTGAAGTAGTAGTTTTTTGTGCGTTTTGAATTTCAACGCCTTTCTTCTTGCACTTAACACAATATCCAATTGCCATATTATTTTTTTACCTCCTATGTTTAATTATGGTTTATTACCTATTTTACACAAGAATTAAGGGTATTTAAAGGTAATTATGTGTGGAATTGGAAAATAGTGATAAAAAAATTAGATTTTAGCTCTCACACTATGCTTAGCCCCACAAGCTAAACAGTTTAGAGAAGCATATGTTTTTTCTTTTTTAAGTTCAGTATCAGGCTTACCACATTGACTACAAATTACAAACTCTTTCGAATAACTCTCTATTTTTTCATTAATTTTCTGAGAACTTATCTTTCTTTGTAAAATCACTCTATTATTTTTTAATGCACCTGAGGTAGCTAGTTCTTTCAACAAAAATTTAAGTAAATGAACTTGATCTCTTCTTAGATATGAAGCTATTTGTTGTAAATTTGTCAAAATTGTTTTAGTTCCTTCTACATGTCCTTCTATTCTAGGAATTTCAAACCTTTCTCCACTAGATTCAAGAGGTTTTAATTCATTATATGCTTGATCTAAGAGTTTTTCATAGTTTTCCATGAATGAATGAAAGAAAGGGGGTTTAAAAGGGTTTTCTTATAATTTACTCAAACTTTTTTGAGGAAATCTATTTAAAATACCTTATTTTATAAAAAATATGGAAAATAAAATACTAAGAAAGGAAAGAGAAAATATCTTTGAGTTATTTATTAGAAAACATAAGTTAAGATTCTCCGAAATTGAGAGGGAGATTAAAATTCGTTCAAATCATCTTAATTATCATCTAAAAAAGATGATTGATGAAAATTTATTAGAAAAAAAAGAAGATTATTATTATCTAACTATTGAAGCTGAAAAAATCATGCCTTTTTTTACTCATCTCACTGGAAAAGAACAAGGTCCTTTAACAATAATCACTGCCGCCATAATTAATGAAGAAAGAATCTGTCTGTTAAAAAGGGATAAAAGACCCTATAAGGGTTATTGGGGACTTATTGGGGGCAAGGTAATGATAAATGAATCCATAAAAGAATGTGCATTAAGAGAGGTTAAAGAAGAAACATGTTTAGATTGCAAGTTTGAGAAATTAGTTTGTGTATTAAATGAAAGAGTTATTGAAAATTATGAAGTTAAACATGCATTCAATATTTTCTTTTGTAAATTAATTGCAGAAAATAAAGAAGTTAATTGTTCTGATGAAGGGGAATTAAAATGGTTTAGTTTGAAAAAACTTCCAAGTAATATAATCCCCTCAGATAAGTTAATGATAAAAGAATTAATGCACAAAAAATTTTGTTTCAAAGAAATAATAATTGAAGAAAAGGATGCTGAATTAATTAAAATGAGAGTTGAGGATGAATAATGGGATTAGGATATGTACCAGGAAATGACTCAGACAAAATTAAAACAAATGCCATGAGTATGTTATTAACCTGCCTTCAAAGAAATCCTGGAAATCCAAAATCTATTGAAATTAATTCATATTTTGATTTCCATTCAGGATGTGGAAAATATGAAAATGATTGGGAAGGAATTGCATTTAAGGTCCTCTCAAAAACTATGGAAAATGATTTAGATGTTTATTTACATGAGATAAATCTTGAAAGAAGAAAAGAATTAGAAAAAAATATTAAGAGATTTAGAGCTCCGTTTACTAATATTAATGTTAGAGGAAATTATGGAAATTATATTGGAGAGTATATTCATATGATAAATAAAAATAGCCTTGTTGTTTTTGATCCATGCAAAATGCGAAATAATTATGATAGGGGATATTTTAAAGATAATTTTGAAAAAATTTTAGAAAGTCAGGCCAATATATTTATGTATGTCCCTGAAAAAGATTTAGAATCTAATGAGGAAATGATAAATTTTATCAATGATAGTATAATAAAATCCTCTAGAACAGGAATCGATTTGTATCTTAATATTTATGATAAAGAAAATAAACTAAAAAGAAAAGATCATAATATTATTGTTACAAATTCAAGTAGTTTTACTCCTCTTTTTGAATGGCATGATAAAGCCCTTGATAGAATTTATGGAGGAAATTCTTGGAATAAAGGAAATTTTTTTGTAATTAGCTCTGAACCTAGTGTATTTTCATCTTATCATAAAGGACATAAGCCAATTATTTCTAGTAAATAGATAAGTTTGCATCATCAGGAAAATATTTATAGTATTCTATAGAAGTTTCTGTTTTTAAACTTGGATTTTTTTCAATATAATAATCTAAAGTAGTAAATTCAAAAGGTTTTGATATATCTGGCTGATGAATCAAAATAGGTCCCTGATAAGTAGGACAGATTACCCCTGTATGAGCAAGAGTTTCATCCCCCTCCCTAAATCCTACAATTAATCCATTATTAAGGCGACTTGGAAAACAATAATCTGTAAGAAAACTATCCATAAAGATATGATCCACATATTTTGGAGCAAAATTATTTTTATCGAAGCCTAACATATATAGTGTAAAGCCATGGCAATTACTTTTTAAGAAATCTTTATTACTCTTCCTTGCCAATCCTCTTATTTTTCTATAAGGTTTTTTGCTTCCTGTAAGCCTACAAACATTTCTTGCAATACTTCTCAAAACTATTTTTTTTAAATTATCCATAGATAATATATTTAATATATTTCTTTTTAAATACTTTGTTTATCCCAAATACCTTACCCTTCCAGGCTTAGGTTCATAAATAATACCTTCTTCCAAAAGTTTCTGTATCTCCTGACTTAATACATTAGGTTTAGCATTCTTAAATTTCATAATAATCTCATCTTTATCAATTCCCTCATTATCCTCTGAAACCTTTACAAGATCAATTATATCATCTCTATGAGATTTAATTTCCTTCTTTTCCCCTTGCGTAAGTTTTTTCGGAGATTCTTTTTCTAATTCTAGTTTTCTTATAAGTAAATATTTAGGATCTTGCTTTCTTACTATTTCTGGCAGAACATATAATTCTTGATTATAAGATCTAACTAACCCTACAATTACAAGAGTATCTCCTTGGATAATATTCTCAAATTTATGAAGATCATCTGAAAAAACTCTAGCTCTAATCTGCCCAGAACCATCATCTATTGTAATTGTTGCAAATTTTGTTTCTCCCTGAGATTCAAATTTATCAATTACATTTGCTATTAAATTTACACGAACAATTTTTTTATCACCAAACGCTACATGAAGAAGTCTAGGATTTGTTATTTGTGTTCCAGGTTCAGCAGGGGTTTCATCATATATAGGAGATCCTTTTAACATATCCCCTATGCGTAATTTATGTGCAGTTTCTCTTTTCCTTATTTCTGGCATTTTTTTATTTCCTTAAAAATGGCAGGCTAGAAATTCTTAATTTCTATGTCTGGCATCTTGATTGTTAGTTGATTTATTTTTTAAAGATTTGTGTAGTTTAATTATCTACTCTGCACATCTTGAATAAAACCTTGTTTTGGTTGGAAAAGATCTCCAGATTTTTTTAATTTCTCTATAGATTCTTCAAAATCTGCATCCGACATATCTTTCATTTCTTCTCTAAGTTTATCTATTGGAATTTGTTTTCCAAATTTTTCCTCTAATTTTCTTATGGAATCCTTTAGAAGAAGGATTTTGCTTCTTTTACTTGAAGAAATCTTGGTTGAAAATCTATCTATGTCAAAAGTTTTTGTTTCTGGATCATAACCTACTTGCATAAGATAATAATTAGTTAATCTAATAGCTACTTGAGAGTCTTCAACCTCTACTATTGGAGAAAGTCTAGATTTAGCATGTGCCTCAGCTAACCTCACCAATCCTTGTAATTGCCTTGCTGAAATAGAAATTGATGTTCCATCTCCATCTAAACTTGCTTTTCTCATTTTCATATAAAACCCTTTTATTTCATCAATAGCATCTTGAGTTAATTTAGGTTCAATACGTTGTTTTGCATATGCCACATATTTTTTGAATAAATCAACTTCTATATCTGGTTTTACTTCATTCATTTGATGCAGATTCAAAACATGAGTTGCTATTTTTTCATCTTGTTCTATATCTGGCAAATCTCGTTGTATAAATATTAAATCAAATCTATTTATCAGGGCTGGAGGCAAATCTATTTGTTCTGATATTGATTGTAATGGTTCAAATCTGCCATATTTTGGATTTCCTGCTGCTAAGACTGATGTTTGTGCACTCAATGTTGCTTGAACATTAGCTTTGCTTATTGTTACTGTCTGTTGTTCAAGTGCTTCATGCATGGCAGATCTATCATTTGCATCCATTTTTTCTATTTCATCTATACAAATTATCCCTTTATTTGCTAAGACCATAGCTCCAGCTTCTAATGACCATCCTTTTAGAAATTCATCTCTTACAACAGTTGCAGTTATTCCTGCTCCGGTTGCAGCTTTTCCCACAATATAACGACCTTTTGGTGCTATATTAGATACAAATTTTAAAGTAACTGATTTGGCAACACCAGGATCTCCCATTAAGAACACATGAATGTCCCCCCTAAAAATAGATCCATCTTCACTAATTTTTCTTACACCTCCAAACATTTGTAAAACCAAAGCTTCTTTTATTTCTTCATAGCCCCAAATACTAGTTGCCACACTATTTCTTAGTTTATTAAATAATTCTGGATCTTCAGATAATTCTTGAATTTGTCTTTCATCTTCTTCAGATATATCAAGTTCCTCATAAGTTGTTTCCAAAGGGATTAAATTATTTGATTCTACTGCAAGATCAAAACGAGTTGAGATTGCTCCAGAGGGTAATGGTACTGGAACTTCTTTCAGAATTCCAAGTATTCTAACTTTACTTCCAGGGGTTGTTTTTTCTTCCATATAAGGTTCTACTAAATCCTCATTTAAGAATACACTAATTCTACGTGGTTGTTCTCCTCCTGTTAGACTTTCTGGAGATTCTTCTATAACTAAACGTTGAGCATCTACCATTGTTTTTGATAACAATCTAAATTGCCCCTTACGTCCACATGAGCATCTTGATGGCTCTCTAAATTTCTTTTCTATTTGTAATACTGAAATAACTGTTCCACAAGAAGGACATTCAAATCTAGCATTTACTACTTGAGGTCTAACTTCTGAAGCCTGTCTTACAAGTCCTTCAAAATATATTAATTGATTAAGATGATTAGCCCTAATTGTTCTAATTCTTACACTCTGTGTTTTTGGTAAATCATTGAATCTTATTCTAGGATTTTTAATAAGTCCCATGTCTTCTAGAGCTGTTTCTAACAATTGCAAAACTTCTTCTGGCTGAGCTATAAGTGCCTCTATCAGCACAGGAGAATTTGAAGCCAAATCTTCAAAATTAATGAAAATTACCTTTTTTCCCTTCCTAATGCTTTTGCCTATCTCTTTTTTATAAGTTTCAAAAAATAGTTTTGCTTCTGATATTAATTCTTCGTTATTTGATGGCATAAAAGTACCTCGTTTTGTAATAATAGAACTAAGCAATATTATATAAACATTTATTGGTTTTATTGATGGTTTTGAATGTATGTGTAGAATTACTTCTCTTAGAATTTAATGAGTAGCTGGTTTTTCATATCTATCAGGATATGTTTCCTTCAAATAGTGATCTAATTCAGACCACATTGGTTGTATTCCAACTGTCGGGAGTATTTTATCTGCAAAAGATCTAGCTTCAACTTCATGTGATGCCAATAGCTGATTTAGCTTTATAGATCTACTATATCCATTCCAAACTGGTAAACTTTCTTTTATATCTGGGTGACCACGATTCTGAAGAAGATGTATGGTCTCTTCAATTCCTCCAGCTGTAAGCCAATCTGAAAAAGGAACCATTTTTTTTTCTGCTATAGGAAATCCTATTTTTATTTTATGTTGTTGTAATGAATCTAATGTCATATCCTCCATAATATATTCTCTAAGAAAATTAAATGGTAATCCTATTATATCATCTCCATGAAAATAAATTGGGCCCTTCGCATCACTTTTTTGTGAAACTGTTACTTTTATAGGTAAATTTGATGCATCATAATTAAAAAATGTTTTAGCTGCATCTATACCTTTTACGAAAGCATTTGCTATATAATCCAAATTCTCTGTATTATATATAGGAGTTTGATCTGCCATTCTATAAAAAAACGGATGATAAAGTGTTTTTAAATCTTTGCATATATACTAAAAATATTTAGAATTATTTATTCTTATCAGCTTCTTCTAATGTTTCTACTAATTGTTCCATAGAATCTACTAGTTGTTGATTATTTTTTGTACCAGTACAAACTAGCTTTCCATTTGAGAATAATAAGAATGTCGCAGGAGGATCTTCTAACTTATATACAAGACCAGGAAATTGTTCTGGCTCATATTCAGTATTTTCTAATTCTAAAGATAAATAATTTAGATTAAGCATCATATTGATATGACCTGAAGCAACAATATTTTGTACAGTTATTTTGGGTTTGTCGGTAATTCTTACATTTATTTTTTTTAATGTTTTTATTACTTGTTCAATAACCTCCTTCACCTGTGCAATAGATTTTGTACCTGTACATACTAAATTACCTGAAGAAAACACTAGAACAGCAGATTTAGGTTCTTTAATTCTTAATACTAACCCAGGAAATTGTTCTGGATTATATTCTGTATTTGGAATAGTTTTTGCTAACTTAGTTAGCGGAACATCTTTACCTAAAGAAGTTGTTGCTACTATATTTTGTATTTTATGAGAAGTTTTTGTCTTTACCATTTGTTACTTTAAAATTAATATGTAGTTTATAAAGGAAAGGGGTATATAAAGGTTACTAATAAAAGATATTTTCTCGACGATAGATAATTAATGTTGTAGAAAGATTTAAAAACTTAATAATGAATTTTCAATTCATGTCGGTTATAATCTGCTGCAATCTCCTTAGTTGTTGCAATATCTTTAACACTCCTATCTACTCTTAGTTGTGTAATTCTAGGAAAACGAAGAGCAAAACCAGAATCATATGTTGGTGAGCGCTGAATATTTTGATAAAGTATTGTTACAACTATCCTCGGTTTAACCATTACTATTCTCCCTTCTTCTTTTTTTATTAAAGGTTTCAATAATCTTGTTAATTCTGCATAGGATAATCCTAGTTCTTCTTTTTCCTTTAAACCTGTTGAAGCTTTTCCTATTTCTAATAAATTTCCATCTTCATCCTTACAAGCTAATATAAAAGATGAAAAATTTCCAACACGTTTCCCCTTTCCATATTCTGCACCAATTATCACAAGATCTAATTCATTTTCAGCAGGTTTTAATTTTAACATATGACCCACTCTCAATCCAGGCTTATAAGGAGTTTTTAAATTTTTTATCATTACACCCTCTTGATTATCTTTTAAAGCAGCTTTATAAAATATCTCTGCCTTTTTTTCATTATCAGTAATTAATTGATGAGAATAACGGAATTTATGTTTTTGAGGCCTAATAATTTTTCTTAATAATCTAGTTCTTTTCTCAAATGGTTCATCAATTAATGATTTCCCATTTAGATAAAGAATATCAAATGCATTAATCTCAACAGGTAATTTTTTAATTAATTCAGGGATATTATGTTTTCTCCTTATTCTTTGAGATATAGCCTCAAAGGGTTTATATTTTTTTGTTTTAGGGTCAAATCCTATTGCTTCGCTATCTAAAATAAATGATTTTGCTTTAATATTTTTTTTAATGTATTCAGCAACTTCTGGGAATTGAGTTGTTACATCATCTAAACGTCTAGTAAAAATTTTAATTTCCCCAGATTCTTGTTTATTTATTAACATTCTAAACCCATCATACTTATATTCAAAGGCACAAGGTTTTCCACACCTATTAAAACCATCTTCAATTGACTCAGCTTTCTGAGCAAGCATTAGTTTTATAGGATGACCAGGAGTTAACTTAATCTTTTGTAATTCCCTAACACCTTTCCAAGCTTTTTCAAAAACTATTGCAAGATCTGTTGATTTATCATAAGCTGATTGGACAATTTCCATAAGTTCTTTTTTTTCTTCCATTGATTTTGGTTTGAAACAAGTTTGTACAATTGAATCTCTTAATGTTCCTGATGCTACTCCAATTCTGAGATCACCAATCAAAGTTCTTACAATATATTTAGCTTCTAAAGAATGAGCTGAAGTTAAAAGTTCTGAAATCAAAGCTAATTTCTGATTCACAGTTCCTTTTCCAACTAGTTCTGGTAGTTTTCTTAAATTGTCTAAAACTTTTTTAGTTGTTAGCTCTTGCGAAAATAAAGTTCCTTGCTTTTTATTCTTAATAACTTCCTCTGCAACAAGCCCCAAATCACCAAATTTCTTCCATTTAGATACTAATTCGCTTTCTGAAATTCCAGATGCTTTAGCTAATGCTTTTATTGCTAGTTTTTCAGAAATTCCAAATTCTTTTTCAGAATGATCTGGGAATGCTTTTCCTTGCAATAAATAAATTGTTTCAGGAAGTTTAGAATTTTTTAATTTATTCAAAAATATAGAAAGAATTTCTATCTTCTTTAGTCTTGAAGGATTATCTTCAAGCTCTTGATATGTTTGTGCTAGTAACTTATATTTCATCTTTTTTAGAACAAGTGAGATTAGTTTTTATATGTGTTGATATCAAGAAAAAGATTTTTATAAACTCATTTTCTTAATTATATATGAAAAGAAATAACTTAATTTTATTAACAATTATTTTTTTAATAATTGATAGAATAACAAAACTAATATTTTTTAACAAGAATTTTTCAATAATAAATTATAATATTAATTCAGGAGCATTTTTTGGATTTTTTAAGAATAGTAAATCATTAATCATAATTCTCTCAATGATTATATTAATTCTAATTATAGTTTGTTTAATCAAAACTAATTATAACAAATTATCATTAATTCTTATTTTTTCAGGAATATTTGGAAATTTGATAGATAGAATCTTTTATGGAGGGGCTATAGATTTTATTGACATCAAAATATGGCCAATTTTTAATCTTGCAGACTCTTTTATAGTTATGGGGGTAATATTATTAATAATAACCAAAATAAAAAATGCCAATTAACATTTATGGAATAACTTTTGCACTTGCTTTTTTAATCGGATTAATAATAATCCGGAAATATTTTGAAAGTAAAAATATAGATAAAGATTTATCATTTACCCTTTTGATTTATCTCATTTTAGGGACCTTAATAGGAGCCAGATTATTTACGGTAATATTTTATGCTCCAAAATATTTTTTATCAAATTCCTTCTTAGAAATCTTCTATATTTGGCAAGGAGGATTAAGTTTTCATGGAGGATTGATAGGAGTTTTGATTGCAGGTTTTATTTTTTGCAAAAAGTATAAGGTTGATTTTTTAGAACTAGCAGATATAATTATCATTCCAATGATTCTATTTTTAGCTATTGGAAAAATTATAAATTTTATAAATGAAGAACTTTATGGTAAGATAACTAACTTACCTTGGTGCATTAATTTTAAGGATGTAAGAGGCTGTAGACATCCTGTTCAAATTTATGAGTCTCTCAAGAACTTCGCTATATTTGGGTTTTTAGCCCATCTGAGGGCAAAAAAACCTAAAAAAGGAGTATTACTCCTAACTGCAATTTTTCTCTATACATTACTAAGGTTTTTTATTGATTTTTTTAGAGAATATAAAACAATTTATCTTGGAATTGCTATTGGACAATATCTTAATGTATTAACATTTTTAATTTCAGGTTACTTGTTATATAGAATTCTAAAAATCAGATAGCTTGTTTTTTTAATTTGTTTATTTTGGGTAATTCTTTTCTAAATTTTTTCATCTTAGATCTTCTTACAAAATATATTATGGCAATGATAATTATAATAATTGCTATCAATACTCCTAGTATAATAGGAAGATAATTCAAACCAAGTTTAATATCAAACTTACTCTTTAATTGACTTCTAGGAATAGTTGTAATTCCAGGGTCATTATCATCTAAATCAATATCTAAGCAATCATTTCCAACCCCATATCCATCTTCATCAACATCAATACAATCACTTTTTAAGAAGCAATTACGAGTTTTAGAAGGCTTTCCAAGGAGATTTCCACAACTATTTTCATCAACACATATCCAATTTTGTTTCCCGTTGTTACAAGGACCCCATTTACAATCTATCCATTCAGGAGTACAAACTTTTCCAGTAATAAACACACGTCTACCCCCTCCCCAATTTCTAACTCTTCCACCATCTTGACAAACTCCAAAGTCTGCAACACAATTAGAACAATCTTCTCCAGGATCTTGATTTCCATCTCCACAACTGCCCCCCTCATTAACTTCAAACCCTGAAAAATGGGCAACATTTAATGAAAGTTCTCTTGTAATTGTATTATACACTATATTACTGCACATATCTGGATTACAAATTTCTCCATCATGATAAATAACTGGATTTCTCAAATTAATATTTCTTAATAAAATACTTGCAGGTTTATTTTCAAATTCTGGAAGAATTTCTGTATTAATAGAAACCTTCCCATTACTTATTTCAATATTTTCAAGAATACCAAGATTATTTTTAAATCTAGACATATCAATGCCTTCTCTAAATCTAATAATTCCATGATCACTTCTTTCAAAAGTCATATCCTCTATAACATCTTCAACCTTATCAACTATAATAGTTGTAGATCCATCAAAAGCTGTATATTCTCTAAGCGCAAATGCTTCAGCAGGTTCATCTGTATGTGCTTGAATATAAAACTCATTTTTATAACTTCGTTTACCATCTATAATAGCTTTCTTCCAATCTCCATTACAGTTTTCTTCAATAAAATTGAAATCATTACAATAGAATACTGAATAATCTTCTGATGAATCCTTATCCATTCCTAATCCTTCAAAATTTTCTGTTGATCCCACAATTAAAAACTCATTATTCAAGGAATTTATTCCTTCTGTTGCAAAGACTGCATAATAATCAATTCCATCTTCTGTTATTCTATCATAAGTTTCAGAAACAATTTCAATATTCTGTTCAAAAGGAGTTTCAAAAAAATGAACAGAAAACAAATTATCATCATCAAACCAAAATTCCTCTTCTTCCTCCCCTTCTCCTTTAATTTTTCCAATAATTCCCATTTCTAAATTTTCATCATTCATTGCTAAATTAGGCATAGAAATAGTTTCTTCTCCATCAATAAAAAATATTTCTTCTCCTGTATGTTCTATAAAAAGCCATTTTTTAATTGGGTTATCTTCAGAATCTTTCAAACTAAATACTACATCAACCAATTCATAAACAAAAGTTGTTGTTTCTATAATGTTGTTATCTGAATTAACATCTCCCTCCACCAAAACCTCATATTTTAAGATATGTTCTCCAGTTTCAGTAGGTGTCCATTCTAAGTTTGTATGATGATAAGGATTAAAGGATATATCCCCTGGAACTCTTCTTCTTGAGCCTAATGAATCCAATACCTCATTATTTACAATAGTCTCTCCATCATACAAGTTAATTGTAATATCTTCTGCAACATCAGGTCCATAGTTCTGAATTTGGCCATATACATTCCTATTTTCATTAACTATAGGAAGTCTTCCTACACTCATATATTCAAAAGCTATATCTATTCCGTTAACCATAACAAAAAATGTAGTATACCCATGATTATTTCCATCATCAACATCTACATCAGAAATAATTTCTACTTTTAATTCATTATATCCTACTTTGCTTGGAGTCCAAGGTATTTCAACAACGCTATCATCATTAGCATCTAAATTCGGAACATCTTTGCTTCCAATTAGATTAAGCTTTTCATTTACTTCTCTCTTTCCATATTCATATTCAATTTCATATAAATTAACAATTATATTCTCTGAAGATTCAGTACCTTCATTAAACAAGTCAATTAATACAGTTTCAGTTTCTTCAACAAAATATTCCTTTTCATAATTTTCATATGAAAACCTAACTCCTGCATCTGGTCCTACAAATTTAACTTTTCTACGATAAGTTCTTTGGTTATCTTCTTCATCTATCTCATTACTTGCTTCTAAAATTACTTTAAATGTTATTATTCCAGCATTATCTGGAGTAAATTCAAAACTTTCAATTGTACGTCTCTCATCAAGAGTTAAATCTCTTGACTCAATTAAAACCAGATCATTACAATCTGAATAACAACTTCCATATTGATAATATAATGAAATTATTCCATTTTCTGGATCCTTATTTCCATCATTATAAACATAAACATCAATCAAAGTTTCAAGGCCCTCAGTCAATTGATCAAAATAAAGACCATGAGGTTCTAAATCTGTTCCAGAAGGTTGAACTTCAATATATCGATGATAAATATTATTTGTAGAAATGGCATCTTCTGGATGATTAATAAATCCTTTTAACATATATTCTCCTGCATCATCTATTAAAACTCCTATCTTTTTTTCAACAGATTCATCTCTAGATAAATAATCTATAGTCCCAGATTCTATTTCAATATATTCTCTATCTTCCTCATTCAATTCAGTATCTGAGGTATAAAATAGAGAATATTCAATATCATTCAAACCTTTTAATCCTTCATTTTCTATTCCTAGAATTACTTCTTTTTCTTCTCCAAGAACAAATACTCTATCAGAATTAATATAAACACTTGCATCATAATTTACAAATATATTTCTTTCTTCAAATCTCTTATTATTATTAATATTCAAATCATCTTCATAAAATAACACCGCGATTATTTTAATATTATTTCCCTCAGTGATTATAGGAATATCAAAAGACTCTTCTCTTCTTTCACCAACATTTAATGAAACGTCTCTTGATTCAATAAGATTGGAAGAATGTTGACTTCCCCAATACAAATTCAATTCTCCTTCAGCAGAATTTTCTCCTACATTAGCAATATCAACTTTTATATTTTGAGTTTCTCCGACATAAAGTATATTTGGAACTTCAAGATTCAAAACTGCCAAATCTTTTTCAAAAACTTGTGAAAGCCCACTTATGAGATATTCCTGCCTATCATAAAATCCAGTACCTCCATAAACTATACTAAACGTTGAATCTGGAGTATAATCTAAAGGGACATCAAATTTAAAACTAAATTCTCCACCCTCACCCTCATTTTCCCTAGTAGAAGTATATGTTCTACCAATTTCCTCGCCAAGATAATTTTTACTTATTAATAAATTTGTAACTCCTCCATCAACATCACTAATTTTACCAGAAAATTCAACTA
>CAYVEM010000009.1:0-18661 GCA_964450665.1 Candidatus Woesearchaeota archaeon | reverse complement strand
GGGCAACATTCAATAAAAGAAGCTACACCTGGAGGCTCTTTAGCTTTTGAAACAGAATTAGATAATACCTTATCTAAAACAGATTCACTTTCAGGAAACATCGCCTCAAAACCAGGAAGTCTTCCAGACATTTCAGAAACACTAAAGATAAAATACGAATTATTTGATGAAATCCTTGGAGAAGAAACAAACTCAAAAATAGAACAATTAAAACCAAGCGAACTAATCATGCTTTCTATCAATACAACAACAACAGTTGGTAAAATTGAAAAGATGACAAAAGATGAAATCCAACTTTCATTAAGAATCCCTGCAATACCTATTAAAGGCGATTCAGTCGGACTAGCTAGAAATATCAATGGTCACTGGAGATTAATCGGTTTTGGTGAGATAATCTAATTTTAGTATAAATTAAAATAAGAAATTAGGTTATCGAATTGAGATTTTATAATTCTTTTTTCATCTTCCCAACAAAACAAACCCACCAAACTTTAAAAACCTATTTCACGTTTTTATAAAATGGCGTCGAGAGTAGTTCCAATAAAAAATATTGAATTCAAATACAATTTAGGAATTTATCTATCTTTCATAAAAAAATATAAATTAATGTTCTTCTCAATAATATTTGTAATATTCATAATGGAATCTCTCCATCTAACTGAAAAATTATTATTCAAATTAATAATAGATAGGGGAACTGAATTCACTGCATTAACCATAACTAAAGAAGCATTCATACAATCACTAATAACCATTGCAACATATTTCATAATAATAACTGCATTTCTAATTATATTTTATTGGATGAGACCACATCTACTCAATAGATTAAACAGCAAGGTAATAAACGACTTGAAAAAAAGATTCTTTAACCACATAATCTATCTAGATCATAATTTCCATACAACACATAAAACAGGAAGCCTTATCTCAAGATTAACAAGAGGGGCAGGGGCAGTAGAAAGAATGACAGATATCATTGCATTCAACTTTATACCTTTAATAATTCAATTAATAATAGTATCAACAACAATAGCATTCTTTGATATTACTGCAGTAATCATAATCCTTGGAATAACCTTGGCATTACTATCCTACAGCTTCATAATCCAAAGATTTCAGGAAAAATCAAGCATAATTGCAAATAAAAGAGAAGATATAGAAAAAGGAAATATGGCAGATTTCTTTACAAATGTAGACTCTATAAAATACTACGGAAAAGAAAATATCATAAGTAAAAAATTCTCAAATTTATCTAAAGAAACAAGAAGAGCTTTCCTAAAAAATTGGGACTATTTCAGATTAATGAGAGTAGGACAAGCCCTTATTATAAGTTTAGGAACCTTGTCATTATTATATGTAGTACTTATGAAATTTATAGAAGGAACCTTAACACTAGGAACTGTAACTTTAATCTACACTGCCTATGGAAGTTTGCTAATGTACATGTTTGCATTTGTAGGAGGTCTACGTGGACTATATAGGGCAATGGCAGATTTCCAAGAATTATTCCAATATAACAAATTATCAAACGAAATAAAAGACAAACCTGATGCTCCAAATATCCACATACAAAAAGGAACAATTGAATTCAAAAACATAAACTTCAATTATGGAATAAGATCAATTTTTAATAATTTCAATCTTAAAATTAAAGAAAATGAAAAAGTAGCATTAGTAGGACATTCGGGTTGTGGAAAAACAACATTAATCAAATTACTAAATAGATTCTATGATGTAGACTCAGGAGAAATTCTTATTGATGACAAAAACATAAAAGATTTCAAACAAGAATCAATAAGAGGTGGAACAGGAATAGTACCTCAAGAATGTATATTATTTGATGATACTCTCTATAATAACATTAAATTTGCAAATCCTAGAGCATCCAAGGAAGAAGTTACAAATGCAATAAAGTTTGCACAATTAGATAAAATAATTAAACATTTTCCTAAGGGAGAAAAAACAATCGTCGGTGAAAGGGGAGTTCGTTTATCGGGAGGAGAAAAACAAAGAGTTTCAATAGCAAGAGCATTATTAGCAAACAAAAAAATATTAGTCTTAGATGAAGCAACTTCTAGCTTAGATTCAGAAACAGAACATGAAATTCAAAAAGATCTTCAAGAACTTCTAAAAGGTCGAACATCTATAATTATTGCACATAGACTTTCAACAATCATGAATGCAGATAGAATAATAGTCTTAAAACACGGAAATATTGTCCAAGAAGGAACTCATAGTCAACTAATCAATCAACAAGGAGAATACAAAAAACTCTGGAACCTCCAAAAAGGTGGTTATATAAAATAAAAATAAAAAAATAATTAAAATTAAACTCTACTTCCAACTAAGATACTTCTTTCATCAGATCTTTTCTTAGTCAAATTTCTACTTATATCTAAAGCAACATCAAGATATTTTTCTGCTGTTACAGGACCAAGGCCCATTCCTTCTAAAACAGAAAGATAATCATCTCCAGTAACTCTTTTTCCATCATTCATCCCGAAATATAGGTGTTTTTCTCTAACAGTTCTCTGTTCTTCTATTATTCCATTCAAAATCTTTCCATATTTAGGAAATTTACTAGAAAATTCATTTACTCCATCCCTCATGCCTCTAGCCTTTTGTTTATCTGATTCTACAACTCTTCCATATACTCTTTCCCCTGTAAAATCTTCTCCAGGCAATACTAAAGAATCTGCAATCTTTTTCCTGCCTCGCTTAAGTTTACCATCAAAGCTTGAACTAGGAATATAAAGTCTATCTGTAGCAACTAAGCCTATTACTTGTCTTTCTAATTCGTTTGTCATTTTGTTTTTTTATTTTGTCCTCCTTACAGAGAACTTTGATTCCTTATCTTTCCAAAGGAAATACATCAAAGTTCTTCTCAGAGAATTTAATTCTCTGTAAAAGATAAATAACTTAGCCAAATCCCCTATTTCAATTTATGAGGGGATAATTATCACCTCATTAGTAACATATATAAACCTCTTAGAACTTATTATCATAAGATGAGGGTCGTTCCCGGGGGAGAGTTCCCCCGGGCATCTTAACTATGTTACAAGAATTAAAACAAGCAGGATTAACAGAGAATGAATCAAAAGTCTATCTAGCTTTAGTTGATCATGGACCAAATCTTGCAGGACAAATTTCTAGAAAAACAGGACTTCACAGAAGAACTGTCTACGATGTAACTGAAATGTTAATCAAAAAAGGACTTATTGGCTATATCCTAAAAAATAACCGACGTTATTTTGAAGCCTCAAATCCAAATAGAATTCTAGAATTATTACAAGAAAAAGAAGATATTCTGACACCTATAGTTACTAACTTACTAGAAAAATATAATACAAAAAAAGAAAAACAAGAAACAAATTTCTATAAAGGTAAAGAAGGCCTTAAAGCAATCTTTGAAGATCAACTTAACTATAAAGAAATCCTAATCCTGGGAGCCTCTCCTCAGGCATATGAAATTCTTAAATTCTATTTCAAATGGTATGATAAAAAACGTACCAAGAAAAAAATTAAAGTAAAAATAATAGCCTATGACAAGAAAATAACCAACATCCCTTTAGCAGAAATACGCTATCTGCCAAAGAAATACGAATCTCCCGTAGCAATGAACATTTATGGTAATAAAACAGCAATTATACTTTGGGCTGAAAAACCTATAGTAATAGCAATTAGAGAAAAAGAAATCGCAGATTCATATAGAAATCATTTCGAACTAATGTGGAAACTTGCTAAACCTTAAAAATTTCCTTCTAAAACATGCGCTTCAGGATTATTATCCAAACCATTAGCCTCAGTCTCTTCAGTTATCACAACCTTCTTATAAGAACTCATATCTTCTTGAGATTCAAATTGTAAAACATATTGATTGCCTTCTTTAACCATCTTACCTGTAGAAACAAATCCAAAACTACCTACTAACCAACCCTCATAAAACTTACCCTCAGCAGGATCTCCAATATCTGCAGTAACTTTATGTGAATACATCTTACCATCATAACTACTCTCAGCAGACCCACTACCTGTATAAGTTCCAACAGCCTCTAATGTAGCTTCTTGTTCAATAACATCAGTAGGAATAACATCAGTAGGAATAACATCAACAGGAACAACCTCATCAGATTCCATATTATCAGAATCATTACCCAATAAAAACCATCCAACCACAACTAAAGCCAAAACAATAACCAATAACAATACACCTTTTTTCATGATAATAATTATGTTAAATAGTATATAAATCTAATGCCCCGACCGGGATTCGAACCCGGGTCACGGCCTCGAAAGGGCCGGATGCTTGGCCGCTGCACTATCGGGGCAGCATATTTCAAAATCTTTAAATCTTGAACCTATTTTTTAGAGAATATTTTGCTTTTTAAAACTTCCTAATACTAAAGAACAATCTTATCAGCCAAATCTCCAATCAAGAAAGTCTTCTTCATCTTTCCAGAAAAACTATTCATCCAACTCACTATCCAAAGAATTACCCATAACACCCATAAAACAGAACTCAAAAAATACAAAAAAGGTCCCAAAACAACTATCACTGCCTGAGCAATAAACAACACCAACCCATGCTTAGCATAATGCATAATATATTTATCCTTTCTCCATAATATCAACGCAATTATAAATCCAACTATAGTAAAAAAACTAGAGATAAAAGCATACAACTTTCTATCATCATCATCAATTCTTTTTGTTTTTTTCACCATATAAATACATATATTCTATATTTATAAATGAGCCTACCAAGATTTAAACTCCTGAGATTTATATGAAATCGAATGGGCCAGAAATTTTTAATTTCTGGATGGGACAAGTTCAAATATGAGCCTACCAAGATTTGAACTTGGGACCTCCTGCTTATAAGACAGGCGCTCTAACCAGGCTGAGCTATAGGCTCTCAATAGTTTTGAGAATATTCTTCCACTTTTAAATCTTTATATTTATATAAATGAAGGATTTGTTATATCTTCAATAACATCAATTAAAATGTAATAATCCTTAAATAAGATTTTTCCATTAGAAAATTATGAAAAAAAGAAGTGTGCAACTAATTTTTACAATATTCATTGCAATATTATTAGTAACATCTGTTTCTGCCAGTATTAAATCAAACAAAAAAACCTATCATACAAAAGAATCAGTTTATGTATTGAGTACTGTTGGAGTTAATGACAATTTATGTCGTTCTCAAAATCCTCCAGAAAAAGTAAAAATATACATAGTAGAACATAAACAAAACTGGAATAATGGAGATACTTTTGAAGATGTTAGAGGAGAACCTAATGAAATACCCAACTCAAGATTCTCCAATACAAAAATATGGAATAATCCTCAAACGGGAAACTATGATTTAATTGTTGACTGCAATGAAAATCAAGCCTATGATGAATCAAGTGAACCAATATACAATGAAGGATTCCTAGTAATTCCAAAAAAAGGTCAAGGCTCAATGGCAACTGGCCATAGAAACCCTCAAAATTTTGAATGGCAATATGATCCAGAAACTCCAAGATTATCAAAAGAAATTTTCCAGATGAAATTATTAGCAATAGATGAAGATATACAATTAGAAAATATTAGTTTAAAAATAAAATCTCCACAAGAAACAACAAACATAGAAATTTATTTTGATTCAAATAACAATGGAATAATAGATACTAATGATAAATTAATAATAAAAAAAGAATCTGCAAAAAAATCAGAGATAATATCATTAGATTATAAAATAAGGCAAGATATAGATGAAAATTTCCTATTCATATTCAATAACAATGAAAATACACTAAATGGGGAATATAGCATAAAGATATTATCAATAACTGGAACTGGAACACTATCTGAAAAAAAAATAGGTTTCTTTGGTAATCCTCTAGAATCAAATAATATGAACGTTGTAGATAAAAAATCTTGTATCGGAGAGATGGTCTTAGAATTAACACCAAACCCTACGATTTCAAATGAGGAAGTTATTGCAAAGATTACTGGATTAACAGGATGTGATGATAAAAAAATAAAATTAAAATCTAATGAATGTTTTGTAGCAACAGGAGACATTGAAGAATGCACTCTAAAATCAAATACTTGTGAAATAAAAATAAAGGGCATAAAAGGAGAATATTTTGCATGTATAGATAAAAACAATGACAACAACTATAATGGATTTGGAGAATCAATTTCAATAGATTTAAAACTAAAAGAAATAAAAGAAGAACCTGAAAATAAAGAAATAAATACTACAAACAAAAAATCTTCAAAAATAACTGGAAATGTAATAGGGAATTTAGATATGAACAACCCCTTATTAATAATTTTAGAAATAACGTTATTATTGATACTAACATTACTAATCTTAATATTCTATAAAACATTAAAACCAAAAACAATAGAATCTATTCAAGATGAAAAAGAAGACGATTCTGACCTCTTCGAAGAAATAAAAGAAGAACCTAATGAAGAGAAAAATAAAGAAGATACAAAAAAAGATTCTAAAAAGAAATAATTCTACTAAATCCTCAATTTTAAATAAGTTAAAATTTTATAAAGATTTTTAAAGCTCTCAACTCTGATTCAAATATGTTAATAGGACTTGTAGGAAAACCCTCTTGTGGAAAATCTACTTTCTTCAAGGCAGCAACCATGGCAGATGTACTCATAGCCAGTTATCCATTTGCAACAATAAAACCAAATCAGGGAGTTGGACACGTAAAAATAGACTGTATAGATAAAGAATTTGATACTAATTGTAATCCTCAAAAAGGATATTGCATAAACCACAAAAGGTTCATTCCCATAGAGATAATGGATGTAGCAGGACTTGTAGAAGGAGCCAGCAAAGGAAAGGGTCTTGGAAACCAGTTCTTAGACAATTTAACTAGCGCAGATGCCTTCATCCACATAGTAGATGTTTCGGGAGAAACAGATGAGGAAGGAAAGGAAACTAAAAATTATAATCCAACTAAAGATGTTAAAATGTTAGAAAATGAGTTAGATTTATGGTATTTAGGAATATTAAAAAAAGTATGGGGAACTTTTGCTAGAACTATCCAAAACACAAAATCAGATTTTGCAAAAGCAGTAGCTAAACAATTTTCAGGTCTTAAGGTAACTGAAGATGATATCAAAGATGTTCTACGTTCAGGAAATTTCAATATTGAAAAACCAAACTCATGGGATGATAACCAACTAAAAGAATTTGCGCACAAGCTTCGCCATTTAACTAAACCAATGATAATTGCAGCTAACAAAATAGACAAACCAAATTCTAAGGAAAACTTAGAAAAACTAAAAACTAGTTATCCAGATATAACGATCATACCCTGTAGTGCAGATTCTGAACTTGCATTAAGAGAAGCATCAAAAGCAAAACTTATTGAATACATTCCAGGAGACAAAGATTTCAAAGAAACAGAAAAACTTAATGAAAAACAAAAAACAGCACTAAATAATATCAAAGACAACGTATTAACACCCTACAAATCTACAGGAGTCCAAGAAATTCTAAATCATACTATCTTCAATCTACTAAAATACATAGCAATATTCCCTGCATCAGCAAACAGACTAGCAGATAGTAAAGGCAATATTTTACCAGACTGCTTCTTATTACCAGAAAAATCTACAGCCCTAGACTTTGCATATTATTTACATACAGATTTTGGTAAAAATTTCATAAAAGCCATAGATGCAAGAACAAAGCAAGCTGTAGGAAAAGATTATCAATTAAAAAATCGTGATGCTCTAGAAATCATGACTAGATAATATAATAATAAATATAAAAATTATTAAAGGTCATAAGTCTAAGAATAAAATAGTAAAGGTGAAAGATGCCAATAAAATATGAACATGCTCCAGACATACAAACAAGAGTTGATGAAATTGCAAGATTTCTATTCCCACATATAAAACTAGATTCAGTAGTTTGTTTAAGAAGCCATGGGAGCACATCTAGAAGAACAATTGCAAGATGCCACGCATTAGGAAAAGCTATGCAATTAGCATTAGGAAGAAAGGGATTCTATTTAATTGAAGTAATATCAAAAAGATTTGATAAGATGTCTGAAATTGATCAAATAAAAACTCTAATTCATGAACTAATGCATATTCCAAAATCATTTGGAGGAGGATTTAGACATCATGATTATGTATGTGAAAAAAACATAGAAATTGAATATCAAAAATTCATTAACCTAAAATATCCTGCAATTATTATTGAAGAGGAACCCAAAAGAACATGGTGGTAGATTTTTCATTCAAATTTAAAAATAAAATAATCATCTTAAAAGTCAAAAAATTAACAACCATAATACAACAATCATCAGGACTAATGTTTAAAAAAAAATCACCTCCCTTACTTTTCATTCAAAAAAAGCCAGTAAGACATTCTATCCATTCATTTTTTTGTAAACCTTTCATCGCAATTTGGTTATTAGATGATAAAATAATTGATATAAAATTAATAAATCCAAATCAGGCATCCATAAAACCAAAAGAAAAATTTAACAAACTCTTAGAAATTCCAAATAATACTAAAGAATTCAAAGAAATTATAAAATTCATCGACGATACGGCAAACATTTAAATACTAATTCATCATATATAATTTAATAATAGTTATCATAAGGAGGTTAAATGAATAAATGGGAAAAATTATCGCAAAAAATGTTGTCGATAGAAGATCTGGTTATCTTTATTACGTAGATGGGAAAGGACATGTTTGCGAAGCAAAGATGGCTAGAGGCGGAAAAAAAAAGAAAGCTGCTAAGAAAAAATCAGCTACAAAAAAGAAGAAAAAATAATCCTTTCAGAGCTACGAGGAAACTTAATTTTTTTTATTTTTATTATTCGAATTTTATATTTTTATAACCCAAAATACTATAAACCAAGTACCCCTAAGCTTTTTATACTAAAATAATTATAAAAAATCATGTTAGACAAACTATCCTCTGCATTCAAGAAGGGATTCGACAAGATAGCTGGATCTATATTTCTAGATAAAAAAACAATAGAAACCATTGTTAAAGACTTACAAAGAGCTTTAATCCAAGCAGACGTAAACATATATCTAGTTAAGGAACTAGGAGACAAAATTAAAGCTGCTGCCACTGATGAAAAAATCAAAGGTATTGAGCGTAAAGAACACATCACAAAAATTTTACATGATGAAATCTTAAACCTTCTAGGAAAAGAAAAGCATGAAATAATAATTAAGAAAGGTGATCAAAAAAAGATTATGCTTGTAGGATTATATGGTGCTGGTAAAACAACAACAACAGGAAAATTAGCTTCCTATTATTCAAAAAGAGGATTAAAAACTGCAATGATTAGTCTTGATGTTTATCGTCCAGCGGCTGCAAGCCAATTAGAACAATTAGGGCAACAAACAAAAATAGAAACATTCACAGATAAAACTGAAAAAGATCCTCTAAAAATATACAAAAAATTCGAAAAACAGTTAGAAGATTTTGATCTAATAATCATAGACACTGCTGGAAGACATAATCTAGATAAGGAACTTGTAGACGAAATTAAAACACTCACTAAGGAAATAAAACCAGATTACAAACTTCTAACAATCCAAGCAGACATTGGTCAAACAGCCAAAAGCCAAGCAAGTGAATTTCAAGAAGCATGTGATATAAATGGAGTTATCATAACTAGAATGGATTCAACTGCAAAAGCAGGGGGAGCCCTAACTGCATGTAATGAAACAAATGCACCAGTCTACTTCATAGGAACTGGAGAAAAAATGAATGAAATTGAAACATTCAATCCAAGTTCTTTCATCTCTAGACTTTTAGGATTAGGAGACTTAGAAGGATTATTAGAAAAAGTACAATCTGCAGTAGATGAAAAATCTCAAAGAAAATTAAAAACAAAACTTGAAGATGGAAATTTAGATTTAAAAGATTTCCAAGAGCAACTAAAACAAATGTCAGGTATGGGAAGCTTTTCAAAAATAGCAGGCATGATTCCAGGTATGGGAAAAGCAAAAATCCCTGAAGAAATGATGGGACTACAAGAAGAAAAAGTTAAAAAATGGCAACATGCAATAGACTCAATGACTCAAGAGGAAATTAAACATCCTGAAATTATGGAAAAACAAACTGCAAGACTTAACAGAATTGCAAAAGGTAGCGGAACAACAACCACTGAGATCAGACAACTATTAAAACAATACAGGATGCTAAACGATCTAGCCAGTGGTAGCGATATAGCAAACATGGATGCAACAGAAGCAATGTCACAAAAACAAATGCAAAAACTTGCCAAAAAATATGGTAAGAAAATGAAATTCTAACAATCTTCTAAACAAAAATAAGGATTCTCAAAACAGCCAGCATTCAGTTCTCCAGTCCCAGGACAATCAATTTTCTCTATAGGCTCACACTTACCATCACCACAAATAGGATCATCCCCAATTATAATTATTCCAGTTGTATCAATCACATAACCATTATCATTACACTTTCCTTCATAAGCTATATCAACATCATAACATTTAACATAAGAAGGATTTGTATAAGTATTACCATCACTCCCGCAAACATAGTTTATATCCTTTGTAAAAACACAATCATTTTCTACTTTCTTACATTCATCATACTCATACTTACACCCAAAATCCTCTGTGGTATCTATACAATCAGCAACCATCGCAAACTTCAATGTAACACACTCATTACCACATATAGCACACCTTTCATCAATTACATATTTAATAACATCAATTTTATCAGAATCATTACCAACAACATCATCAATCTGATCATCAAACAAAAAAACTCCTACAATTACCAATATAACAATAACAATAACAATAAACAACCCCCATATAAAACCACCTTTCATAAACCAATAAACAATAAGATATTTAAATACTTTTTCTAAACAATTATATGAAACAAATCCAACAAGGAGCAGAAGCTATTATCTATCAAGATAATAACAAAGCAATAAAAGAAAGAATTAGCAAAAGTTACAGACTTCCAATCCTAGATAAAAAACTAAGAAAATCAAGAACAAAGGCCGAGGCAAAAATCATCAACAAACTACAATCAATCATTCCAGTTCCAAAAATTCTAGAAACTGATAATCAACAAACCATTGAAATGGAATTTATAGATGGAAAAAAATTATCAGAACATTTAGAGCAATTAGATTGGAAATCTATTTGTAAGAAACTAGCAGAAAATCTAACTAAACTTCACAATCAAGACCTAATCCATGGAGACCTTACAACTAGCAACATGATCTTTAAAGATGATTTAGTTTATCTAATAGACTTCGGCCTAGGTTTCCATTCTCATAAAATTGAAGATAAAGCAGTAGACTTACATTTATTAAAACAAGCTCTAGATGCCAAACACTTTTCAATCTTTCCAGAAGCCTTTAACATTATTCTAAAAAACTACAAAGCAAATCAACATGACCTAATTATAAAAAGAATTGACACAATAGAAAAAAGAGGAAGATACAGACATTAGAAAAATTTAGTAATCAAAACCCATATTAAAATTCCAAAAATCCAACCAAAAACAACATCACTCCAAAAATGCTGTTTTAATCTAACCCTCATAAAACCTTCTAAAAAAACAACAAATAAAACTAAAAAATTAACATAAACATTACTAAAAAAACTTATCATTATTAAACCTAAAACTATTGCCCTTAGAGCATGAGCACTTGGAAAACTATTTGCATCAATTTTTTCTAACCAATTTTTATATTTTAATTTTTTAGGTCTTTCCTTAAAGTATATGGAACGAACAACAAAAAATACCATATAAACTAAAAACAATGCAATAACCAACTGATAAAAAATCTCCTTAAATCCTAAAGCTAAGAATAACAAACTAACAAAAATATATAATGGTAATCCTCCAAATGAACTAATATCTTTAAAATTTTCCTTAAACACCATCTTTATCTTTCCTAAACTTAATAGCCCCGCCCGGATTCGAACCGGGGTCTCGAGCTCCAAAGGCTCGCATGCTTGACCACTGCACTACGGGGCTATAACTTACTAACAAAAGAATGAACATAAGCTTTAAAAACCTTATTCTAGATGAATATATATGGCAAAAACAGATCTAAAAAAGCCAGTATGGCTAAAATACTCAAAATCAGAAGTAGAAGCAATTATACTAAAATTAGCTGGAAAAGGCCTAACTGCAGAAAAAATAGGACTCACGCTTAGAGACCAATATGGAATTCCAAACGTAAAATTATACGATTTGAAGATAAAAGAAGTTCTAGGAGATAAATTCATTGAACCAACTACGATCAATCTAGAAAACAAACTACAAAAAATAATCAATCATTTCAAGAAAAACAAACAAGATAAGAAAACAGGAAGAGCTTTAATAATTACAAAGGCTAAACTAAAAAAAAGAACAGATTATCATAATTCTAAAAAATAATCTTCTGTTACTCAAAAGTACAGAATAACCTTTAAAAAGTAAATTGATTTCTTAAGATAAAATTGAGGTGAAAAATGTTAACAGATATTAAACAATTTAGTGATAAATTTCTTAAACAAACTACTAATGAAAAAATACAAATCATTAGTCATTTTGATACTGATGGTATAACTTCTGCAGCAATATTAACTAAAACTCTAGAAAGATTAAATAAACATTTCTCAACAAAAATTATCAAATCACTAAATCAAGAAGAAATTGATCAGTTTCCAGATGACAAAATAATTCTCATTCTAGATCTAGGATCAAATTCTATCAATCAATTAGCTGCAACTAATAAACAAATCTTCATTATTGACCATCACGAAATATCTAAGAAAACAATCCCTTCAAACATTACAATATTTAATCCTCATTTAATCGCCGCAGATAATTTCTGCACAGCAGAACTTTCATATCTATTCTCAAGATCAATTTCAGAAGACAACAAAGATTTAGCCTATCTAGCTATACTTGGAATGATTGGAGATATAATGGAAAAAAATATCAATCCAATAAGAAACCAGATAATAAAAGATTCAAATGTTATAATAAAAAAAGGACTTCTAATCTATCCTTCTACCCGCCAATTAGATAAGGCTCTAGAATTTAGCTCAAGACCCTTCATCCCAGGAGTAACTGGAAATTTATCTGGAACATATGAATTGCTAAATGAAACAGGAATAGAAAAATTTGGAAAAAAATATAAGGCATTAATTGACTTAACCGAAAGAGAAATGAAAAATCTAACTACTGCAGTAACTCTTAGACTATCTTCAAAAGAAGCTCAAGATCATATAGGAAATTTATACCTAATAAAATTATTTAATAAAATAGAAGATGCTAGGGAAATCTCTGCAATGATAAATGCATGTAGTAGGATGGGCAAATCTCAAATAGCATTATTATTTTGTTTAGGAAACTCATTAGCCAGAAAAAAAGCTGAAAGAGTCCATATTAAATATAGGCAACAAATAATCTCAGGATTAAAATATATCGAACAACAAAAAAACCTAGAGGGCAGAGAATATGTAATCATAAATGCTAAAGACAATGTAAAAGACACAATTATTGGAACCCTTGCATCAATTCTATCATTTTCATCAACATACAAAGAAGGCACAGTCATCATAGCAATGGCATACAATAAAAATCAAATTAAAGTATCAAGTAGAATGGCTGGAAGAAATCATAACTCTCCAAGAAACTTAAAACAATTAATGGATTCTATAACTAAAAGTTTAGGGCAGGGAGATTCTGGAGGCCATCAATATGCTGCAGGCTGCACAATAAACATAGACAAAGAACAAGAATTCATAGATTTAATAAAGAAAAAATTAGAATTTGAACTTGTTAAGATATAGTAAACTTTAAAAACCAAATATTACCTAATTCTTTATGGTAAAGCCAAAATACAGATTCATTAAAACAAGATGCCCTGGTTGCAAGAACGAACAAACAATATTCGAAGGAGCAACTACAAAGGTACAATGTTTAGTTTGTGATGTAATCCTAGCTGAACCTAGGGGTGGGAAAGCCGAAATAAAGGCACGAGTTGTTGAAGTTCTTAACTAATAACAAACTTTATAATACCTCATTAATCAATATTTCTATGGTAATTGATAACGAATTAGAACAAAATCAAATTGTACTATGTACAGTAGATAAAATCTTAGGTACAACTGTATTCGTTAAAATAGAAGGTGGTGGAGAAGGAACCCTTACAACATCTGAAATTTCTCCAGGACGTATTAGAAATTTAAGAGACTACGTAGTTCCAGGTAAAAAAATTGTATGTAAAATTTTGAGTATAAAGGGTGATAAAATATACTTATCATTAAGAAGAGTAAAACAAAATGAAAAAAAAGAGCTTTTAGATAAAATATCAAAAGAAAAATCCCTTAAGGCCATCTTAAAAACAGTTCTTAAAGATAAAGCAAAAGAAACAATAGAAAAAATAGAAATTAAATTCTCAATAGCAGAATTCTTTGAGAATATTAAAGAAGATCCAAAAATACTTGAAAAATTTGTATCCAAATTAGATTCAGAAAAGATTTTAAAAATTCTAGAAACTAAAAAAGACAAACCAAAAGAAATCAAATATATAATCAATTTATCAAGTAACGCTTCAGACGGAATTAATATAGTAAAAAGCATTTTAAAAGATGCAACAAAAGAATCTAAATGTGAAATATCCTATCTAGCAGCAGGAAAATACCGAATTTCATTAACTGGAAATAACTTTAAAGAAATTAAAACAGAAATAAATAATGTTCTAAGCTCTATAGAAAAATCTGCAAAAAAACAAAATGTGGAATATATCTTACAAAAAACTAAAACAAATTAATCTGACTAATTTCACCCTTAACTATCTCCATATCTTTCTCCCATTCACTAGATAAACTTCTATTATAAATCATAGCTGCAGGATGAAACAATGGAATCAGTTTTATCTTAATTTCATTAATTTCAATATGTTGAACTTTACCATGAACACCGGTTATTCCTGGTTGATCTTTCATCTTATCAACATCTCCTAAGGCCATCAAAAATTTTGTAGCATAATTTCCTAAACTACAAACTATTTTAGGATTAATGTCTTTAATCTGTTTTAACAACCAAGGAGTATGAGCCCTAATCTCATCAGGCAAAGGATCCCTATTTTCTGGGGGTCTACATTTTAAAATATTAGCAATATAAACATCATCCATACTCAATTTAACACTTTCCAAAAGCTTATCCAAATTCTTTCCCGCAGCACCTACAAAAGGCTCTCCCATCTCATCTTCCTTTCTCCCAGGAGCCTCTCCTACAAACATTATATCTGCATTCAAATTACCTTTTCCAACAACAACATTAATACAATTCTTACAAATCTCAGTATCCTTAGCTAATTGAATTGGATCTTCTTCCATATAATTAATCATTAAACAATTATATATAAATTATTACCCCAAAACCTTCACCAAACTCATAAAATCCCCGCTACGAAAAGTCAAATTACTAGTAGTTATTTGAACTAATGCCAGTAACCACATAAACAAAACCCAATTTACAGCCAACACCCACACAAGATCATACTCCTTCTTAACCCTTATTTTATAGAACATATAAATATTCACAAAAACCAAATAAATACTAATCAAAAACAAAAACCTCAAATCACTTAATACTCCTGCAATATGAACTTCAGCCTTTTGAAACTTTTTTAATTCCCCATAGGCATCAGTATCAAATTTAGTAACTCCTAATTTCTTAACATTAGGATTATAAAAATTATGAATAGTAGTTAACAAATTAATCCTATAACTATTATCCACATCATATTCATCTAAAACAGATTGATGTCCCTTCTCATGAAAATAAGTACTAATTTGAACCAAATAAGGCAATATAAAAAATATAGTTATAAACAAAAATGAAGCAACATAAAATACCTTATACCCTTCCGATTTAAACCACTTTTTCATAATATATATTAAATCATCAAGTTTATAAATTTCACTAAATATTATTAAAATCGTCTCTTCCTTTTAACAAATCTATTAATCCGCTAAATTTCTCTTCAGATTCTTTTTTCATCTTTCGAACTTTATGATTTAAAATAGTTGCATCATAAAATGTAAAACTCAACCTCTCATCTGTAGCATATTTTCCAAATATCTGAGATAAACTATCCGCACTTTTATCATCATACAAAAATACATATCTCTCATCACCCTTCATTAAAACAATTACATTTAGTTCTTCCATATTAATAATTATCAAAACACTATTTAAGATTATTCGTCAACTACACCGGCATTAGTCACAAAAAACACACATTCATTATCTGGCAAATTAGGACTATCGATCAACTTAGCAACCCTACTTCCCTTCTTACCTCTTCTTATATACATCCTATATGTACTAGCATGCCCAACAATATTTCCTCCAATAGGAGTAGTTGGATCTCCGAACATCATCGCAGGATTAGACATAACCTGATTTGTAACATAAATAGCTAAATTAAATTGTTCAGCCATTTTCATCAAATTATGTAAATATTTATTCAATTTTTGTTGTCTATCTGCTAACTGCCCTCTTCCAGAAAACTCTGCCCTAAAATGAGCAGTCAAACTATCTATAACAACCAACTTTATTGGTTCACCATTTTTAATCAATTCTCCAACCTTATCAATTAAAAGAATTTGATGATCGCTATTAAAAGCTCTAGCAACTAAAATATTTTTTAAAACACTATCTGGATTTAATCCTTTAGCTTCAGCAATCTGTTTTATTCTTTCTGGCCTAAAAGTTCCTTCAGTATCAATATAAACCGACTTACCTTCAACTCCCCCTTGTTCAAAAGGTAATTGAGTATTAACAGCCAAAGTTAATGCTAACTGAGTCTTACCACTTCCATAGGCCCCAAAAGCCTCACTAATTGCTTTTGTCTCCACTCCCTTACCCCCTAATAAATTATTTAGTTCTGTACTACCTGTACCGATATAAACAACTTCTTTCCTTTTCTCAGCAAACTCCATACCATCTTGAAAACCTAGATCCATCATCCCTCTAGAAGCCTGTATAGCCTTTCTAGCAGCAGCTTCCCCCATTCCAGCCATCTCACTTAATTCCTTAGGACCCATAACTGCAATTCCCATTAAATCAAATATTCCTGCACTTTCTAACTTCTCAACAGCAGCAGGTCCAACTCCTGGCAAATCAGACAACTTCATCTTAGGTTCTTCCTTGGGACCCGAATCATCTTTAGATGATTTACCTGCTGTCCCTTCTTCAACTTCCTCAGTTTTAACTACTTCCTTTTTTTCCTTAGTTTTCTTAGAAACCTTTTTTTTCGCTTTTTTCTCTTCCTTCTTAGCCACCATAAAAAATCTAATTTTCTAACACTTATAAGGATTATCTAATTATGGTGTATATTACCCAACCTAATATTTAGAACTATTTCTCCAATTCATTAATTAATTCATCCAGTTTTATGTCTTCCATCTCATTAATAATAAAATCATTACTATCAAACATTTGATTCTTTCTAACTTGTCCTTTAACAATCATTTCCTTCCCAAGAAGTTCTTTCCTCTTAACAACAAATAATTCCAAATTTTCCAATTCTTTCATACTAATAATCTTCTCTAACTCATCATGAAATATTGTACATCTAATATTATCACTTCCATCATCAATTACTAAAGATAACAAGCTCCTCTTTTCAGGTTTAATTTGACCATGGTCATTACAATTACCATTTATAGCCTTCCTTCTACATTCCGGACAAACCTCAAAAAACTTTGGTTCAAAAATATTAACAATAAATGCTCTACTAGCAACATTATCTCCTATATTGAAATCTTTAACTTTTTTTACAAAAACAGGCTTTTCAGTAACTACATTATCAATCTTCTTTTTACTAACTTTTATCTCAGAAAAGCTTCCTAAATGTAATTCTCCATTCCTAATACTCGCATTACCAATTTCCACAACTACATCCATCTTTATACTCCCCTTACCTATTAAATCAATATGATTCTCATCCCACAATACAGTCCTCACATTACTAGTATCATCTGCCAAAACAAAACTTCCTATTTTTCCACTTCTTCCATTTTTATTATACTCTCTAATTGGAGCCAATTCAATTATCTTCCCAATAAGATTAATCCTCCTCATACCAGGAACCATCTGAGCAATCTTAATCATTTGTTTATCAAAATTAACATTCAACTCCGCGGCAATAATCTGTGCAGCACCCTCCTTACTTATCAATCCAGCCAATTTAGCCTGTTTAGCCTCAATTTTTCTTTCAATATCTTCAACAGAAGTTCCACTACTTTGACTTATAAATTCAACTAATTGCAAATAATTTCCCTCCATTTAAATATAAATTATCCTCTTTTCAATCATAACGATTGATAACTTGCTTCATTTATAAGAATTATGGTCTGCCAAGATAATGATAAGATTTATAAAGCAAAAATTCAAAAATATACCATGGGAACAGCACTAATCACAATAAAAATAATGCCAAGCGCTCCAGATTCAAATCTAGAAGAGATACAATCAAAGGTAGAATCCATTATCAAAGAACACGAAGGTGAAAAACCAAACACAAAAATAGAGCCAGTTGCATTTGGACTAAATTCTGTAAACATTTCATTCTCAAGAGATGAAAATTTAGACAA
>CAYVEM010000008.1:0-19880 GCA_964450665.1 Candidatus Woesearchaeota archaeon | reverse complement strand
TGAATTCTCATAACTGCTTCTTGATCCATTTTCAATATATTCCTTACTAAAATAGCTAAACATGATCACTTTTAAAGCTTTGTATGACTCAGTTTCCTCATAATTTAATAGATCTTAATACTAAAAAACCACAACAATCCTTAAAAAATAATATCTCTATTTAGATTAGAGATGATAAAAATACTAGAGAAAAATAGGTGGCTTGCAATAATCTTAACCTTAATTTCAGCATTCCTAATATTTTATATTTCAAGTATAACCTTTCCCGCAGGAGACGGCTCTTCAGGACCTTATGCAATTATTTATCATTTCACAGCATTTTCATATTTAACATTATTCTTATTAATTTCATTAACTAAAGGAAAACCTAACAAACCTCTCATTATAATGGGAATTATCCTTGCCATCATTTATGGAATCTCTGATGAAATCCATCAATTATTTGTTCCAGGAAGATTTGCATCAACAAAAGATATTCTAATAAATTCATTTGGAATCTTATTAACAAGTTTAGCTTATAGTAATTATATCAAAAATCATTGAAGGCCCATCTTCTTACTCAAAAATATACTAAAAATTATTGAACTTCCTATATACCACCACAACCAACTTCCCGCAATACTTGTTAATGCATAAGTACTTCTCATCCAAGCAAAAACAATCAAGATAGGAATCATTGTAACAATCATAGGTTTAAAACTCATTTTCATCTGCTCAGGCATATCTTCCATCATCTTTTTATTAATTTCCATCATCTTCTCAGGATTATCTCGATACTGTTTCATCTCAACTCTTAATTCTTTTTGCCTCATTCGGATATCTTTCATTTTTTCTCTATCTGTCATATAATATCTTATAACTGTAATAAATAAGGTCACAAGAAAACTTATTGCAACTATAGATCCTTTAGGGTTACTAATTATCCATGCTTGTATATTCATTTTATATTTTACCAAAAAGACTATTTAAAACTTCATACCTCTAAACACCCTTCTCCTTATTCACAGACATAGAATTATATTTTTGCCTGGGCAGAAAATGATGTTTAAACTCCCATCATTTTATTCATCTGAAGAATTTTCAATTCTGAATGAGGCAGAAAATGATGTTTAAACTCCCATCATTTTCTTCATTGCAGGATTCATATCCATAGCATGTTGCTGTGCAATATTCTGATAGAATTGGAATGTAATCATAATACCTAATAATAATGCTGTACCCCCGACCAAGGTTCCCAAAATATCTGCAATAGCTGCCAATAATCCAATAGCCAAACCACCCATTACTGTCAATGGCATAACATATCTTCCTAAAATTGACTCCAAAATCCTATGATCTTTCCTAAACCCTGGAATTTGTAATCCAGATTTCAAAATATTATTTGCTTGAGCTCCAGCATCCATCCCACTAGTCTTCACCCAAAATACAGAGAATAATGCACAAAAGAACATATAGAAGGCAACATGACCAAGAGTCTGTCCTATTAAAGACATTTCCCAACTTCCAGTAATTATTCTCTCCACAATATTTGTACTTCCAATCCAATACAAAAATCCTTCTACTGGCTGACCATTAACTACATTACCTAATAAAGTAGGTCTTCCTAACCAATTTTGTATTAATCCTCCAAATAATGTAAAATTAGCAATTAAAGCACTAGTTAAAATAACTGGAATAACACTAGCATAAAGAAATTGCAATGGCCATTTCATACTATATCCTCTCAATCTATCATAACTTAATGGAATCTCAATTTTTAAGTTCTGCACCCATACTACCACTAAAAATAATAAAATTGTAGCAACAATCGCAGCTCCTGCCAATAATGCTCCTTGACTATCTGCATTCATTAAACTAACTATTAATGCAATAATTTTTCCGCTAGCTTGGAATTGTCCTTGGGTTCCTAAGAATCCAAAACTAGCAGTAATTAATTGCCAACCAACTCCTGCAGCTATGAACAAACTAACTCCAGATCCAAATCCCCATTTCTGACAAACTTCATCCATAAATAAAATTGCTAATCCTCCTAAAATAAGCTGAAAAATAACTATTGTAGTAAATCCTGAAGTAGCTTTAATTCCTCCCATCATTACATAGATAATTGCTTCAAATATTATGAAGAAAAATACCATTAATTTTTGCAATCCTTGAAAAAACTTCTTACCTTCACTAGTACTCGTATCAATATTCAAAATCTGACTTCCAACTAATAATTGCAAAATAATACTCGCCATAACTATTGGACCAATACCTAAACTAATTATTGAACCAAAATTTGTTCCTAAAATAACTGCTAAAAATTCAAATTGTTCTAAGAAACCCGCATCTGCACCATAAAGTGCAATATTTGACATAATAAAAAATGCCCCCAATATAATAAGAGTCCATTTTAATTTAACATTAAAACTCAGCTTCTTTTCAGTGGGAGAAGTTACTTCTGGGAGGTTATGCAAAATATTCTTAAATGCCATTTTAGTTATTTAATAATTCTGAAACTAGCATTACTCACTTTCTTCAGTCTTATCTTGTTTAACATTATCAATAATTCTAGAAGTTTTAACCTCGCCACCAACTTTCTCAATTTTAATCTTAGCACTCTTACTAACATCTAATGCTTTAATCTTAACTTTCTTAGTAATTTCACCTTTTCCTAAAATCTTAAAATCAGTTAGATCTAACCATCCATCTTTTACTTTAAATTTATCAATATTTCTCTCAATATCTCCCACATTAACTTTCAATCTTCTATCTTTTTCAGTACCTCTACTTGTTATTCCCTGTTTTCCAAAATACTTATTCCCATACAACTTGTTAATTAAAGTCTTTTTCTGGTCTGCCTTCTTTCCAGTTCCAGCCATTCCCACTCCACCTTTATGCCCACTTTTCTTCCATTTCTTTCTAGCACCATGACCATGATTAGTTTTTCCTCTCTGACCTACTGCTTTCTTTTTCTTTTTAGTTTTAATTACCATAATCCTACCCCCTTTAATTGTGATATATATCTTTGATAATTAGGGTCCTCATGATCAATTTCCTCATAACTATTTTCATGAATAGAACAATCTGAATCTCCTATTAGGGTAATCTGATAGAAGCATTCTCTAACTTGAGTCGAATCCAAGGAATCTCTCCTTATAGTGGTCATTTCCATATCTCCCCTTCCAATTATTAATTCATTCCCTCCAAAATAGCATCCTTTTTCAAGAGCCATTATATCAATATTCTTTATTGGTTCTACCATCACAACATCCTCTCAATTAATTTATTTATATCTTTCTTATTATCTCCCAAAACTCCTTTAGGATATTGCAACTTACTATCAATTCCTTTTCTTGGAGGATGTAATCTAAAAAACCCTTTCAACTTAAAATCAGCAAGCCTCTTACCTGCCATCAATCCTTTAGCAACCTCTCCTGCATTAATCTCTATTTTATGTTTTCTACCTTCTTCACTCTCAGCTCTTTCTTTAATCAATTTCTCTAAAGTCTTACTATCAATTTCACCAAATGCAATATAGTGTTTAACTCTCTTCAACATTCCAACAATATTTTTGTTATTTACATCAACTACAACGCAAGCATATTTTCTTCTTAGTCTTAATCTATCCAAAGTTTCAGCTACATCCTCTCTTACTTTCACCATTCCTGCAATTCTAATTACAGCTACCATTTTGGGTGTTCCATTATTTTGTTTTTCTTCTGCCATTTTACTATATTTGATGCTTCATCATCTGCGGTGATGAACTTGCCATCCCTTCACTTTTATTTTTTTTCTGCCTATGCAACATCTATGCTATCTTGCGAAAATCCAAGCTTAACCAAAGAAACTTTGGCGTTTCTTGAATGATTTCCTTGAAGTTCAACAGTATTCTCTTTTACTGTCCCTCCACATGCCAAGGCATGTTTAAGATCTTTTGCTATAGTTTTCAAATCTACATCTTGAAAACCTGAAATTACTGTGATAATCTTACCGAATTTTTTCTTTTCAGTTGTTATCCGTATTCTCTGTTCTGTTTTCGCAATTTCCTCACAAACACATGCTTGCAAAGGCAATCCACATTTTGGACATATATCCATATTATTTTACTTCAACAGATTTATTTAATCTATTGAATGTTAATAGTCTTGCAATTGTTTTCTTAATTTCTTTAATCTTATTTTTACCACCCTTAGCTACATTAACTCCTTCTTTCATTAATTCCATTCTTAAATCTTGAATTTTCTCTTCACATTCTTTGTTTGACATCTTTACAATATCCGAATTTTTAATTATAGCCATTTTTAATTCTTACTATCCTGAGTATCCTTAGATTTATTAATATTATCCCCATGATCCACAATATTATCATGCTCTTCTTCAATCTCTTCCAACTTATTATGCAATATTTCTTTTGAATCTTCAATAGTGGGTGTTTTTACCTTTTCATCATTCTTAGATTTTTCTTTTTCTTCTTCTGCTTTTGCAACTTCTCCCGCAGCCAATGCAACTTTCTCTGCTTTAACATCTATTTTTTCAGCAGATTTATTTTGAGTTTTCTTTTTAGATTTAACAGGACTCTTTCGTTTCTTCTTAGGTTTTTCATCTTCTTCAATATCTTCAACAACACCTAACTTACTCCTCATTTCATCATCAACAATAATTCTATCATAAATTTTAGCCTCAGGAGGCATAATAGCAACCTTCACTCCAATGATTCCAGTCTTAGTCAATCCAGTAGCTTGAGCCCTATCAACTTCTTTAGCAGAATCTCCAGCTTTCTTCAAATAACCTTCCGCAAATCTCCATGATTTTGCTCTTTCACTTGGCAATTTTCCACTTAATCTCAATTCGCATCCTAACGCACCTGCCTTCATAATCTCTTGTAGTTTCCTATATGCAATAACCTTGAACTTTAGATTGCCCATCCTTTCTAGTGCAAGTGCAATCTCATCAGCAACTCCTTGTGCATCCAATAATGGATTTTCAATTTCATTGATCTCAATATGAGGATTCTCTAATTTAAATCTCTTCCTTAAGATTTCAGTTAATTGCTGAATTTGCTCTCCTTTTCTACCAATAACTAATCCCGGTTTACTAGTACTAATTATAATCTTCTCACCAACAGGAGTATATTCAATATCCAAATTACTAATCTTTCCTTTTCCTAATTGTCTTTTGATATATTCCTTAATACCAAATTCTTCTTTCTTTAATTTAACAAACTTATATGCTTCCATTTTTATCTTCTCCTCCATAAAAATGGGAGATTAAAATTTTTAATTTTATATGCTTCCATTTTTATCTTACATCTCCATAGTCTTACTAAGTGCATCTATGCATGCTTTAGCCATATTTAATGTTGTTCTCTTCTTACCTTTTGTAACACTATAAACATCTTTTATTCCTGCCACCTTTAATATTTTCTTAAGTTCATCTCCTGCAACTAATCCAGTACCCTGGGCAGCTGGCATTAATTTAACCCTACTACTTCCAGTTTTACCTTCAACAATAAATGGAACTGTATGTGGTTCACCACAGGTACAGTCAAAACTACTACAAGCTTTTTTTATTTTCATTAAATTTAACTTCGCTTTTCTTATTGCCTTTGCTCTTGCAGGTAATGTTTCCTTTGCCCTTCCATATCCTAATCCTACATATCCATCATTACCAACTACTGCCATGCATGAAAATGTAGCAACATTACCTTCCTTAGTCTTTCTCTGAGTTTGTCTCCAAGCTCTTCTCTTTCCACCACCAAACTTACCTTTAGCTTGACCAATATTCAAAATATTTTCCTTTGTTTTTAATAAGAGATCTACTATTTCTGATTCCAGAATTTTAGATTTTAGAGCTTCATCTATATCTTTAATTTTTCCAGCTTTTACTTTTTTACCCAATTCAGTTACAGGTCTCCAATCTTCAAGAGCTTTAGCTTGCTGTTCTTTTAATCTCTCTTCTCGAGCTTTTTCTATCTCTGCCCTACTTCTAGGCTTCCGATTATGTCTATCATTTCCTCTCATAGGGGGTCTTCTTTCTCCTGCCATATTTTATTTCAATCCTCCTTTAACTTTTTCAACAAAATCATATTTATTAATCATTTCATCTGAAGGCAATATATTTTGATCATGAGGAATCTCCAATCCACCTTCAACAACCCCTTTAACTGCAGCATACACTCTACTACCCTTTGTACTTGGAATCAATCCACTATCTAATATGACTTTCTTTACATCCTTAGCTTTAGCCTTGTTAGCCAACAACATTCCAGCAAGATAAGCAGCAGCCAAACTTTTCAAACTTCCGCTCTTTTCCTTAGGCCATCCATATCTCAAAAATTCCTTAGTATTAACTTCACAAATCACTTTATCCTGAGCATGTTTACTCTCAACAATTTGCAACAAGATATACTTATTAGTCTTTCTAACAACCAATCTAGGAACATTACCTTTTAACAAAAGTAATCTCTTAGTATAATTTGTCTTACTTTCTCTTCGTCTTTTTCTATCTAGTCGTTTCATTTCTTCTTTGCCTCCTTAGTCTTTTTATTCACTTTAACATTTTTCTTATTATCCTTTTTCACCCTTCTAGTCTCAATCTTCTTCTTAACTTTCTTAGTAACAGGCATTTTTATTCCATGATTTTTTTCAAAATCTACATCTTCATGAGCATTCAAAAAATCCTTCATTCCAGCCTTGCTTCTAAATTCTCTCATTCTAATTTTATTCCTTATCTTTTTATATAGTTCTCTTTCCAAAACTCCCCTTTCTCTCAAACTCATTGCATATGCTCTTAATTTTCTAGTTATTTTAACATATTCTTGTTTTCTTTTATTAACTTTCATCTTAATCTTTCCAGGACCTCTTCTATGCTTTCTAGTAACATTTTTCTTCCTTCCCTTAATTGGCTTAATTGTAATTATACCTTCTTGATTTAATTGTTTAATATCTTGCCTAGTTATCGCTTCCTTTATCTCATTAAGATTTTCTTGTTTAAACTGTAATCTCCCTTTTCCAACTCTAAGAGTTTTTGCCGCAAGTTCTTTCTTCTTATTTAAATTCATTTTTTCTTCTCCTTCATTTTAGATTTACTTTCAACATTTACATCAACTTTCTTTTCTTTTTTCTCTTCAGTTTTTTTCTCTAAACTATCTGCTTTATCTTCTTTCTTTTTTTCTTCATCAGCTTTTTTCTTTTCAGCTTCTTTCTTAGCCTTCTCTTCATTAGCTTTAGCCTTTTTATCTCTAGCTATTTTATCCGACTTTCTCTTATCCTTTTTATCTCTAGCTTCTTTAATCTTCTTATCCAATCCATTTAAAAACTTCTTAGCATCAAATCTAAACAATTCAACCTTATTCTTAATAACATGCTCCGCAATAGCCTTCTTGTTCCTATCTCCAACTTTACCAATAATTCCAACACAACCTTCTACAATCTTTTTTAAATCCGCAACGTTGTAAATCATAATAACTTTCTTACCCTCAACTAAATGCCTTCCATCATTCTCATTCTTAAAACCTACCTTAACCTTTCTCAATCTACCAGCATAGTTCAATCTAATTTTATTATCTCTTCCATTAGGAAACCTATATTTGACTTTCTTCTTTCTTCTCACGCCCAACTTACTATATTTATGAGCATCTACTTGTCTAAATATTGGTTTCGCTTTTGTCATATTTTAATTTCTCCAAAATTTAAATGCTTGAAAATTTTGATTTTCATTGTTTTATTCTAAATAAACCCTCCCTGGTTTTTGTATAATAAAAATTCCATCTTGGTAGACTCTTCTATCTTTATTTCTAACTTTTGCACCTTTCTCAATATTAGTTGCAACTTGACCAGTTTTCTCAATATCATATCCACTAACTATTACATCCTCTCCATCAATTTTAACATCTACACCCTCAATTCCATTAATTATTCTATCTTTCTTTTCACCCAAAAAGTTCTTTATAGTAAACAAATTTTTTCCAGCATCAAAACTAACATTCATTGGGAAGTGCACATTTGAAACTCTCAATTTATACTCAAATCCTTCAGTCAATCCCTTAATCATATTATTAATATGGGCCTTAAAGGTTCCAAACAACTTTCTCTCTAATTTTCTATTTCTCCCAGCATTAATAACAACTTTATTTCCTTTAATCTCAATGTCCAAAAGACTTACCAATTTTCTCTTAATCTCTTTATCATCTTTCTTAACTGTAAGAACATCATCAACTATCTCAGCACTAACTCCTTCAGGAATCTCAATCTCTTCGTATAAACTATCTTTATCATCCTTATTACTATTAACTGGATTATTCTCTACAGTTTCTTCTACAACATCCATTTCAGTCTTAGTATTATCCACATCCTCAGAAACTTCATTAGGTTTTTCCGTTTCCATCTTAGTATCCTCTACCTTTTCCTCGCTTACAACAGGCTCTTCTTGAGTTCCTTCTGTAGGCTTTTCAGTAGGTGTAACGTTATCTTCTACCATCTTAATACATATAAGCCATTAGGCATCCTCCTAAATTTCCTTCTTCAGCTTCATTATGTCTCATTAATCCCTGATTTGTACTAACTATTACAAATCCAAAATCTCTGGCGGGTAAATATCTTCTAACATAGAAATTAATATTATCTTTCTTAACAGTATATCTTGGTTTGATTGCCTTGATAGCATTAAGATCTTTAATTTCAACATTCAATTTAGTGCCATCCACTTTATAATCCAACAACCCACCTTCTTTAGCTAAATCCAAAATATGCCTCAATACCTTAGAGTGCTTTTGCAAGACTACCTTTGTCTTCCTAGCCTTTTTGGCATTCATTATTACATTCAATCCGTCTGCTACTATATCTTGACTCATCTTAACTATACTTCTTAAAACCTAAGTCCTCCGCAATTTCTCTAAAACAATGTCTACATATATTCAAACCATAACTACTAATCATAGCTCCAAATCTACCACATCTTTCACATTTCTTCTGCGCAATTCCAGTAGTTCTATCCTTAGGTTTATTATGCTTGATAAGTTTATTTCTCATCACCGGTTTATTTCTAAACTGCTTCAACATTTTTCTCCAATCACTTGCTGTCATATTTTAATTTCTCCGAAATTTAAATGTTTGAAAATTTTAATTTTCAATATTATTCTATCTCCAAACTAAATTTATTTTCCATATAATCTACTATTTCATCCTTAGAAACACCCTGTCTCTTTGGATATTTCCCCCTCTTAATTTTTCTCATCTTAACACTTTTTCCTTTTCTCTTAAAAACAAGCATCACTTCAAATCCAGTTATACCAATATCTCTATCATATTCTAAACCCGGAACCTCAATATATTCAGGGACTCCAAAACAAACTTGATTAGTTGTTATCTGTTTTTTAGGTAGTTCATTATCCATAGAAACAAAAAATCTTTCTAATAATTCTTTAATCTTAGATTGATTTCTAATTGTAATCTTAGCACCTGATTTTTTACCAGGACTAATTCCAAATGTAGGAATTCTTCTTGTTGATTTTACTACATAAATCTTATTACTTCCAGTTATCATTTCTAACAACTTTATACTTTTCTCTAACTTATCTTCAGTTCCACCACAGTGCAATACCATTTTTTCTATTTCAATTTCTTGCATTGGATTTTTATTCTTCATTTTCTTATCTTCCACCATATCATCTTGTACATTCTCAGATTTACTTTCAATTTCTTGAGATTCTGTTGGCTGTTCTTGTGTAGCACTTTCAATAGGCGTATTATTTTTCATTTCTTGTTCCATCTTACATAGCTATAACGTTCTTTACCCAAACGTTAATTTTCTCCTTATCATCATTAATAACTGCAATCTTCTTTCCACCTTGCTCAACAATATCTACAATTTTTCCTCTAACTCCTGCGTGTTTACCTTTAATCACAAATCCTTCACTACCCTTATCCATTTTAATAATTTTACTAATTTTTGCATCATTATAATTATAAATTACAGAATCACCAACATTAGCTTTCTCATTTGAAAGTACATTTCTCCCATCCATTAAATTAAACTGAATACCTTTATTACCAAGATTCTTCTTTCCAACAATTTTAATAATTTTGGTGCCATCATCTTTACTTTCCTCCATCTTAAATTTCTTATTCTCTCCAAGTATAACTTTAAATGTTTTATCTCCTGCAGTAATCATATCAAATAAACCAATCGGATAGTTTGTATCTCTAATTTCCTTTCCACTAACTTTAATTTGTTTTTCATTCAAAACTTTCTTCAATTCTTTAGTTGTCCTAACCAGCTTAAGTACATCTCTTATCAATACTGCCAATGGTATAGAATTACTATTATTATGACTACTCTTAGCAACATATTTTGTTCCCTTTTTAGCGACAGGCCAAAATTTACCCATATTGTATCTGTTTTTATGCATTTTTCTTAGTCTCCTTCTTATTTTCAATTTTTATTTTTTTAACACTTGCCTTTCTTTCTAAACTTACCTTTCTTTTCTTATCTTCTAACACAAGTTCCTTAATCTGCAAATTAGATGGTTCAAACATTACTGCAACTTTACTTCCATCTTTCTTAGTTCTATAAATTCCATCAATTATAACTTTCATCTTCTTCATATCAACATTTTCAATCTTTCCAGATTTACCTTTAAATTCTCCTCTCATGATACTAACATTATCTCCCTTTCTAACTGGAAAATTTCTCTTATCATGTTTTTTCTTTAATTCTTTACTCAAACTAACACTTACCATTTTTCGTCTTAAATGTAATGGAGCATTAGCTCTAAACTTTCTCTGTTTTCTAGGTTGCTTGCTTCCTACCCATGATGCTGAAAATTTTTGTTTCATTATATTTGAATTTTCCCAAAATTTAAATGTTTGAAAATTTTAATTTTCATTATAATACAAACCTCGCAATTTTATTTACAAATGGCCATCTATCTCCTACTTCTTTAGCTATTGGTCCTTTAATCTGAGTCCCTTTAGGATTTCCCTTATCATCCTTCAATAAAGCTACCGCATTATCCATAAATGCAACCCTCTCTCCAGTCAATCTTCTAAAAGGCTTCTTCTGTCTAATAACAACAGCATCGAAAACTTCTCCTTTCATTTTAGGGTCTCCTTTTCTAACTGAAACTTTAACCCAATCTCCAATCTTAGCATAACCTTGTCTTCCTTTCCTAGTCTTTCCACCCTTAACACTAACTATCCTAACAATTCTTGCTCCACTATTATCACTAGCTAAACAATTAGTTCCAATATTCATACTCTTAGTCGCTTTTGCTGCAAATCCTTTCATGTTTTATTTCTTTCCTCCAGCTTTTATTTTCTTACCATCTTTCTCAACCTTTCCTGTACAAACAAAATGTATAATCTTACTGATAGGCCTACATTCTTTTATTTCAATATAATCTCCAATATTAACATCTTTAGACATACAATCTGAAAGTCTAGCATGTAACTTTGTCTTTCTTTTTGAATATCTCTCATATTTCTTTACATAGATTGTTCTTTCAAACTCAATTACAATCCTCTTTGGAAATTTCTTAATAACAGTTCCCTTAAAAATTCTACCTCTAAGACTGATATCTCCATGATTTGGACATGCAAAATCATTACATTCTATATTTTCTACTTTTGCCGCTACCATTATTTCTTAACTCCCATTGGTATTAATTTAATTTGAACATGAGATCTTTTATGTTTTCCTTGTCCATGTCTTTTCATAGGTCTACTAGCCACATTTGCCATGCAAGCTAATTTTACTTTTTCAAGTTCTAATTCATGGTTAATTGCATTAGCTTTTAAACTTTTCAGTAAAATCATAAAAGCCTTAACAGCATTTATAGGGTATCTTCCACTCATCATTTTACCCTTCCTATGCGGAATTTCTCCCCTCATAGGGATTGCTCTTTTCATTTTACTAACTTCTTCAAGGTGAGCAAGAGCATCATCAATATTTTTATTTTTAATAAAATTACAAACTGCAACTGAATGTTTGGTTGAAATTCTAAGGTCTCTACCATTCACAACCGCTTCAGATTTCTTTGGCCCTGTTGGTGTTTTTATCTTTTCTTTCTTTTTAATATTTTTATCATCTTTAGATTTTTCATCCACTTTCTTATTTTTAACATCTCCAATATCTTTATCCATTTTTTCTTCCTTCTTCTTATCATTTAGATTTTTATCTTCTATTTTCTTAATATCTTCAGTTGCTTTAATTTCTTCAACAAGTTTATTCCCTTTAACTTCATCCAATCTTTGACTATCTATTTCTTTTTGCTCTGTCATTTTATTCATATCTCCATAATAACTCATTTATTCTAGAAGTATAAACTCCAAATGATTCCTTATCCAATCTATGCATTAATGGGCCTATGGTGCTCATAATCTTCTCCACAGGACCATAATTCATATAATCTCCATGAAGTAATTTTTCATCTGGATGTATTATTAAGGTTGTCTCTAGAGCATCTATTACAAATTCTATTGGGTTTCTATCTGTCATTTTATTTAACACTCCTTGATGCACTAGATCTTGTAGCACCAACACCAGCTGACCCATGCTTTACTTTAGTTCTTGTAGGCGAAAATTCTCCAAGCCGATGCCCCAACATTTCTCCATTAATGTCTACTGGAAGAAATTGCTTACCATTATACACATTTATCCTCATTCCAACCATATTTGGAACAACAACCAAATGTCTCAAATGAGTTCTAATCTGTTTATTTTTAGCAAGTTTATTATTACAAACTATCAAGAATTTATGTAATTCATCATATTGTCTTAACGCAGTTCTCTTCTCATTAGATTTAAGCAACTTCGCAAATTCTCTGATATCAAGCTTTTTAAGTTCATCAAGAGATTGTCCTCTATAACTAAATTCTTTCTTTCCAATTATTTTTTTCTTATCTAATGCCATTATCTTTTCTTCCTTCCTGTTTGTTTAGGTCTTATGTGCCCAACTTTTCTTCCTGGAGGTGCATTTCTTTTAGCAATTTTACTCTTAATTCTTTTTCCTCTTCCACCACCAAACGGATGGTCAATAGCATTCACTTTTACAGCTGAAGTTCTATGCCATTTTCTACCCTTAGATTTATTAATATAATGACTCTTACCTGCTTTAATTAGAGGTTTAATTTTCCTACCATCTCCAGCAACAACACCAATAACTGCTCTACAATCTTCATTTAATCTAATCCTTCTCCTTTTAATCAATAATTCAACTTTACCATTTTCATTACTAGCAACAGCTGCAGAACTACCTCCTGCCCTAAATAACTTTCCACCCATTCCAGGAATACTTTCCACATTGAAAACTTTGGTTCCAGTTGCAATATCTTTTAACTTCAAAATATCTCCATCAATAGGCTCTGCATTTTCTGGCCTTTTACCCAAATATATCTCCTGACCTTCATAAATTCCATCTGCAGCAGGTACAATAAATCTAATTTTTTCTTTCTCATTAATTTTAACCTCAATTTCAACAAGAGGACCTGTATGCCCACCTGAATTAAACAATTTAATTATCTTACCAACACCTTCAACTTTCAAACTATGATAACTAATTCTATGTCTATATGCTCTAGGTCTAACTCTAAAAGTCATACTTCCCTTTCCTCTAGCCTGTTGTGTTATTCTCTTTGCCATATTATTATATCATTCCCAAACTTGTTGCAACATCAACTGCCAAGTTCTTAGGATTTAGTTTAGCATAAACATATTTCTTATTACTTCTTATTAAACTATTGATACTATCTACCTTAACATTAAAACCTGCCTCAATATCTTTCTTAATCTGATCCTTTTTAGTTCTTCTATCCACTTCAAAAACTAAAGTATTATTCAATTCAATTAATCTAACTGCCTTTTCTGATGTAATTGGTCTAAGCATCTTTCTTTATATCTCCAGATTTATCTTCAATCTTTTTAACTTTCTTTACCTTCTTCTTTCTATTTTCTTTTCTAATTTTTCTAATATCAACTTTCTTTACCTTAACTTCTTTAGTTTTAGATTTCTTTTTATCATCAAAAATATCTCCTAATTCCTCAATAGCTTTCTCACTAAATAATGTCAATCTAGCTCCACCACTAGCTAAATCTGAAACACTCAACTCATTTACTTTAATAATATCAATTCCATTAACATTTTTATTTTCCTCATCCCCTACTACAAATAACAAACCAGCATTTTGCTTATACTTCCTTCCTCTCATTTTACCCTTTCCAGCTCGAATACTTTTTTCTTGAATAGCAACACTATAAAGATCTCCCAATATTTTTTTCAAACTATCCAAGAACTCTTTTGTTTTTAGTTCTACAACTTTATCTTCTACAATTAATGGGAACGTGCCTTCCACCTTTTCAATTCTAGCATACTTTTTCTCAATAGCCTTATTGTCTGTAACATAACTTAATGAACTTAGCAAAGCTTTGATAGCTTCCTTTCTATTAATCTTAACGAGTCCAGTACTTCCCTTAGGAGGATGAGCACGTCTTCCACCTCTGGCAAATGGAACAATTGCTCCAACCCAACTAAACTGTGTACCTCGTCTTGACATAGCCATTCTAGGAATCCTAGACATACCTCTTCCATAATGTGATTTCCAAACATGTCTTCTATGTCTAACATTTCCACTTGCACTTCTATCCATACCAGCTCTGAATGTATTTGAGAAAGGCTGTTTTAACTTTTCAGCTTCAACCACCTTGCTAATAATATCAATTCTTACAGGTTCTTCGAATAACTTTGTATCCATTTCTTTTACCTTTTTACCTTCCTTGTTCAATACTGCTAGTTTCATCTTAATTCAATAAACTCAAAATTTTTTTTAGTTTGATTCTTAGAACTTCTAGCAGGCATTGTAAAAAACAAAGGTCTTTTTGAAGGTCCTGTAACACTTCCAAAAATAGCTACATAGTCATTCTTAATCATACCATAATTTTTAAAACCTTTTGAAGGATTAATATTCTTTTCATCAATATTTGCAATATCAATAACCTTTCCATTAGTAATAACTCTAGTAAAATAACCCATCTGTCCGGCCATTGGCTGAGTATATTCAACTCTCGCAGGATGCCATGGACCTCCAGAACCAGGACCTCTAACTCCTTTTTCTGATTTATGAGATCTTAATTTCAAACCAAATCTCTTAGTTGGACCTTGCAACCCTCTACCTACGGTAACCCCTCGAATATCAATCAAACCTGTTTTCAAAAACTCATCATTCATAAATTCCTTAACACTAATCTCTTTAGAAGCATTTTCCTTAACAAAATTAATTTTTTCTTCCTTACTACCACTCAAGGCAACTTCAATCATATCTGGTTTTTTCTTAATTCCAGTTTTCTTAACTTGGCTATAAAGTATAACTCGTAAGTCATCATAATCATTAACAGAAACATCATCTATTTTCTTCTTAACTTCTTTTGGAACTTTAACTTTTTTCTTAACTTCCTTATCAATATTAGAATTCAAAATCTCACCCATCACCCTACCATTTTTATAAAATCTTGTAGAAAAAATCTTAACCGTTGGAAACTCAATAATAGTCACCGGAATAGTTATTCTTTGACCTTTAGTTAAAGAATTATTTCTATTATCTCTCACATAAGCACTTGCCATTCCCACCTTATAACCAATAAAACCTAACAAACCAATATCGTTTCTTGAGAGTGTTTTAAAGCTTGCACTAGGTAAAACTTTCGCTGCCCTCTTTCGAGGCCAGAACTGCAAACTTCCATGTCTCATATGTCCACGATGTCCCATATTCTATATTCTCTAATTGATTCTCAAATTTCTTTGCGAATTTGCACCTCCAGGTACATGATAACTACTCCAGAACATATATTCCTGAGCCTTTCAGTAAAAACTGAATGCTATCAAAAACCCTTGCTAAGATACCTTTATCTTAGTGATTAACTTAATTTTATCTAGAAAAATGCCTTTAAAAACTTATCTAAACCTCAAATTCCTTCTCAACCACTCTATCTTCTCCATCAACAACCAATTTTCTAATAATTTTTCCTTTTCTTTTAGCCATTTCTTTTATTTTCTTATAATCTTCTCCAGCTTCAGCTTTCAATTCATCACTAACAACAATTTTATCAATAAATAATGTATGATTAACTATCACTTCTTTAAAATCTTTCACATCAAATAACAATGCATTCACCAATTTTTTATCATCTGTTCTCAATTTACAAAAATCAACCTTTATCTCCTTATCACCCTTGCCAGGTTTTGCGGATTTGGGAGATTTTGGTTTAATTTTTAATTCAGTATTTTCAACCTTAAAACTTAATCCAAAAAAGCATTTTGGAAATTTATCTAATAATGCAATAATTTCATTCCCATTCATATCTCTATCAAGAATATATTTTTTAATACCTAACGCATTCTTTTTTTCATCATAATCCAATTCACCATCTAAATCCAATGTAGTCATAATAACGCCAGTAATTTTAGTACTTTCATTTCCCAACTTTTCTGCCAAAAATCTAACTAGTTCATTACTATATTCTGCGGTAGTCCCGATTCTAAAAATTCCCTTAGCCTGAGCCTTGCAAGTAACCATTGCTTTATTCTTAAATTCTCCGCGACTATATTTAACAAATTGCAAATGAGTCAGATCATCTACTTCATCCTCAAATATTTTATTAATAAAAAATTTCATAGTATTAATCCTCAATTTTAATTTATAAACCTTGCCTTTAAATTTATACATTTTAATATCCTAATAAACCATACTAAAGAACATAAACCTTAAAAAAACTTAATTCTCAGAAACCTTATAAATGACAATAAACTATAATCATTATGTTAAAAGAGGATAATGTTAGAGATATTTTAAACTATTTACTTATCATAGGCATATTTATTATGGCATTTATAATCATAAGGCCAGTTCTTTTTGCTATAATCTACGGGTTATTATTTGCATATATTTTATCTCCATTATATAGATTCACATTTAAAAGAGTGAAAAATGAGAATCTCGCAGCATTAATTGTATGTTTAGGAATTTTTATAATTCTAGCAATCATATTTGGAGTAATTCTTGGATCTATATTCAATCAGATAATTAACATTTATTTTGCAGCACAAAAAATAAATTTTTCCAATATCCTAGAAACACTTCTTCCATTATCATCTAAAATATCTGCAAATTTAGCAAATTCAATACAGGTCTCATTTTCTAATCTATTAACTAGTTATGCAAGTTCTATTGGAGATATCATATTTAATCTACCCAATTTGTTATTACAATTAGTTGTAGTATTCTTAATTTTATTTTATGCATTAAGAGATGGTAATCAAGCATTCAAATATTTAAAATCATTATCTCCAATGAAAAAAGATGTTCAGACAAGATTTTTTCAACATTTTAAAGATATAACAAATTCAGTTCTTATAGGTCAAGTAGTTGTAGGAATAATTCAGGGGGTAGTTGCCGGAATAGGTTATTTCATATTTGGAGTTCCAAATGCTTTATTGATGACCCTAATAACCATGATTATAGGAATAATCCCAATAATAGGTCCTTGGCTTGTTTGGATTCCAATAGATATTTATCTTTTTAGTATAGATAGAACTGGCGCTGGCTTGGGATTATTTATTTATGGGTTGTTTTTAATAAATTGGGTTGATACCATAATCAGACCGATGATAGTTTCAAGAAGAACTCAAATAAATCCTGCAATAATATTGATAGGGATGATAGGAGGACTTTATGTATTTGGTCTTTTGGGATTGATAATAGGGCCTTTAATTCTAGCTTATGTAATACTAATATTTGAAATTTACAGAAAAAAATCATATGGAGATAATATTATGTTTAAAAAAATAAAAGATTATAATCCATTTACATAAAAATAAAAAATGAAACTTAAGATTAAAAAATTAAAATTTCTTGCAGGCAGACCAGTTTGTATGATGCACGAAGATACTGCCAAGAAACTAAGTTTACATGTTGGAAATCGTGTTCTAATAGAAAAAGGAAAAAAAAAGATAATTTCTATAGTAGATATTGTTGATGGAATAGTTTTTAAAAATCAGATAGCAGTCTCAGACGCTATAGTAAGAAAACTACATTTAGATTCCACTAATTATGTTGAAGTTAGCGTAGTAAAAAAGCCATTAAGCATAATGATAATAAAGAAAAAATTAGAAGGTCATCGTCTATCAAAAAAAGAAATCTACGAGATTATAGAAAATATTGCAAACAACTCTTTAACCGAGGTTGAAATTGCATTTTTTGTATCTGCAGTTTACTCAAAAGGAATGTCTATGACAGAAACCAAAAATCTTACTCAAGCAATGGTAGATATAGGAAACCAACTAAAATTAAAGGGCAAAATATTTGATAAACATTGTATTGGGGGAATTGCTGGAAATAGGACAACCCCCATAGTTACTGCAATTTGCGCTTCAGCAGGACTTAAAATGCCAAAAACTTCCTCAAGAGCAATAACTAGTGCTTCAGGAACTGCAGATGTAATAGAAACTATTGCAAAGGTAGATTTTTCGATTCCAGAAATAAAAAAAATAATAAAAAAAACAAATGCATGTTTTGTTTGGGGAGGCGCTCTTGGATTGGCTCCCACCGACGATAAAATAATAAAAATAGAACGTATAGTTAACATAGATTCAACCTCGCAACTTCTAGCGAGTATACTTTCAAAAAAAATTTCTGTTGGAAGTAAATTCATAATAATTGATATTCCTTATGGAAAATCTGCAAAAGTCTCAAAGAAGGAAGCCAAAAAACTAAAAAAAGGATTCATGATTCTTGCAAAAAAGTTCAATTTAAATCTAAGAGTTCTTCTAACTGATGGAACTGAACCTATTGGAAATGGAATCGGACCAGTTTTAGAAATGATAGATATTATTAATGTACTTTCTAGAAAAAATTCTCCAAAAGATCTTGAAGAAAGATCTCTAAAACTTGCTGCAGAACTCTTAAGATTAGCTGGAAAAGACCCCAAACTAGCAAAGGAAATCTTAGATTCGGGAAAGGCCTATAAAAAATTCCTAGAAATTATAAAAGCACAAAAAGGAAATATCAACAAATTAAAAAAATTACAACCAAATTTCAGTTTTAATATAAGAACAAAATTAAAAAGAAAAATAAAACATATTGATAATAAACTAATCAACAGATTAGCTAGACATGCAGGGTGTCCTGAAGATAAGGCAGCAGGAGTTTACATTCATAAAAAGAAAAATCAGATAATTAAGAGGGGGGATAAGATGCTAACAATATTTACGACATCTAAGGAAAAGATGAAACATGCAAAAATATTCTATAAAAAATATGAAAAGAAAATAATTATTTTCAGTCAATAAAACGCCCAATCCCTTTCAAATATTTCTTATGATCCATTCTTAATCTTCCCATCTTTCCTTTCTTAGCATCTTTTATCAACCCACTAATCTTTTCACCACTAATAAATTTAGGCAATATCACATAATCTACACCTTTTTTATATAACTCATTAGCTTCATCAATATTCCTTGCAACAACAATAACTATTGAGCTCTTATTAACTTTCTTTATCTTCTTGATTAATTCCTTATTTTCCTCAAATGCAGGAATTGTACTAATAAATATTTTCGAATTCCTCAAATTAATTTTTTCCAATATCTCTTCATGCATAAAATCTCCATAAATGCAAGGAATCTTTTTAGTAATCAGAGATTTAATTATTTGAGGATTATAATCTACCACCATCAAATCTTTTTTATGATGATTTAAATCTCTTAATATTAAACCACCTATCCTATGGCACCCGAAAATAACTACTTCCTTATCATTCCTACCTATATTTTCCAAATTTTCTTTATTTGTTTTAACTTTATCCAAGAAATTTAATGGCCATGAGAATAATTCTGACAATCTTTTTTCAAA
>CAYVEM010000007.1:5943-20090 GCA_964450665.1 Candidatus Woesearchaeota archaeon | reverse complement strand
CTTAAGGAAAAGGGGATTGTTATCTTATTGTTTATTAGATTTGATGTAATTTGAGGAGTTAGAGATGAGGTTGCCCAAGTATCTAGAACCTTGCTTTCAGGTATTGCTAGTTTTTTACATTTGGGACATGATTTTTTTGATTCTAATGGGTCAATAGGTAAGTCTTTTTCATCTGGAAGGATAATTTCCTTGCAGTCTTTACATTCCCATACTGGAATTGGAATTCCAAAATGTCTTTCCCTTGAAATACTCCAATCCCATTCTAATCCATTTACCCAATTTTCATATCTTTTATACATGTATTTTGGATGCCATTTTATTTTTTTAGCTTGAGTTATAAGTTTCTTTTTTCGATCTAATACTTTAATGAACCATTGTTCAGTTGTTATGAATTCTATCTCAGTTCCACATTTATCGTGTGTATTAACAATATGAGTGATTTCTTTTTGTTCTAAGATTAGATTAGCTTTATCTAAATCTTCTAGAATTTGTTTTCTTGCCTGTTTAATCTTTAGTCCCTTATATTTTCCAATGTTAAGTTCTCCATTTTTTTCTAATATTAATCTTGGTTCTAGTTTATGTCTGTTTATTGATTCTACATCGTATTTGTCTCCATAGGAACAAACCATTAAAACTCCAGTTCCCTTTTCTATGTCTGCAGATTCATCTTTTAAAATAGGAACTTTATGATTGAATAAAGGAACTATTGCTTTCTTACCTATTAGGTTTTTGTATCTTTTGTCTTTTGGGTTTACAAAAACTGCAACACAAGCTCCTAAAAGTTCAGGTCTTGTGGTGGCTATTAATATATTTTTATTATTTGCTTTGAATTTTAATGTTAAGAATTTACTTGGGGATTCTTTATCTTCTAATTCTGCTTGAGCAATGGGTGTTTGACATTCTGGGCACCAGATTGTGGGAAAGTTATCTTTGTAAGCTAGTTTGTTTTTATATAGTTCTAAGAATGATTCTTGAGATAATTTTCTAGAATTTTTGTCAATTGTTGAATAATAAATATCATAATCTGATGAAACTCCTAGATTTTTCCAGTCTTGAATGAAATCAGGAGTTATTTCTTTTAGTGTTTTTAGACATAGTTTTATGAAATCTGCTCTTGACATGTCTTTGCTTTTTACATCTTTGATACGTTCGATAAGTCTTTCTGTTGGTAATCCATTATCATCTGTACCAAAGGGATAGAATACATTTTCCTTCATTCTTCTATAACGCGCTATGAAATCTTGTTGTGTATATGATGCAGCATGTCCTATGTGCATTTTACCGGAGACTGTTGGTGGAGGAGTATCTATGCTAAATGCTTTTCCACGTTTTGGATCAAACTTATAAGTTTTATTTTTTTCCCAGAATTTAAGGATTTTAGGTTCTATTTCTTGCGGATTATATTTGTTACTCATGTAATTATTAGGATGAGAAGATTTAAAAATGCTTAGTTGTATTGTAATTTAGATTAAAATGCCACAACAACAAATGCAGATGCCTTCAAGTTTTGGAGGATTAATGCGATATAATGAAGAGTATAAAAGTCCATTTAAATTGACTCCAGCTCATGTAATGATATTTATAATTGCAATAATTGGTTTTGTTGCTGCTATGAAGATTTTCTGGCCAATAGTTGTTTAAAATGTTTCCAGGATTAAACCCTAAGAAGATGCAAGCTATGATGAAGCAAATGGGTATAAATCAGGAAGAGATTGATGCTAATAGAGTTGTTATTGAGAGAGATGATGGTAATATAATTATTGAAAATCCTAATGTTGTTAAGATTGGAATGCAAGGTCAAGAGAATTTCCAGATTACAGGAGATGTTTCTGAAGGAGAAAATGAAGTTGAAGAAGTTGATAATACAAATGATGATATTAAGACTCTAATGGAGAAGTGTAATTGTTTAGAAGAAGAGGCTAAATTGGCTTTAGAGAAAGCTAATGGTGATTTAACTGAGGCGATTTTAGATTTATCTGAATAATTTTAAATTATAAATTTTAGAAAATATTGGATTGGGATTACTATACAAAATCTTATTAGTTGTTATTTCTTAGTATATTAATGGAACAGTATGAGCAAAATCTAAAAGAAGCTGCTAGACATTTGCAAATTGCAGATCATATGACTTATGTTACGTTTCCATTAATTAATGACCATAGATTGTTATTAAAAATATTTGATGAAATATATGGATCTATAATTGGATGTGTGAATGCTATTTTGAATTATGAGGCATCATATAAGCGCATAAGATTATATAATGGATTTAATGATAATCTAGATACTTTTATTAGAATTGGTAAAAATTATAATTTAAATAATGAACAGATTAAGAGAATTAAGGAGTTTATTGATTTAAATAAGAAACATAAACAAAGTGCTATGGAGTTTGTTAGGCAAGATAAGGTAGTGATTATGAGTGATAATTTGAGAACTCAAATTTTAGATTTGATTACTATTAAGAAATATTTGTTGTTGGCAAAAGAATTGATGGTGAGAGTTAGAGAGAAGATAAATGTTTAAAGTTAAAAGAATATTTTCCTTACCATTTTAAAAAATTTTATCACCTCTTTTTTACTAATTTAATCTAGTAACTAGGCCATTTTGAGAGATTTTAAATAAATCTCCCATACTTGCCGAGATTCCTGTTAAACATTCAACCCCTGGCTGATGAGCAATAACTAAATTGCCCTTTTCTCCAGAAAGATATTTGGATGGTTTTATTAGATCATATACGTCATCATCTACAAATAAATCACCCTCAAATCCAAGTCCCTTAGCTATTATCTCAGCAGTAAATTTAGCCCTATAAACTCCACTATGAGTTATAGATAATTCCATACCATCAGTATCTTGTTTTAAAGCTTCTACAGCTGTTTTTAATTTAACGCCATTATACGAATCATCTCTCGTACCCAGATAAAATTCCATAACAGCTTCTTCACTGCCAAGTCTATCAATATCATCATACATTTGATCATCATTTATGTGCCTCATTGCATACATTATTTCCATTTTATTTTTTCCTCCTATGATTTAATTTTTATTGTTTAATCTATTATTTCCTATGATTTTAGGTAAATAAAACTTATTATTGATATTTTTGTCAAAACAAAAGATTTATAAAGAAAAATAGGGATAAGTTGGTATGAGAAGGAAAAAGCCCTTAGATTTGGATAAGAAAGATAAAGATCTTTTATACTTATTAGATGTAAATGGAAGGTTGACTTATTCACAATTGGCTAAAAAAACTAAAATGTCTAAACAGCTTGTTAAATATAGAATTAGAAGACTTGAGAATGAGGGATTTATCAAAGGATATTTTCCAATGATTGATACTAGAATGTTAGGATATACAACATTCAGAGTTTATCTTAAATTTAGAAATTTAACTATGGATAAAAAAGAAAAAATTATAAAATATTTAAAAGATCAGAAAAATATTTGGGCAGTTGTTTTAATTGCTGGTAAATGGGATGTTGCTTTAGGCATATCTGTAAAAGATTTGTATGAATATTATGAAATATGGGAAGAAATTTTGAAAAATTATCTTTCAAATATTGCGGATTATAAGACTTCAATATATTCTCCAATTTATCACTATTCTAAAGCTTATTTAATAGAAAAAAATGATGAGTCTAAGGTTAGAATTTTAGGAAGCAAAGGAAAAATAGATATTGATAATAAAGATTTGAGAATTTTAGTTGCTTTATCAAAGAATGCAAGAATATCTTTAATAGATTTGTCACAAAAAGTTAAATTAACAGCAGAATCTGTTAGTTATAGGATAAAACAATTAGAGAAAAAAGGAATTATTCAAGGCTACAGGGCCATGATAGATGTTAGTAAAATGGGTTATGAATTTTATAAGGCAGAAATAAGATTGACAAGTTATGATAAAATGAATGATATATTGAATTATTGTCATATGCACCCTAATATTTATCAGGTAGATAAGACTATTGGTGGAGAAACATTAGAAATGGAATTTCATGTTAAATCATTAAAAGAAATGCTTTTATTAATTGAAGATTTTGAAAATAGATTTCCAGAGATTATTGAAAAATTTGATTATATAACAGTATTGTCAGAAGAAAAAACAGTTTATATGCCTGAAATAGAAAATAATGGATAATTTTTCAACTCTCCAAAATCCTAACAACAAGCCAATGCAATATTGCAAATATAAAAGTAAAAATTGTTAATCCTATAGCGAAGTTTTTTAGTAAGTTATTTATTGGTATTATGTACCAAAGAAAGAGGGAAATAAATCCAAGTAAAAATGGGTAAAGGGGTTTGGGCTTTTTTGAAAAAATGCCTCTTCTTTCTAGATCTTTAACTAATCTTTTTATCTTTTTCATTATTCCTCTTTTGTTGTTATAATAATTTCTCCGCCTTCGAGAATTAATACTGTATGTTCGGATTGAGCTACTAACCCATTTGATTTCTCTACTAATGTTGAATGCAGACGGATTATGTCTTGTTGTTCTAATTCTCTAAGTGCTAATTTTGCCATTGGACCAAATTTTTCAATTATTTCTATTAATCCAAATGGAAGTGTTTTATATTTTTCTCTTACATAACTTAAAATTTCTCTTGCTTTTGGAGATCGAGGATTTTTATCATTAATTATTTCGTAAATGTTTCCTGAATCTCCCTGATATATTTTCCCCTCACCATCTGTAGCAAAAGGTTCAATTGCATAAGCTCCTGGTTCAAGATGTTTATGGTTATCATTAGCGTAATTTGGAATTGTTATTCCTGCATGCACGTTCCATAGACCTAATGAATGTCCTGATAAATTAACTATTGGTGAAAATCCTTTCGATCCTATAGTTTCTTGTACTAATTTTCCAATCTCATGGATTGTTGGATTTGAAGGTAAGAGTTCTATTACCTTGTTTAAAGCAAGTTGTGAAGCTTCAATTAATTTCTTATGCCTATTATCCTTTGTTAGATCTAGAGTTATTGCAGTGTCTGCAATATAACCATCTACACAAACTCCAAAATCTACTTTTATTATTCCTGATGCCTTTGTTGTTTCATCTGGTGTAGGATGATGGTGTGCTGCTATATCATCTATAGATAGTGTTGGAGGGAATGCTGCTATTGCTCCTGCTTCCTCTATCTTTTCTTGAATAGTTTTTGCTATTTCTGTTAATAATATGCCCTCCTTAACATATCCTCTAATAAATTTTCTTATATTTCCAGCTATCTTTCCTGCTTGTTTGTATTTTTCTATTTCCTTAGGAGTCATTATTTCGATAAGAATTAAGGGTATTTTAAGGTATTGATAACAAGTTTTAATAATAACTTATTCTAATATAAATTATGTTTGAAAAAACAATTAGTTGGTTATTGACTCCCCTATCTATTTATAAGAATGGTTTAAAGTTTAGGGATTTGGAAGAGATGCATGGAGATTTAGAAGATAGATTGCAATTGGCAGATAAATTTGAGCCAGTTATGGATAGATTATCTAAAATGGATTCTGCAATTGAAGAATTAAAGGTAACTAAGAAAGAAATGATAGAAAATGCTAGACTTAATTATTCAAATAATAAGGCCCTTAGTGAATGGAAACATGCAAAATTGAATCCCTTAAAAAGAGATTTTGAATATAATAAAAGAGAATTAGAATTGGTTAGATCTGCTGGATTTAATATAGCGGTTAATGCAGTAATAGAATCTGATCCTAAAATTCAAAAGATTCCATTTCTTTATTATAATATTGATTCTCAAGAAATAATCTCTACAAAAAGAGCATTGGATTTTTTGGAGATTGATAGAGAAATTGATAGGATTTCACTTCGTGAAATGTTAGATTATGTAAGAAAAGAGGATAGAATTAAAATTATTGATTCAATTAAAAATTCAAATGAACTAAAGGATCAGATAGCTTTTTCAAAGGATGGATCCAAGGAATTAAAATTAAATACTCACAATTTTGATTATGATGGAACCACATTCGGAGTAGGAATTTCATTGTATAGTCCTGGAATTCTTGGTGCAAGAACAAGATTTCATTTTTATAAGCAACTTGATAATGTTAGATCCTTAGTTATTAGAAGATTTGATGAACTTAGATATAGGGCAAAAGAAATTACTGATAAACCAGGTTTAGAAAATTTTGGATATATTTAATTAATTTTTTATCCTTCTTTCTTTAGGGACAAAGTTTGTAATTCTATCTCCAGTGGATTTTCCACAACCTATAAATTCATTATTGTTCTTTAGTATCTTAAATGCAGATTCTGCTTTAATATCTAAATCGTTTCCTTTAAACCAATCTTTTGCTTGATTATTATTTATTTCCATAATATTTTTGGTTATCTGATCTTTTACTAGTTGAATCCCATCAATAGTTAATCTTATTCCATCTGGTTGAATTCTTGCAAAGTATAATCCCATATTTTCTATTCTTGTATTTTTATCTAAATTATTTAAATTTTCTTTTGATAAATTTCCAGAATAAACTCTGATTTTGTCTTTTCCAAATTGTAAAAATAGATAAGGTAAACTAGTTATTCCAAATTGATCTTCTAGTTGTTGGATGATCTTTTTCTTTCGTGATGAGGATAGAGTTTTCATATTATTCTTAGGAATTTTGAGGTTTTAAGTTTAGTGATTATAGGAATCTTTATTAATGAGCTTTTCTAAGTTTATCTAAGAAAGGAGGTTATTATGGCAAATATAGGACAAGGTCAAATGCAGAAACCGATGGCAATGGGTGCTGGCGCTGGTACGGCTAAAACTGGTATGACTGAGGAACCAAAAAAATCTAAGAAATGGTTGTGGTGGACAATAGGAATTGTAGTACTGTTAATTATAATAGGTTTGATTTGGTGGTTGATGGCTTGATATTAGTTTTTTATTTATAATTCATCCAAGGATCTTTATTAAGAAATCTTGTAGTGAATTCATCCTTGCCTTCTGCATGATATAATTCATGCTTCATTGTTTTTTCATATTCATTGTTAGGTCTATCCCTATCATTTTCTATAATATTACTAGTGGGATTATATGATCCATTTATTGTCCATCCAGGAGATTGTTGCATTAAATATTGGGGAGTGGGGATAATTATTGCATTAGTTTTTGGATCTCTAAATATTCTATTAGACCATCTAGATTCATGACTTGAAGGATCTTGTTCATAAGATCTATTATGGAGACCAGGATTTAATTTATCCTTAATTTTTTTAGATTTTTTTATATTCATATTGTTAATTTTATTTGTAATATTAAATATTTTTTGTTATTATTTTAGTGAAATAGCTCTATATAGAAAAGCTTTTAAATGAAATGTCTTTAAGGTTTATAAGGAGGGATGGTGACAGCTTCGGATTAATATTTTTCGGATTGTTACTAAAATTAACATGGTAGATAAAAAAATAGATCTAAATAAATTTGATAAGGGAGTATTTTTGGTTAACACATTAGGAGTTATTTTTGATCCCTCTAATAAAAAATTTTTAATTGCTAGAAGGGAGAAGGATCCTCACTTTGAAAATCTAAAATGGTGTTTTCCAGGAGGGAGACCTAATTATGGAGAAGACCTTGAAGAATCATTTGAAAAAGTTATTAAGAAAAAAACAGGATTAAAAGTTAAAAGTTTAGGTCCAGTATTCTCGAGATTATTTAGTGAAAATGATAAACTTTTGATTATATATTACTTATGTGAAGCTATTGGAGGAAATCTTAAAATTAAAGGAGATTTTGTTGAATTTAAATGGGTTGGCGCAGAAGAATTAGAGGATTATTTCACAACTAGTTTTGATCCTAGATTAAAAGAATTTATTATGAATCTGAGATAATTCCTATTATACACTCCAATAATCATTTTATAGGTTATATATTCTTTAAAAGTTTGATTAACCATTATAAAAATGGTATTATTTGATCTATTTGTTAAAAAAAAGAGTGTTTATCTTCCTGGATGTATTACTTACTTTAAATTTCGTAATAATTTTGAACTATATCTTAAGATTTTTTCTAGACTTGGCATTGGATTTAAGATTTTAAATAAACAAAATTGTTCTGGACTGGAGCCTTGGGAATCTGGGTATGATTTTGAGATGAGAAAATTAGTCAGGGCTAATTTTAATATTTTTAAGGAAAATAATGTTAAGAGTATAATAACTACTGAGCCTGGATGTTATAAAATTTTTCTTGATAATTATCCAGAAATATTGCCTTATTGGAATATTGAGATAATTAATGTGTGGGATTTAATTTTAGATAAATTAAGAAAGAAGCCATGGTTAATTAAAGAACGTAATGAAGTTGTAACATATCATGACTCTTGTTATCTTGGTAGATATTGTGGTATTTATGATGTTCCAAGAGAGATTATTGAAATGTTAGGGTATAGAATTAAGGATATGGATAATTCAAGAGAAAATAGTTTTTGTTGTGGTAGTTGTGGAGGATTGCCTAGAGTGAGTAAAGATCTTTCTGATAATATTGCTAAGGAAAGAATATTACAAGCTAAAAGAATTGGAGTTAAGAAAATGATTGTTATTGGATTTGAAAATTATAGTTTACTTAAGGATAATGTAGGGGATAGTGATATTGAGATTTTAGAGTTAAGTACAATTTTAGCAGATTCTCTAGAAATTAAAAAAATGGAAGTAAGTGGTGAAAATAATGGTAGATAAAAAAAATTCTTATGAATTAATTTGTTATAATACTGATGATTCTGAGATGTTTGGGGAAGCTTCCCGTGTTGTTTTTCCAAGGGATGTTCAAGATGTAATAAAAATTGTTTTTGATTCTCAGGATTTAGTTCCAAGGGGGTTAGGAAGTAATATTGTTGGAGGTTGTGTTCCAAGTAATTCTGTTGTTGTTGATATGAAAAATATGAATAATATTAATTTTGATTTTAAATCTAAAATAGTTTGTGTTGAGGCAGGGGTTACTATTAAAGAATTGAATGAAAAGTTGAAACCAATTGGTTATGAATTTCCTATCATTTGTAATGGGACTATTGGAGGCATTATTGCAATCAATAAACCTAGTTTGATGGGAGCTTATGGAAACATTAAAGAGTGGATTGAAGAAATTGAATTTGTTAATGGCAGAGGAGAATTAACTAAGTTTAGCAAAGCAGAGATTGGCGAAATTTGTGGTTTGGAGGGAATTACAGGAATAATAACTAGTGCTAAACTCAGAGTAATCCCTATTGTTAAAAGGAGTGCTTCTATCTTTCAGTCAAATGATCTTGAAGAAGTTTTTATTGTTGCAAAAAGATTGAGGCTTGAAAAACATATAGTTATGTTAAGATTTTATTCTCCTTATTTTTCTAAATTATTAGGGTTTCCTGAAAAATATAATATTATTGTGGGTTTTGATAATGAAGATGGTAAAATAAAAGATAATGCATATATTGAATTGTTTAACAAAATAAGAAAAGACTATTATAAATTATATAAAGAAAACTATAGAGATAGTGAAGATCCTAAATTTTTATTTGAAAAAGTAAAGGAATTTATTTTATTTCTGAATAAATTTAATGTGCCCTATTCTGGAGATTTAAATTTAGGAATCATATATCCTTTTTTTAATGATGATCTAAAAAAGCAAGAAGTTGTTAAAATGATTGATAGAATGAATGGAAGGCCTGGGAGTTATGGTATTGGATTAAAGAGAAAAAAAAGAATTGACAATTTGCAAAAGAAAATAATTAGGAGAATTAAGTTGAGACATGATCCTTTTCTAAAATTAAATAAGGGTAAACTTATTGATATTGAAGATAATTCAACTGATGAGAACAAAGATATTAAGAAAGATTTATTGAAAACAGATTCTAATCAATCTCCTGAAGAAGATATGAAAAAATTTATTGATGATACACAAATGGAAGAAGTTGGTAATGTTAGTATGAAAGATAATTTTGATGATCAAGTTGATAAAAAATTGATAGATAAAATTTTGTTTAATAAAGATGATGAGGATGAATCAGATAATAAAGAATGAAAACAGAAGAATATAATTTAAAGCAGGAAATAAAAGAAGAAGTTGCAAATGCATTAAGAAATGGGATTGATAATGAAGGTTGTGCTGTTTTTAGAGTCATGAGAAAAGAACATTATTCTCCAAAAGGTAAGGCAATTATTTTAAATAATGATTTTTATGAGAAAATTATTTACAAATGTAATTTGTGTAGAGCTTGTGGAGATGGCCTATGTGCTTCATTTCAGAAGGCTAGGAGAGTTTTAGTGCTTAAAGACAAGGAAATGAATGCTAATAAGGAAATGATTGATAATTTGAAGAGGACAGGCAATGTATATGGAATTCAAGAATAATTCTATTTAAGTAATGTATTTAAACTTATTTTACTGTAGTGCAATAGGTAGCTTTAGCTTTACCTAAATCAAACAAAAAATGGTGTACAATGAAAATTAATGATTTTCAAGCACCCCATTTTTAATATAACAAACAAAAAATGGTGTACAAAAAATACATAAAGAGGAATGGGAAGGTTTTCGGACCTTATTATTATGAAAGTTATAGGGAAAATGGTAAGGTTAAAACAAGATTTATTTCAGGGCCTAAGTCAAAGGATAAAATAAATTGGAAAAAATGGATTATTGGTATTGTTTTGCTATTAATTATAATTGGTGTAGGATATTATTTTTGGAATAATTTTGGAATTAATAATAAAGTCATAGCGGAAAATATAATATCTATTATTAGTGCAGATAAATTTGATGGAGATGGAAATTTTGTTGGAAATATTTTTAATTTAGTTAATAAAAAAGATGATAAATGGACTTTAATTGAAGATGGTGAATCCATAAAAATTGAGTTTGAAAAAGAGTTGAGTAGTGATAATGATATTAGTTTTTATGCTAGATCAAAAAATGGTGGAAGAGTTGATGTTTATCCTGAAAATGGAGATTTGTTAATGAGTTTTGATGTTAAGGAAGATAAATTATATAAAAAATTTCTTGATGGGTTGAAGAAGACTACTAGCATATTCTATTTGAAAATCATTGGAGATATAGAATTTGATTATATTTTTGATCCTGAAGCTATTCCTGAAATAGCTTGGAATGCATCATATGGTGAAGATGAAGAGTTCGGTGATTCTATAGCTTTTGGAATTGCAACTAGTAACAATGATACTGTTTATGTTGTTGGAGCAACAACTGGTGAGGATGATGATTATTTTTGGATTACTCTAAAATATAATGCAACAAATGGTAGTCTTATTTCTGTGTTTACTTTTGCAGGAGGGGATCATGATATTGCACATGATGTAGCAGTTGATCCTGCTGAAAATATTTATGTTACAGGATCTTATTCAGATACGGCAGGAGCTCCAATTACAAATAAATATGCTCATACTATAAAGTACAATTCTAGTGGTTTTACAAATTGGAGTCATACATTTGGAAGTAATGTTGAGAATTTTTTATATGACATTGCAATAGATAATAAATCTGGAGTTTATGCGACAGGAGTGGTAAATTATTCTGGGCATAATGATACATATTTAATAAAATATAATAGTACTAATGGTAGCCATATTTGGAATGTAAGTTATAACGTAGGTACTGCAGATGAAATGGCTTATGGAGTTGATGTGGATAATAAAGGATTTGTATATATAGTTGGAACAGATGGTAATGCCCCATTAGTTGTAAAATATAATTCTTCAAATGGCTCTTATGTTTATAATATTACAGTAGATTCAACTATGGAAGAGGGTTTCTTAAATATAGTTTATTATGCTGATGCTCTTTATGCAGTAGGATATGATCTATCTCAATATGGCCTTTATATTTATAAATATAATGCAACAAATGGCAGTCCTATTTGGCAAGAAGCATATGGAGATGATACTATCCCAGATTCTTCTGAATGGGATGTTGATGTAGATAGTCAGGGAAATGCCTATGCAGTGGGAGGAGATGAAAATACCTTTTTAGTTGTTAAATTTAATAATTCTGATGGAAATATTAGATGGAATGCTACCTTAGAGGATTTTCCTGGCAAGCTTGAAGGTATTTCATTAGATTCTAATGATGATATTTATGTTGCAGGAACTAATTTAGTTTCTAGTTCTATCGATATTATAAGATTTAATGCATCAACTCTTACTTCTGTGTGTAAAGTGCTAGATACTGCAAATACAGTTTATAATCAAAATGCTGATATTGTTAATAATGATTTAACAGACAATTGTTTTAATATAACTGCGGAGAATGTTACTTTTAATGGTAATGGATATTATATAAGTAGTGATGATAATCATGCTGGAATTCATAGTGATAAATATGGTACTAAAGTAAATGGAGTTAATATTAGTATGAATAATACCTTAGGAGGTTATGGGGTTCATATAAAAAGTAATAATGCAGGTAATTGCATTATTCAAAATAGTTTATTTGATAGACAATATAGTGGTATATTTTTAGAAGATGGAGTTAATTGTGTGATTAGGAACAATATTGTTAAAAATAATCTGAGCAATATTGCCGCGTATACAGTTTCTATTGATAATTCTTCAGATAGTAGTTTGATAAATAATACTATTCTAGGAAATGGAAGTTTTGCTTTGGTTTTGTATAATTCTATTAATATTAAAGTTTTAAATAATACTATTAGAGGTAATTCTAGTAAAATCTTTGTTATTAATTCTTCAAATAATAGTTTATTTTTTAACAATAGTGTTAATAGTTCCAGAATAATTGGTGATGGGGATGTAATTTATCTAAAAGGTAGTACTAATAATACTTTTATTAATAATACTGTAAAATCGAGTAATAATTCTGGAATTCATATGAGTAAATCTGTTAATAATAGTTTTATTGGTACAATTGTTAAAAATAATGGTTCTAGTGTTCATGGGATAATATTAAATTTGAGTTCTCATAAAAATCATTTTCTGCTATTGAATTCTACCGCATTAGGTAGTTCTGGAGCTGCAGTTTATATCCATAATTCTAGTAATAATACTTTTGTTGATTCTATTAATTTAGAGGGGAATCCTTCTGATATTGTATATAGCCCTAATAGTCATGGTCAGAATAATGTTTTCATAAATTGTAGTTTTAGTAATAATAATGAAACTGTAGATGGTCCAAAAAATGAGTTGGTTAGAAAATGGTACTATCAAGCTCTTGTTAAATGTACTACAGGAGAGGCTATAAGTGGTGCAAATGTTTCTGCATATAATGTGACCAATGGAATGGAATTTAGTGTTTTAACTAATGCAAGTGGTTATACACCTAGAATGAATATTACCGATTATGTGAATCTTGAAAATAATGTAAGTTATTATTCTAATTATATAATTAATGCTACTGATGGAACAGATATGGCTCAACATGAATATAATGTTACATTTTATGAAAATAATTTAACTGATGTTTTTGAAATCTCATGTACTGTTGCTAGTACGGGTAGAGGAGAAAGTAGTCCTGATAGTGGTAGTGCTATTATTGGTGATACTAGTGAGGATACAGATGCAGAAGGGGATGATATTCCTGAATATGTTGAAGATCCTCAAAAGAAATGTGGAGATTGGAGTCAATGTAGTTATGTTAGTAGCTTTGATTTGGATAAAAAATTAGTAAGAAATGTCGGGGGGAAAACTAGAACTTGTATTAAAGGAACGGAAAAAATAACGGAAAAAATAGAATGTTCTACTAAGGTTGTAATTGGAATCGAAGTATTAGAAATTAAATTTGTAGAAATTATAAAAGATGGTGAAAAGATAGTAATGAGGGAGCAAATTATGAGCGTCTCTGATGAAGAAAAACAAATATCTACTATAATTACACGAAGAATAAATCCTGTTACAGGTAAGACAGAAATTGTAGATCTAAATTTTGTCTAATCCTTCATCTCAATCTTTATTGTAATGTTCCTGTACCTCCGAGGTCTTAAAAAATGACAGAGAAAAAATATAAATCTAGTAGAAGTGCTGTGACGTTAGTAGTAATTGTTTTAGTTATCGTTGGAGGTTTTTTTCTTTTTGGTGCCAAGATAACTGGGTATACTGGTCATCAGATTGCTTCTGGTGAAGGAAATAGATATTATAATACCATTTCTGATGAAACAGGATATGGGAACGGAACAAATGGTGGAGGTGATCCGGGTGGTGAAGAGGGTGGGAGTAGTTATACTTATGG
>CAYVEM010000007.1:0-5843 GCA_964450665.1 Candidatus Woesearchaeota archaeon | reverse complement strand
TGGTGGAGGTGGTGGAAATGGAGGTGATGGTGGAAATGGAGAATGCATACCTATTACTTGTTCTGCAATAGAATGTGGAGATTGGGATGATGAATGCGGAAACATAATCAATTGTGGAGAATGCGAAGAAGAAAAAATCAAAAAAATGATGAAGAAATATCCAGGATCTGATTGTAGTTCGGACTCATGTCAATTGAGTATTAACCTTAATTTAGGTAGAGATACGGAAGGGATACAAACTAGTACTTGTATTAAACGAGAAGGAGAAGGGGAAACTATGGAAATGCAAATTATTGAAATGAAAACAGCATGTGAGCTTAGTACAGAGAAAAGTAGAAAGGAAACTAAATTAGTCGTTAGAGACGTTATAGAAACTGTAGATGGTGTGGATTATCTAAAAGAGCAAATTATGACCCTCTATCATCAAGACCAGAAATCTGCTATAATTACACGAATAATAGATCGTCTTACAGGTAAGACAGAAGCTGTAGATTTAATTTTTGTCTAATCCTTCATCTCAATCTTTATTGTAATGTTCCTTGGAACATATAATCTCATTATAGAATGTAAAACTCTATCATCTGCTGGTAAATCAATTACTCTAGAATGTATTCTCATTTCGTAATTATCAAAAGTAGCTGTTCCATCTCCACAAGGTGATTTTCTTGTTGTTATCTTAAGTTTTTTAGTTGGTAATGGGATGGGTCCGCTTATTGGTACACCTAGTTTGCTAGCTATATCTGATATTTGGGTGCAAATCTTGTTAAGATCTTCAATCTTCATACTTTTCAATTTTATTCTTACTTTTGACATGCTAATAAGATGAAAAAATAGCTTTAAAAAGCCTTCGGCTTTTTAACTCATACAAATTTAAACAATTTGTAGATTTAAAAAACCTTTGTGAGAGATTTTTAACTTATTCAAAATATTAGATGTTTAAAGCTTGAAAATTCTAATATTCTCTATAGCTTTTTTCTAAATAATATTTTATTGGTAATAGCATTCCTAAGATGAATGTTAACCATCCTATTGCAGTTAAAATAATTAATAAAATATTCCCTAAAATTATGGATATTATTAGGAGAGTTACCCAATTTGTTATTCCTGTGATGAATAGTATTATCCATGTCATTTTCTCCTTTCTTTTTATAATATAATCAGAAAGATATAGTATCATTATTCCAGAGGAGAATAATAGAATTCCTATAAGAATATGGAATAATATAAAGATACTAGCTATTTCGTGGTTAAATTTTGAGAAGAATCCCCATAGTTGATTTATAGAATTAAAATTTGCCTTCATATTCATATTATCAAATAAAATTATGAATAGCCCTAATAACATCATATAAATCCCATTTGCATAAGTAATTCTAGCACCCTGTTTTACTTTCTGGATATTCATATAAGAGTTATAATCTTTAATTTTTTAAGTATTTATATATTTGAAAGGTTTATTAATCTATATTTATTAGCCATTGTATGGAAGCGTATTGGGATTTAATTGGTAGAATAATAAAAGAATCAGATTTAGTTTTAGAAGTTTTAGATGCTAGATTAGTTGAACTATCTCGTAATGATGTGGTTGAAAAAATGGTTGAGGAAATTGGAAGGCCAATGTTATTTGTAATAAATAAAAGTGATTTGGTTAGTAAAAAAAGTTTAAAAGAGCAAGTTATTGAATTGAAAAAGAAAGGAGATGTTGTTTTTGTTAGTGCTAATAAACCTAAGGATGTAAAAGTATTGCTTTATGCTATCAAGAAAATTTTTAAAAAACATGGAAAGAGAGAGAAAACTATTAGGCAATTTGGAGATCCTAAGATTAAGACAAGAGAGGCTAAAGCAGAAATTGTTGTGGGTATTTTAGGATATCCTAATGTAGGTAAATCTAGTATAATTAATGCTCTAGCCCATAAGAAAAAAATGAAAGTTAGTAAGAAAGCTGGAACAACACATGGTATTCATTGGGTTAAGGTAACTAATGAAATAAAATTAATTGATAGTCCTGGAGTTATTCCCTTAGATAAAGGAGATGATATTCGATATGGATTGATTGGAGCTAAGACAGATAAAATTAAAGATCCAAGTATTATTACTCATGCTTTAATAAAATTGTTTTTAAAAAATAATCCTGAGAATTTTGATAAATTTTATGGTATTTCTATAAATGATGATGTGGATAATGTTGTTGAACAAGTTGGAAAGAAAAAGAATTATTTGTTAAAAGGAAATAAAATTGATGAGCATAGAACTTGTTCGGATATTGTAAGGGATTGGCAAGCAGGGAGGTTAAGACTATAAAATGCAATCTTTGTTTGAAGAATTTTTCAAGAAAGTTTATGGGGTTAGTGAGGGTAAGACTAATTCTATAATGTTGATTTTTCTAATAAGGGCTTCTATTTATATGTTCTTTATAGGAGGGATTATATTAGTTGGATATTTGATTTTTACTGGGAAACATTTAATATTATTTATCTTAATAGGATTAATTTTTGTTGGAGAGATGGCTCATCTTGTTAGAAAAGTTATAGAAAGGCATGCACATAATAAGATTCCAAGGGATGCTTCTATGGAGCATGTAGGAGATATGCTTAAAATTAAAAAAAGTAAGAATAGAAATTTGTTGAAAAGTAGTAGGGCTAAAAATAAGGATTTGTTGAGTAAAAATAAGGGATTTTTAAAAAACAAAAAGCCTTAAAAACACTTAAAATCTACTTTTATTACGGACGCATAGTTCAGTGGTAGAATATCTCGTTTACACCGAGAAGGTCCCAGGATCGTTCCCTGGTGCGTCCATATTATAAACATTTATTAATGTAATTTTGTTTTATTATTTATGGTTAAAAAAAGGGTGAAAAGAATTTCTGATGATACGGCTACTTTTGAAAAAGTTATGGAACCATCTAAAACTAAGTTTGGAGTTAAACATGTATTGCAAGCTATTGTTGGAGCTACACTTTTGGCCATTCCCATTGGATTTACCGAAGAGACTTGGCGTTTAGGGGAAACTTTACCCTTATGGAATATTTTTACTATTATGATTATATCTTTGTTTTTTATTGCTATATTTGTTTATAGAAATTTTTCTAGAAATATTCCTAATTTTTATTGGATAGATATGGTAAAAAGGATTGTGGTAATTTATATATTATCATTTTTGATAGTGGCTATAATTTTGTCTGTTATTCAAAGAGCTCCTTGGAGTGTAGATGGGATATTAGCTTTTAAGAGGACAGTTATTGTTACCTTTCCTTCTGCATTAAGTGCAGCGATAGCTGGTAATTTGAAATAGTTTTTATCTATAAGTTTTAATGAGTAAGTTGTTAGATGAATAAATTTTTAAACCTCTAATAATAGATAGGTTTATGCGGAATTAGTTTAGTGGTAGAATATTTGGTTGCCAATCAAGTGACGGGGGTTCGATTCCCCCATTCCGCATTTTATATCTCGAATAGAGATATCAAAGAGGGAATGGAATCTTACCACTCGACATTAGAATTAGAAATTCCTTAGTCTTCAATTCCTGGTCTGCCTGTTTTTATTCGTCATCACAATCTTCGAACTTGATTTCATCTATCTTTTCATAGGCCTCTTTTCTTTCTAGGCTACAAGAATCACAATATCTTCTAGGATATCTTGCATTAGGATTGGTTTCAAATTCTTTATCACAATCTCTACATTTTACTATTTTCATGTATTTAAAAAATATTTTTGACTTTTAAAAGTTTCGGTCATTTTTAATCACCAAAATCCTTATATTCTATCTCTTCTTCGTACAGGCACTAAAAAGGTGTCCCTATGAGCTTTGAAGAGATGATGGACAACAATGCTGCTAAAGTTCAGCGACCGTTGTCATATATAATTAGAATAGTATTGTTGATATCTATAGGCTATGCCATCTATGCGCATTTATGGAGAGTTTTGTTTATTGATATATTGTTATTGATATTGGTATTAATTCCGTCCATAGTTAAGAGATATGATATAGAATTGCCAAGAGAAGTAGAATTCATTCTTTTAGCTTTTGTTATTGTCTCTTTTTTTCTTGGAGATATTAGAGGGATGGTGATACAGGCATTTTTTGGTTTGGCGGTGGGTTTTGTGGGACTAGCGTTTTTGCTTATAACTACTAATGAAAGTAAAATAAAGATGAATGCGGTTATGACTTATGTTTTTGCTATATGTTTATCATTAGGACTTGGAACATTATCAGAATTAGCTAAGTATTTTCTTAAAATAAATCTTGGATATGAGATTGGGTTGGCAGATTATAATTATGCTATGGCTAGTTTGAGTTTTGTATTTATTGGTTCTTTTATTGCAACTAGTTTGACATTGGCTTATTTGAGAGATTATGATTTGCCTATTTTGAAACATTTGATTGTTAAGTTTAAGAATAAGAATCCTAATCTTTTTATTGAAAGATTGGATTCTCCTGAAGAAGTTTTGGAGCTTATTAAGAAAGGAGAGAATGATAAAATTGAGTTTAAATCTACTCTTAGGGCAAACTTGCATACAGGAGATTCTGATAGGAGGATAGAACATTCTGTATTGAAGACTATAGCAGCTTTTTTGAATACAGATGGAGGTAGTTTATTGATAGGAGTTGCGGATACTGGAAATATTTATGGAATTGAAAGAGATCATTTTCAAAGTAATGATAAGTTTAATTTACATTTTACTAATCTAATTAAAGAATATATTGGAAATAATAATCTGCCTTATTTGCATTTTGAATTGATTCAAATTGAAGATAAGAATGTGATGAAAGTTGATTGTTTGAAAGCTAAGAAGCCTGTCTTTTTGAAGTTCCATAAAGAAGAGGAGTTTTATATGAGGGTTGGTGCGGCTACGACTCCAGTTAGTGGTAGTAAATTAGTTGAATATATTGGAAATAATTTTAAGTGATTATTTTAATTTCTTAAGATTGATTATCTCCAATATTTTTTGGAGTAAGGCAAATTGTATTACCATTATCATAACTCCAAAATTCAAAGTCTATAAGATAAGATCTTTCATTATCTCTATCATATAAAAAATTATTTGGGTTTAACGCATCTGAGCCAGGCATAAATCCAAAATCAAGAGTCTTTACAATTTCATCTTTTGCGAGTTCTCTTGCTTTGTTAAGTTCAAGATCATTTAGTTCAGCTCCGCTTGAAAATGGAAGATATTCCATTATAAATGCAGGATATGTAACATTATAATTTGGGAAAATTGAAAATTTTTCAATTCCTATGGGTCTTGGAACATTATGATCAAGATCATATAAGAAATTTGCAATTTCCGCCTCATATTGAAGTTTTTCGAGGGCATCAGGATCATTTCTAATTCTAAAGTTTTCAGTATCATTAAAACAATTTCCTTCATAAAGGATCTTTGCAGCTAAATCTTCTGCAATTTTAAATACAATTCCCCTAGACCCATTTCTTATAGGTCTGAAAATTGTATCTGGAAGTTCTAATTGAGGTGGTATATTGTTTGTCATTTTAAATTGCCATTAATTTAGATTCTAGATTTTTTACTTCATCACTTCCTTCTCTTAGAACAATAAATTCGCATCCAAGAAAATCTTGAATTGTATTTTGTCTTATTTTGTCTTTTTCTTCTTGTTTCTTATGAAATTTTTCATAAAATTCTATAACAACATTCTTTTCTGGATCATATCCATCCACCCATCTTTCATCTATTACATTTCCATCTTCATCTGTAATCTTTATATGACATTCTCCAGTTCCATCATCAAGGTTTCTTCTAACTTTATCTGTAACTTGAACTTCTGTCGCAGGAGATAATGCATGAATAAAATTATAACCATTTTCAATTCCATAAGCTTTAATTAA
>CAYVEM010000006.1:0-21065 GCA_964450665.1 Candidatus Woesearchaeota archaeon | reverse complement strand
TGAGTGTTTTATTGTTCTTAATGATACTCCGGGTTTTTCTGGATTTTTTGTCATATTTTCAATAATTCCTTTTTTAATTCATCAGACCTAAATGGCCTTCCATCATATTTTAAAATTCTATTTTTTATTGAGATTCCTGTTTTTTCTCTGATTAATCTTCCTAATTGGCCAGTTAGATTGCTTTCAACTAAAATAACATTTTTTGCTTTTTGTATTTCATTTTTTATTTTGTCGGACATGGGTTTGAGATAAATAGCTTGTAAGAATTTGAAATCCTCTCCCTTAATTGCGTCAAGAATTGCTCCTTTTGTTGAACCCCATCCAATGATTAGATTTTTACTATCCTTTTTACCATGGATCTTTATCATTTCAAAATTTTTGCAGCCATTTCTTATTTGCTCATATCTTTCAATTCTAGCATCCCCATTTTTTATTGCAAATTCTGCAGACTCAGTTGTAAGTCCGTAATCATCTTGTTCGTAACTAGATGATTTAACTATAAATTCTCCTGGAAGCTTTCTTGTAATGTTAATTTTTAGAGGTCTTTTATGTTTTTTATCTGTTGAGAATTCTGATTCTGCAACATGTTTATCAGATAATAATATAGATAAGCATCTGAATTTTTCTGATAGATACATAAGTTCATTAGTTATTTCAATTGATTCTAGAGGATCTCCGGGACTGGCTACAATTCTTGGAAATTCTCCATGTCCTGCTCTTAATGCAATGTCTAAATCTCCCTGCATATTATAGGTTGGAATTCCTGTTCCAGGTCCAACTCTTGATGCTAGATAAACAACTAAAGGTATCTCAGATATTCCTTGTAAGCTAAGTCCTTCACTCATTAAATCAAATCCCCCTCCAGAAGTTCCAACCATAACTTTCGCCCCAGAGAAACTTGCCCCTAAGGCCATATTTACTGCAGCAATTTCACCTTCTGGTTGGAATGTCATAAAATTGTGTTCTAATTGTTTTGCTGCAAGTTCATGTAATACTCCTGTTGCAGGAGTCATAGGATATGCAAAATATAAATCAATTTTAGAATTAATTGCTCCGATGGAAACTGCTTGAGATCCACTCATTAAAGATAATTGATTTTTTAATTTTTTTAAATTATATTTATTGGATTGAGAATTATATCCAGTAGTTGCTGCAATTATGGATTGTTTATTATTAGTAGATAAGCTTTTTTTAACCTCTGCTAAAAGTATTTTTTTAGGTATTCCAAGAATTTTTGTTAGAGCTCCTGAAAGGGCAATATTTAGATTCAATCCAAATTTTAGAAAATCTTTATAGTCAATGATTACTCCATTTTTTTTAAGTTCATTTTCATGTATTTGCTTTGTTAATTCGTCAAGTGCTATCATAATATCTATCTTAGATTCGTGGCTAGAAATATTTTTATCGGAAATTGATAACACGTTGAAATTATGCCCGCCCCTTATTATTGAAGGATAGTCTCTATAATTGAAGGTAAAATAACCTTGGTTTATTAATATCTTGGAAACTATTCCAGAAACTTTATTAATGCCTTGCCCTGCTTTTCCACCTATTAGAATATTTAATCTCATTTGTTACTCTTTTTTATGGATATAATAAGAAAAATCACTATAAAAATATATTTAAAAGGATTAATGTATACATTATTGAAAGGTGATATTATGTTTGAAATGTTAATTAATCCGGTGAAGGCTGAAAAGAGGCCATGGGAAATGTTTTTTATAGGAGCGTTTTATGCTACTGTATCTTTGTTTTTGACTCAATGGATATTTTCTGGAGATCCAGTTTTATCTAAATATACTGGAATGTTGATTGTAACATTTTGTGTGATGTTTACTATCCCCTTTTTATATTTTGCAATAAAATATGAGGAAGAAAAAGATTTGCAAAATATAGGATTTATGAGATTATTAGAAGAACATGGCAAGGCACTTACTTATTTGATGTTTTTATTTTTAGGATTTATAGTTGCCTTTAGTTTTTGGTATATTGTATTTGAAGATGGGAATGAGAATTTTAGGGCCCAAATTGAGACATATTGTTTGATTAATAGGCCTACTAATTTTGAACAATGTATTTCAGATTATGGAATTGGACATGATCCTGGAACAACAGGAAATGTATCTGCTAAAAATAAAATTGTTAGTATCTTTGTAAATAATATTTATGTTTTAATATTTACGCTGATATTTTCCCTTATCTTTGGTGCGGGAGCTATATTTGTGTTAGCATGGAATGCAAGTGTCATAGCTGCTGCTATAGGAATTTTTTCTAAAAATAGTTTGGCTAATTTGCCATTAGGATTAGCAAGATATATGATACATGGATTACCTGAAATTGGTAGCTATTTTGCAGGAGCCTTAGCCGGAGGAATTATTAGTATTGCTGTAATTAAACATGATTTGAGGTCTGATAAATTTTGGACTATTTTGCAGGATTCTTTGAACTTGATTATCCTTGCAGTAGTATTATTATTTATTGCTGCATTGATAGAGGTCTTCATAACTCCTGCATTGTTTTAATATGAAATACGTATGTAAAAATTGCAACTATAACTTTCACTCAGAAGGTGCTGAAGAATGTAAGTTTTGTGGTATGGGAAGTGTTGAAGAACAAAAGTCTGCTGGAGAGTTAATTGATGAAATGGGTAGATTATTTGGAAGTTAATATAATTATAAATATATAGAAAGATTGGACATAACTTTAAAAAGATTCTAGAATAGATATTTTGATGGATGAAATTGGTGAATTAAGACCTAAAACATTAGATAATTCTGATTCAGGTCATATGAATAGTGATTTTATTAAAGAACGTAAAGATAAATTTTCTAAATTTTTTACTAAAGGTCAGAAATGGGTAGTAGTTTTATTAATAATTGCAATTATTCTGGGAATGTATATTCGAGCATTGCCCATGACAGAACATCAAGGAGGAAATCCTGGTTTATATGATATTACTACAAAAACCTGGACATTGGGACCTGATTTAGATCCTTGGTTATTTCTTAGAAGTGCAGAAACTATTCTTAATGAAGGTAGTTTGCCTGCTATTGACCATATGAGAAATGTTCCATTAGGATTTGATAATTCTATTGAGAGTCAATTATTACCTTATATGATTGTTTATACACATAAAATTGCTAATTTATTTGGAGATTATCCTATTGAATTTGCAGGTGTTGTTTTTCCAGTAATTATGTTTGGTTTGACAATAATTACTTTCTTTCTATTTGTCAGAGAACTATTTTTAAGAAGAACAAAAAAAGGTATTTTGAAAGCTAACATAATAGCTATAATTGCAACTTTTTTTATGATAGTTACGCCTGTTTTTTTGTCAAGAACAATTGCAGGAATTCCTGAAAAAGAAAGTGCTGCATTTTTCTTTTTATTTTTAGCTTTTTATTTATTTTTGAAAGCTTGGAAAAGTAATAATGTTAAGAAAAGTGTTTTGTTTGGATTGTTAGCTGGAATTTCAACAGGATTAATGGGTTTAATTTGGGGAGGAGTTATTTATGTTTTAATCCCTCTAGCAATAGCTACATTGTTTGCATTTATTTTAGGTAAAGTTCGAAAGAGGCACTTTTATGCATATGGATTATGGGCAATAGTATCTACCTTAATGTTGGCTTTACTTTCAGGAAGATATGGTTTAATTGAGAGATTGACATCATTGTCTTCAGGTAGTGCTTGCTTAGTATTTTTTGTTATGGTGATTCATTATATGGTATGGGATACAAAAATTAAAAATATTAATTTTATTAATAAAAATAAGTTACCCAGAACTATTTTAAGTTTTATAATTGCGATTATTTTATTAGTAATTTTAAGTGTTATATTTTTTGGACCAGGTTTTGTTATAGAAAAAATTAAAGTTGTTCATCAGACTATTTTTAAGCCAGTTTCTGGAAGATGGAATATAACTGTTGCTGAAAATAGGCAACCAAATTTTCAGGAATGGAGCGGTAGTTTTGGACCTTATTTTAAGAATATTCCATTAATGTTTTGGTTATTTTTTATAGGATCCATAGTATTATTTAAAAAAATGCTTCTTAGGTTAAAAAACAAGGATTCCTGGATTTTGACAGCCTCTTTTGTATTCTTATTGTCAGGAATAATTTATTCTAGATATTCTTCTAGTAGTGTATTTAATGGAGATAATTTCATAAGTAAGGCTTTCTATTATATTTCAGTATTAGTTTTTTTAATAGTTGTAGTGAAATATTATCTTGATTATTATAGAAGAGGAGATAATAGTTTTAGTAAGATAAGATATGAATATTTAGTTTTGTTTGCTTTGTTCATATTTACATTGTTTACTGTTAGAGGAGCTGTTAGATTGATTATGGTTTTGGGACCTATTTCAACAATTTTTGCAGGATTTCTTATTGTAGAATTAGTTGATAGATATTTTAAAACTAAAGAAGATATTGGAAGAGTTCTTATTGGATTGTTTATAATTTTAGTTTTAATTGCTAGCATCTATACATTTTATATTTATTATCAAAGTGTGAATGCTCAAGCATATAATTTTATCCCAAGTTCCTATAACATTCAATGGCAAAAAGCGATGTCATGGGTTAGGGATAATACTCCGAGTAATGCTGCTTTTTCTCATTGGTGGGATTATGGATATTGGGTGCAAAGTATGGGAAAAAGGGCAACGATGGTTGATGGAGGAAATGCAGTTACATATTGGAATTATTTAGTTGGTCGCCATGTATTAACAGGAGATAATCAAGATGATGCATTAGAATTATTGTATAATCATAATATATCTTATTTTTTAATAGATTCTACAGATATTGGAAAATATACTGCTTTTTCTAGTATTGGAAGTGATGAAAATTTTGATAGATATTCATTTATTAGTCCTTTTTTATTAGATGAAAGTCGGACTCAGGAAACTAATAATATGACTCTTTATATTTATCCTGGAGGAATAGGCTTAGATGAAGATTTGATAATAAATCAAAATGGTAAAGAAATTCTTCTTCCAGCAAATTCGGCAGGTATTGGAGCGGTTGTTGTTCCTTTTGATAATATTAAACAAAGTTATAGTCAACCATATATTATAGTAGTGTATCAAGGTCAACAATATAATGTGAATATGAGATATTTATATATTAAAGGTCATATCTTTGATTTTGGTTCGGGAATTGAGGCTACTACCTATATATTTCCTAAACTTATAGTTAATGGGGGACAAGTTAGTGCTAATGAGGCGGGGGCTGCATTATTTTTATCTCCAAGACTAATGAAGGGGATGTTGGCCCAAGTTTATATTTTAGAAGATGCCTTAGGTAATTTTCCTAATTTTAAACTTGCACATGCAGAATCTGCATTGATAATAGATGATTTAAGAGCTCAAGGATTGCAATTGCCAGAATTTGTTTATTATAATGGGATCTTAGGTCCAATAAAAATATGGAAGATTGAATATACTGGAAAAGAAAAAATTAAAGAAGAGTATGTTGATAAGGATGCTAGTAAGTATATTAGTTGGAGACTATAGTTTAGTTTAAAAACTAAAAAAGTTTAATTGGTAAATGGAGACAATATTAATAATTTCAGTATTATTGAGTTTTATTCTAACTTTTTATGCATTGCCAAAATGGATAAAAAAATGTAGGGAGGTTGGATTCTTATGGGAGGATATGAACAAGGTTCATAAACATAAAAATGTTGCTGCTTCCGGGGGGATAATTGTTGTCATAAGTTTTATTATGGGGGTTTTGAGTTATATTGCTATTAAAACTTTTATTATTGGAGGTAATGGAGAGGTTACTCAGATTTTTGCATTATTGACAGTTATTTTGATATTGGCTTTGATAGGATTTGTTGATGATATTTTAGGATGGACATTTAGAGGATTATCTATAAGATTTAGATTATTTTTAGCCTTCATGGCATCTATTCCTTTAGTAGTTATTAATGCTGGTTCTAAGATTGTTGATATTCCTTTTTTAGGCATTATTGATCTTGGGTTTTACTATCCTTTGTTGTTAATTCCTATTGGTATTGCAGGAGCTACAACCACATATAATTTTTTAGCAGGATTTAATGGATTAGAAAGTGGTCAGGGAATAATAATAATTAGTTTCTTAAGTTTTGTTGCATATTCAACAGGAAGTGCTTGGCTTAGTGTTGTTGGTCTATGCATGGTGGCAAGTTTAATTGTCTTTTACGTTTATAATAGATTTCCCGCAAAAGTTTTTCCAGGAGATATTCTAACCTATGCCATTGGAGCGTTGATAGCAAGCATGGCTATATTAGGAAATTTTGAGAAGATTGCTGTTTTTGTTTTTATCCCATACATAATAGAAACTTTCTTAAAGGTTAGAGGCAATTTAACTAAACAATCTTTTGCAAAAGTGAATGAAGATGGTAGTTTAGAGATTCCTTATGGGAAAGTTTATGGAATGACTCATCTTTCTTTATTAGTTTTGAAAAAATTTAAGGATAAGGTTTATGAGAAAGATGTCGTTAATTTGATACATTGCCTTCAAATAGTAATTTGTGTTCTGGCTTTTTTTATTTTTAGAGGAAGCTTAGGAATATGAAGTGGAAAAAATATTTACCAGTATTTGGAATTTTATTGTTTGTTTATATTCTAATTAAGATAGATCTCCAAAGTGTTTTATTAGAAATTCAAAATGCTAATATATACTTCTTGTTAATTGCAGTATTATTAGTATTTGTAATGATGTTGAGTGAGACTATTAAGTGGTTTACTATAGCAAGATTTCAGAATATTAAAATACCTTTTAATGATGCCCTTAAAATTAATATGATTGATAATTATTATGGGTTTATTACGCCTTCAAAGGTTGGTTCAGTTATTAGGGCAGAATATTTAAAGAAATATACTGAAGGACATTTTGGTAAGGGGTTGTTTAATTTTATTATTGATAAAGTAATGGATCTTAGTTCGGTTATATTTATTGCAATAGTTTTTTCCTATAATTTTAAGGATAAATTAGATTTGCCGATTGGTTTTTTTACAGCTTTGTTTTTATTGTTTATATTTGGAACTTTATTTTTTCTTAAGAAGGAACGTAGTGAAATTATATTAAGAATTATTTATAGAAAATTAGTTCCACATAGATTTAGAAGTCAAGCAAAGAGTAGTTTTGAATCATTTTATGATCATGTTCCAAAGAAAAGATATTTTGTTCTATTCTTTTTACTAAATTCATTTAATTGGGTTATTAATTATACCCTGGCATATTCTGTAGGGCTTTCATTAGGCATAAATGTACCATTTATTTATTATCTTAGTATCTTTCCTTTAGCCACACTTGTTTCTTTAATTCCTATAAGTATAGCAGGACTGGGAACTAGAGAGGCTACATTAATTAGTTTATTCGGATTATTTGGAATTGTGGCTACTAAAGTGTTTTCAATGAGTTTGATTACATTCTTTATAGCAGGCATTATACCAGCAATTATTGGTGCTAGTTATGCATTTGCAAAGAAACTTGAATAGTTTCTTTGGTTCTCCAAAATCTTATTTGAAGATTTTGTGGGCAAGAAAAGATTGGAATAAATCACATTAATCTTTTTAATAGATGATTGGAATTTATATGTATGAAAGTTAGTATTATTATTCCTTGTATAAAAATAAATAATCAAACTATTAAATGTATTAGAAAATGTTTGGAGTTGAATTATTATGATTTTGAGATTTTGGTATTGCCGGATAGTTGTAATAAGAAGTCTAAACATAGAAATCTTAAAATAATTGAAACTGGAAAAGTTAAACCTGCGGTTAAGAGGAATAAAGGAATGGAATTGGCTAAAGGAGAGTTATTTGCCTTTATTGATGATGATGCATATCCTAGAAAAGATTGGTTAAAAAATGCTGTTAAATATTTTGAAGATGAAAGAGTAGGTTTAGTTGGAGGCCCTAATTTGACTCCTCCAGAAGCTAATTTTGCAGAGCATATTTCAGGATATGTTCTAAGTAATTTTTTAACGTCTGGGCAGGCTGCAATAAGATATAAGGTAACTAAAAATCAAGAATCTAAGGAGCTTCCTAGTTGCAATTATATCTCTAGAGATTTAGGAATAAAATATGATTCAAATTTTCTTACAGCGGAAGATTCTAAGTATTGTTTTGATGTTTGGAAAAAAGGTTATAATGTGTTATATGCAGGGGATGTTATTGTTAATCATCATAGAAGAGATAGTTTATGGAAACATATTAAACAAATGTATATTTATAGTAGAGATATTGCCTGGTTAACTAAAAAGGAATTTTCTTTGGACAAATTGCATTATATGATTCCTAGTTTAGGATTGTTAGTTTTTGTTTTAGGATTAATTGGTATTTATTATAATATTTATAGTAATTTAATTTTAACTGGATTTTCTATTTATATTATCTTAATGTTTTTAAGTAGTTTAAAATTAAATATAATTACTAGTATTGTTGTTTGGTTAGTTAGTATTGCTACACATTTTGCATATGGTTTTGGGTGGTTGAAGGGAATTTTTAGTAAAGCAGATAAGGGTGAAATGGTTGGTTGGAATAGTAGATAGTAAATCTTAAGTAATAGTGTTATTTTTAGTTCTGATAAGTGAAACATTTTATAGGGAAAGTTTTTAAATCAATAAATTGGCGCTTTTTTATGGATATGAAAGGATTTATGAAAAAATCAGTAGGATATTTTCCAAAAGGGTATATATTGCCAGCAATAATATCTTCAGGGATATTTTTTTATACTTTAAGTAACTGGGGAATTCCTTGGAGATTAAGTTTTTTAATAGGTGTTATTGGATGGTTTGCAGGAATAATGGCACAGACTGCGTTTTTTGGAACTGAATAAATATTAACAATAGTTTATTATAGATAACTTTTTAAATAAATAATAGCTAATTATTTTACAAATGGTGAAATTTATATGAAAATTATGATCGGATTTCCCCCTACTCAAAGTACCTTAGGCACTCCTTTATTAAGCCAGAATAGGCAGTTTCAATATTTTAATAAGCCTACCTTTTTGTATCCAGTTGTTTTGGGGACTGGGGCAACTATGGTTAAAAAGGCAGGACATGAAGTTATATGGGAGGATGCTATTGCTCAATTTTTAGGTTGGAAAGAATATGATGAAATAATTGAAAGGGAAAGGCCAGATATATTTCTATTTGAAACTAAGGCTCCAGTTGTTAAACATCATTGGAATTCAATTAATCACATGAAAGAAAAATTTCCATGGATGAAAATAGCTATTTGTGGAGATCATGTTAGTCATTTACCTGGAGAGACTTTAGAAAATTCTAAGGTAGATTATGTTATTAATGGAGGATATTATGATTTTGCTTTTTTAGATTTGGTTGAATGGTTAAGTGAAGATAAATCTGGAGCACCGAATGGAATTTGGTATAAAGATGATAATGGTAATGTTGTAGAAAATGGGAGATATGAATTTTATAAAGATAGTAATAGGAATATTAATGATGCTCCGTTTCCAGATAGGAAATTGACTAAGTATATGAATTATCAAGATGAATTTAATTTAAAGGGAAGACCTCAATTTTATATAATGAGTGCTAGAGATTGTGCTTGGGGAAAATGTACATTTTGTGTTTGGGATCATGCACTATATCCCAAGGGAGCCTATAAACAAAGGACTCCTGAGAATACCTTTGAAGAAGTTAAACATCTTGTAGATAATTTTGGAGCTAGAGAAATATTTGATGATGCTGGGACTATTCCTCCTGGTCCTTGGTTGAAGAAGTTTTGTAATTTAATGATAGAAAGCGGTTATAACAAAAAGGTTATGTATAGTTGTAATATGAGATTTGGATGGGTTGATGCTGAGATGTATAGATTAATGAAGAGAGCAGGATTTAGATTGTTGAAATATGGGTTGGAAAGTGGGTGTCAGAAGACTATTGATAAATTGGATAAAGGTACTGATATCAATAAGGTATTTGAACATTGTAAAGATGCAAAAGATGCAGGATTAACTGTACATATTACTATGATGGTAGGTTATCCTTGGGAAACTAAGACTGAATCTATGGAGGTGTTTAAGTTAGCAGATAAATTGATGAGCGCAGGATTAGTAGATATTCATCAATCTACAATTGTTATGCCATATCCTGGAACTCCCTTGTATGCTGAGGCTGTTAAAGAAGGATGGTTAAGATTTGGGGAGACTGATTATGAAAAGTTAGCTATGGATCAGCCAGCTATGAAAAATATGGAAATGAGTCCTGAAGAAATCCAAGGATTGTGTAAACATAATTATATGACTTATTTGAAACCTAGTTATATTTGGCATCATGCTAAATCTAGAATTAGAAGCTGGGAGGATGTTAAGTATACATTTGAAGGTGTAACTGCACTATTTGGTCATTTGAAGGATTTTAGTAGAAAGCCTGAGAAAAGTGGTAAGAGTGAAATTTTGACTCCTGAACAAACTGCTAGGATGTTAGCGAATGTTCATAATCCTAGACAAGAGTTAGTTGCTGTAAAGGCTGGAGCAACTGAGGCTATTCCCCATAGAGTTGTTGAAGAGATTAAGATTTCTTCTCAAATTACGTAATTGATAGGTTTTAAATATTGTTTTATTAAATGTTTTTTAAGAAATTGTTCGCATGTCTGGAATTTATAATTATTTTTTTTACAGAATCTTATATAATTTTCTAATTTTCTTGTTAATTGTTTTCCAGATGGCTTTTTTATATGATTAGGTATGTTTATGTTTCTTAGGTCTGCAAATTCCCAAGGGTGTTGAATCATCATTGTATAATTGCTTTTTAGAAAATTTAGTTTTGTGAAGTTTTTTGCATAAGATAAATGTAAGTTTTTGAAGGCTAGCCAGAAAAGTGAAAAGTTGGGTCTAATTGTAGAAGCTGGAAGTTCAATAAAGTTGTTTTTCATATGTGGATAGCGAGTTTGACGTAGATTATTATATCTTCCTGGAAGATAGATTGGATGACTTGAGGAATCATATTCAAAATCCGCTTGATCAACAATATTTGTATCTTTTATATTCCATCTTGGTGCTCGGAAGCCCCTTATCTGTTTGTTGATTATTTCTTCTTTTATTTCCTTTGCCTTTTTTATGTTACTTAGAGTTATAGGCTCTGAATGTGAGTATCCGTGACTAGCGATTTCATGATTTTTTGAAAGTTGTTTGAGGGTTTCGGGATATTTATTTGCAAAATTTGCTGTTGTGAAGAAAGTTGCTTGAATGTTATGTTTGTTTAAGATTGATAAAAGATTTGTTAATCCTTTGATAGAGGTTTTATACATTTCTTCTTCACTAATAGGTATTTTTTGTTCTCTAGGTAGATCGAATTCTTCTAAATCAAAAGTTAATAAAATAGATTTCATTAATGAAAAAACCTCAATTTAATTAAACGATATACCATTCCTGCAAGATATCTTAAACGAACTGTTGAGAATTTTTCGTATTTTACTAAAGGCGTATAGAATTCAGCTACCTTAAATTTATGTTTTTTAGATTTATATAATAATTCAATATCAAAATCAAACCCTACACAAATCATATTATTACCTACAGATTTCCAAACTTTTCTTCTGAAGAACTTTGCTCCTGCTTGCGTATCTCTAAATTTTAAACCAAAGAAGAATCTAACAAAAGTTTGACCGCCTAAAGCAACTAATCTTCTTATTTGTGAATCTTTAATTCCTTTTTTGCTTTTTAGAGATCCCTTAAGATATTTTGTTGCTATGGCAATATCATAATCCTCTAAACCGTATACCATTTCTTTAATTTTTTGTAGGCTAAAGGGATTGTCTGAATCTAGGAACCCCATTAAATCATATTTTGCCTTATCAAAACCCCTTCTTAATGCATTTCCTTTTCCACGATGAGGAATATTTAGAATTTCAATAGGATATTTTTCTGCTAACTTGGTTACAACTCCTAAGGTATTATCTGTACACGCATTACAAACAATTATGATCTCAAAATTTTCAAAATTTGAGAATATGTTACTATATTCTATTACTGAATCTTCTATAATATGTTCTGCATTGTGTGCTGGGATAATTAGTGATAGATTTTTCTTAGATGCCTCATTCTCCATATTATATTGATTAGAATATAGTTTTAAAGGATATATCTGGTTTAAAGATATTGAAGAAAAATACTAATTAGTTGCAAATTTTAAAACCTCTAGGCCGCCTTTTGCAATTAGCTTAATGTCGTCCATCGATCGGATTCTTAAGAATCTTTTCATGACAAAAGAGGGTCGGATGTAAAATTGTTTGTATGCTTTTTTTTGCATTTCACTCATTAGTTTAGGATTAACATCCCCATGGACAAATGCTCCATCTGAATAAGCTGTTAGTCCTTCGAAACCAACATCAAGGAATTTTCCCTCTTTTTTGATTAGTTCGTGATGTTCGGTACCGGGCATTGGAATGCATATATGAAATGTGGCAGTATCTAATGGGAGGCTTTTGGCAAATTCTATGGTGTCTTTCATTGTTTCTCTGTTTTCTCCAATGTTTCCAAAAATAAATAGCCCTCTAGATTCAATTCCAACTTGTGAGCACCAATTAGCTGCATTTCTTATATCTTCTAATTTTTCAGCCTTTCTCATTTTATCTAGAATTTCTTGGTTGCCAGATTCAATTCCTAAAGATAACATGTAACATCCAGCTTTTTTCATGTGTTTTAACATTGGAAGGGTTAATTTGTCACACCTTACCCCATTTGCAACCTTCCAAACTATCTTTTTGTTTAATCCTGTCTTAATCATAAGATTGCAAAATTCCTTTATCCTATCGGGATAAAATGTAAAGTTATCGTCTTGAAAATCTATCTCCTGAGTTCCATATTTATCAACAAGAAATTGGATTTCCTTCACTATGCTTTTTCCAGATCTAATTCGCAGTTTTCTTCCCGATGTTATAAAGTCAGCGCAGAAAGTACAACGATATGGACACCCTCTTCCACTAACAACATAATCTATGGGAGAACGTCTAGCTTCAAAACTAAAATATTTATCCATTGGCAATAAGTCTCTTGCAGGAAAAGGTAAACTATCTAAGTCATCAATAAATTTAGAGTCTTTATTATGAATATTGTTTCCATTTTTATCTCTATATGAAAGTCCATCAATTTGTTCATAAGGTTTGTTTTCTAAGATTTCGACTATGGTTTCCTCGCCTTCCCTTCTTACTACAAGATCAATTTTTGGATGGTTTGTAAGTACATCATCAGGTACAGAACTTGCATGAATTCCTCCAAGGATAACTTTGACATTTTCAGGACATAGATTTGCTAGTTTGTCTACCTCATTCATTAAACTAGAACTAGCAGATAATGCTAAAAAATCTGGATTATAATTAAATATTTCTTTTTTAATTTGTTCATGTGTAAGATTGTGAGCATTTGATTCTAATATTTTCACATCATGACCTGCCTCTCGGACTACTGCTGCAATATATGCAAGTCCTAATGGAGGATAGATTGGTGTTGCAGTATCACTGCCTGCATAAGAATATACCAGCCTATAGTTGGGTTGAATTAATAATAATCTCACCATTTTTAATGAATGTTAACAATTGTTTAAATATATTTCTATGTTGTCCAATCATTTATATATAAACTTAAATAGTAAAAAATTAAGTATTTTTATGGAAGATGAAAAAGAGATTATTGAAAAAGGAAATTCTAATGCTACTAGTCTTGGAAAATATGATAAAGAGGGGTTTAAGGAGATTACTATGGATAAACCGGAAGAGATTGATGCTACAGGTTTAGAGAGACCTTGGAGATTGGATCCAAGAGGTTATTTTTTGATAAGAATTAATGAAGATTTAGGGAAATTAGAAGCTGCATTTTGTGATCTAAAAGAAAATAAGGTTAGAAAGATTATAAGAGGAGATACCCCTATAGAAGTCTATACAGCTATTCTGAGGGAAGAATTGGTAACTATGTTGGATCATGCTGCAGATATTGGTGTTGAGCTTCAGAAAGCCTATATTGCCTTAAAGGATGGGAAGAAATATACTCAAGATAAAATAGATTTAGAATAATTTCAGTAAATATATTCTTTTAAAGTATCTGCTTTTAATTAACTCATGAAAATGGAAGGTTTAAAATATACAATCTCTCTTGAAGCAGATAAAAAGATTCAAGAAGATGTAGATATAATTAATAAGATAATTTTAGATAAATATGATGATGAAATAAAGGCTATAGTAATGTTTGGAGGATTTGGGCATATGGGTGGAAGTTTTAGAGAGGTTGATAATAAGATATTGCCTTTGAATGATTATGATCTTTATATAATAAGTGAGAATGAAATGAATGATGAGACTCTTGAGAAATTAGGTGAAGAATGTAGTAAGGCTCTTGGCAGAGGGGGTAAGGAAATTGTTGAGAACTATAATGAGAAATATGATGAGAACGAATTTTTTCATGTAGATTTACATAATTTAACAGAAAAGAGATTGAAGAAATTGTATCCTACTCAAAGAACATTTGATCTTAAATCAAGTATAGTTGTTTATGGAAATGAGAATATTCTAGAGAATATACCTGATGTAAAAATTTCTAAATCTGATGCCATAAGATTATTATTTAATAAGTTAGATCATTTTGCAATTGCTGAAAATAATTCTGAAATAATAAAAAGTATTTATGCAGTTAAGGGATTTACAGATTTATGCACTAGTATTTTAATTTATAAAAATAGATATGTATCTAGGTATCAAGATAGAGTAGATATTATTCAGAAAATGGGGATTCCTGATGAATTGAAGGAATTAATTAAAATAGCTACTAAATCAAAACTATATGAAGGTTATAAATTAGATAATGCAGATTATTTCTTTGAAAAATCAAAAGAATGGGTGAAGTGGACTTTGAAAAAGATACTTAGAGATTATCTAAAGATAGAAAGTGAGAATTGGAAAATTATATGTAAAGAATGTTATGGAAAATTGCCCTATATTTATTTTAATGATTATTTAAAATCTAACAAATTGTTTTTTGGGCAATATTATCTGAATTGGAGGTTTTTTATTAGTGGATTAAGGAAGGATGAATTTCTTATTAAAAATATTATTAGATGGAGGGATTCCGGACTAATAGTTGCATTGTCCTTAATTTTATATTCTGTTGGAGAATATCAGGAATCTGAGAAATATCTAAAAAAATTAACTAATAATACTAAGCCCCTGAAAGATAGAATACTAAAATTATATTCTGTTTATTATTTGCAAAAATTACTTTAAAATGGCTAGAACAAAAGTTATATTGATAGATGCTTTTAAGCTTGAATATTTAAAATATGCTCCCTATCTAAGATCATTATGTGAAAAAAAACAGCATGGAAATTTAGATATGGGTATTGGGCATTGGAGAGGGGTAGATATTTTATTTAATGGGAATTCAGAAATTATTGGTAATTTTTGTAAAGGTTCTGGCAAATTAAAATATTTCAGATATTTTAAATTTCTAGATAACTTTGGAAGGCCTGGAAGATTTCTGATTAATGTTTTATTTAATATTCCAAGATTATTGAAAGGTTATGAGATGTTTAAAACTGGGAAAATTCCTGTAAGTATGTTGTGTAAATTGGATGTTAGTTATGAAAAACATGTTGGTAAAAAACCAGATATTGATTTTTTTTATTTTGGCGAACTTGATAATTTAGGGCATAAATATGGAACCAAAAATATTCAAATTATTAGAGCAATAAAAGATATTGATAAGAAATTAGAGAGTATGAAATTTGATCTTATATTTTCAGATCATGGAATGATTAATGTTGAAAAGATTGTTAGTGTTCCAATAACTAATGATTGTTTTATTGATTCAGATATGGCTAGATATTGGGGTAGTGAAGAGGAATTGGATAAAATTAAGAGAGAATTGCCCATGGAGAATGGAAAGATAATTGAATGGAATAAAAAATATGGAGATTTAATATTTTTAGTTAATACAGGGGTTTTGATATTCCCTGATTTTTGGAATGAAAACATAGTCAAAGGTATGCATGGATATGATGGAAAACACCAAGATATGAAAGCTTTTTATCTTCTAAATGAAAATGGTAAGAAGGAGGATTTAAAAGTTGAAGAACTTCATGAAATTTTAAATGGAATTAGGAGGAGAAGATAATTTGTTGAGTAATACTTATGAAAGTGGTAGTTTGATTGCTAAAATTTATTTTAGATGGAAGGTTATGACTGCTATAAAATTGGCAGGATTAAAAAAGGAAGATATAATCTTAGATTATGGGTGTGGGGATGGATGGTTAGAACATAAATTAAAAAATTATAATATTTATGGATATGATTTAAATCCTGAGAAGACATTTGTTAAAGATTATGCAAAGATTAGGCCTACTAAAATTTTTGTTTTAGATGTTTTTGAGCATGTTCCTGTTAAGGTGATTAAGGAGATAATTAATAATTTTAAGAATATGGGAAATTTTGAATTAATTGTAAGTCAGCCTACAGAAAATTGGTTATCTAGAAAAGTTAGAAAGTTGATTGGGAAAAGTGAAGTTCCAGATGAGCATATAACTAGATATGAAGAAATTATTGAAATATTAAAACAGGAATTTAAATTGATTAAGAAGGTTAATTTTTTTACAGTATGTCATATTTTTTTATTTAAGAATTAGTATTGTTTTGTAATATTATTTCAGGAGGAGTAATTGTTTTTGCAGGTGTTTTGATGCTTGCTCTAAGTTTAGCTAATGCTATCTCATTATAGTCAAATCTGTAAATTACTAATACAGGTTGCTCTTGAGATCCATATAATTTTGCAGGAGTTAGTAGTTCTGGAAATTCATTGGGAAGAGGGTAAATCCAATCAGTGTGACGTTCAAAAACTGAGATAATGAGATATTTTGGCCTTTCTTTTATAACAAATTCTATGAATTCATCTCTGGTTCCCACAGGAATATCTCTTCTGTAGTTTAATCCTGAAGGATAGTTAGATCTTTCTGAATAGTAAGTTATCTGGGGATGAGAATGAGAAATTACTATATCCTCTGGATTGGAATTTTCCTTAACCCATTCTCCAGCTAGTTTTACTTCTTGATAGGAGGCTTTTTTTGAATTTATTAAATCAAATCCAAAATTATAATTGGGAATAAGAGCTATTATTAAAATTATTATAGATATAATTATTATTGTTCTTTGTTTCAATTTAAATTTATTTTTTAAGAAAGATCCTAGTAAAATGAAAGGATATATTGCTATAAAGAATAGAAAGGGTATTGTTGGCATTGCATATCTTTGTTCTAGATGGGGTGCAATGTATCCTAAGAAAATTAAACTGAAGACTATGAAAAATAATATGAAGAATCTTTTCTGCATTTCATAATTTTTGAATATTTTATCAAATCCTAAAAATAGGTCTATGAAAAATAAGAAAAATCCTAAAATGAATAGAATATACATCGGAGATATTACAAATAGACTGGAATATCCGGCCTGATTTCCATCTAAAATATAGGGCAAATTAGTGAAATAAACATGAAGATTTGAAAATCCTGATTCTTCTACACCTCCAATCTCTCCAGTTTCAGATATTCCTTCAATTCCCAAATAGTATGCTGCTAAATCTGTTATAGGATTTCCAAAATAGGAATTATGCATAACCATTTGAGGAATAAAGATAATTGCAAAGATTAAGATTGATATCCATAACCATTTATTTAAAATAAATTTCCATTTCTCTTTGATTATTGCCATAGCTAGGAATGCAAATGAAAACATTAAATATTGCATTCTTATCAAACAAGCACAGGCATAAAATAATCCAAATAATATGAAGTATTTTTTTCCGCGATTTTCCATATATCCTTTCCAAAAAAAGAAAACTGCGGTTAAGAAAAAGAATGTTGCTGGAAGATTAGTTAATGGGCGACCTGAAAAAAATAGGAAAACCCATGAAAAAGTTACTCCAATACTAGTTAGAAGTCCTAATTTTTTGTTGAACATCATCGAAATTAATTGATATGTAACAAAGACTATTCCTACAGACAATAAGATAACTAAAAATCTTATAGATAACTCTCCCAAACCTATCCTAAAAAAAGAGGATTCTATTAAAGGCCATAGAAATCCTCTACGATAATACCAGACGTCAATAGTGTTAAGCCCAAGGCCCCATCTTTTTGCACTTGCAAGATAGTCTGCAGCATCCCACCATATTGCCTGGTGTTTTGTTTGCATATAAACTAGTATTCTTATTATAAATGCAACTATTAATACTCCGATAAGATATCTATCATAATCATCTTTTATCCATCCAGTTAGAAAATTCTTTAGAGATTTCTTTCTTTTTTCGATATCTGGAACTAATTGTTCAGCAGTTGGAACCTCATTTTCCATTATTGAAAGTAGAAATATTTGTTTTTATAGATTTGTATTTTTTTGGGATAATGTTTTTCTCCAATAGTCTAACATGTCTTTGAGAGTTTGTTCTATTGGAATTTCCTGTTGCCATCCCGTAGATTTATTAAACTTTGTTGAATCTCCATAAATTACTGCCTCATCAGTTGGCCTGAGGAGTTTGGGATCTTGTTCTAGTGTGAATTCAAAATCTACTAATTTTCTCAGTATCTCAATTATATCTGCAATTTTATAGACATGTTCTCCACTTATGTTATATACCTCTCCATTTTCTCCATTTTCTAATGCTAAGTAAAATCCTCTAATTGTATCTCTGACGTCAGTTATTGCTCTTTTTGTTTCTATGTTTCCAACAATAAGTTTCTTATCTTTATTTAACCCCAATTCAATTTCTACAAGTCTTTTTGTAAAATCTGCACATACATCATTGATCTTTTTTGGCCCAGTTGTATTGAAAATTCTCATTGAAATGGATTTGACATTGAAATTTTTGTAATATTGATAAGCAAGTTTTTCTTGTGCTAATTTTGATACCCCATAAGGTTGTAATGGATTTAATGGATGATCTTCCTTAATTGGAGTTTCATGAGGTTCTACAAACCCATATTCTGCACTTGTGCAGGCATTTAGAATTTTGCAATCAGGTTTCAACTGCTTTACAGCTTCAAAAACGTTTACAGTCCCTAAAACATTAGTTTCAATTGTATACCAGGGATTTTCCCATGAGACTGTTGGAAAACTTTGTGCAGCTAGATGGTATATATGATCTGGTTGAAAATCTTTTACTATTGAGAAAACTTTCTCCTTATCTCTAATATCACATTCTGTTTTTATACAATCCTTATGCAATTCATCAATATTTGTTGTTGGTTGATAGTATGTGGATAGAACTGTAAATCCTTTTTTAATAAGGAATTCTGTAAGATGTTGTCCCATCATTCCTCCACCTCCTGTTATCCAGGCCCTCATTCTTCAACCTCCCAAACTCTTAATCCTTCAAAATCAAAACTGAAATCAATAGATTTTGCACCCCTCTGGGCTAAAGCTTCCTTTATTTTATGTTCATAATCTGATTTGCAATAGATTAATAAATGCCCTCCACCTCCGGCCCCCATTAATCTGGCTCCAATTGCCCCATTAGATATTGCTTCTTCTATTAATGAGTCAATATAGGTGTTTGTAGTTAAGGGATTAAATTTTTTCTTTTTTTTCCAACCTTCAAAAATTAATTCTCCAAATTTCCTTAAATTCCCGCGCCTTAGATTAAATTCCATTTCAATGGCAGTATCTTTTAACTCATGCAATCTTTTAATTTTATCAGAATCTTCAAAAAGTCTTTCTTCATCGCCTTTGGCATATACTTCTCCAGAAGATTTAACTCTTCTTCCTGAGCTTGTTATTAATAAATTTTTTTCTATTTCTAATAAGTTGTCTTTTCCTATTTCTGCTGAGTTTATTTTGACATTATCGTCTCCTAAGAATTCATATAAATTTATTCCTCCAAAAGTTGAAGCATATTGATCCTGTCTTCCAGTTCTGTTTTTTAACTTTTCTTCTTCAATTTTAAAGGCAGTCTCAGCTATTTCATGTTTTGTCAATCTATTTTTCTTTCTTAAATGATTAAAAGCACCTATAACTGAAACACATAATGAGGCACTAGCTCCAAGCCCTGAGTGTGGAGCCACCTCGCTCCTTACATAAAGATCAAATCCATAACCCGGATTCATCTCTAAGATAATTGCTTTTATTAATTTAAGTTCTCCATCCATCTTAATCTCCTCTAAATTGTAAAAGGATTCCTCATAAGTTTCAAAACCCTCATAGAAATTAATAATATCTGATTTAATATTTATTTTTTTATCATCCCTTAGTGTTAATGAAGAATAAACATATTTGTTAATTGTTGCATTAATGCAAATTCCTCCATGCTTTTTATCATACGGGGATAAATCAGTACTACCTCCACTAAAGGTTATTCTAACTGGAGCTCTGCTTCTTATTGTTTTCTTATGTCCAGAAATACTAGGAATTATTAATCCCCCTCTAACATCTTTTTTGAATTCGTTCCAGTCTTCTTTATCTGCAACATCCAATATATATCCATTATGTAAAAACCCATTCATTTCTCCAACCAATTTTTGAAAGATTTCTTGTTCTAACGAAACTTTTTGATTCAAGGGAATATAGCTTAAAATTTGTTTATTCATAATATAGAGGCCCCCGTTTATTAAGGGATTATGAACTGATTCAATATGGTTATTATGCTCTGATGTGTCTCTTTTATGAATTTTTAAAATTTTATTATCATTTATTTCAACTAATTCTTGTGTTTTTGGATGGGTTGCTTCCGTAACAACCATTGTAAAATTGGATTTATGGAATTGATGGGATTCTATTAATTTATCTAAATCTACATCTAAAAAAGTATCTCCATTAGTTACAATAAAATCTCCCGTTATTAGATGTTCTGCGTTTTTTATTGCTCCTGCAGTTCCTAAAAGCTGTTCTCTTTCATAAGAATATTTTATATTGATCCCAAGTCTTTTACCATCTCCAAAATATTCTTCAACTTTCTCTCCTAAATGGCCTACAAGTAAAATGAAATCTTTAATCCCATGTTTTCTTAAACTTTCAATTTTAAATTCTAAAAACGGCCTTCCATCAATCTCCACCATAGGTTTTGGAACTTGTTCTGTAT
>CAYVEM010000005.1:0-22654 GCA_964450665.1 Candidatus Woesearchaeota archaeon | reverse complement strand
TTATACACCAATTCATCTTGTTCTTCCATATGTGCCTTATATTCTGGATCATTTTTCAGATTTTTTGGAGAAACTTCACTATTATCTTGACCTCCAATTTGAACCAAGGCCTTTCTTTGATTTTCTAATTTAATCTGCTCTCTTCTCTTTTTATTTTCTGCCAAGATTCTTTTATCCTCTCCAACCATAGTTCTTAGATAGGCTAAAAATTCATCCTTTTTAGGATGGCCATTATACTCCTTAAATTTATCATATTGTTTCAATAAATATTGGAGAGTATATTCTCCCTCCCCTCTAATAACAATATCTATCAGTTTTCCCATCTGAGTCCATTGAGGATTTAAACTAGCTTCAAATCCTCCAATTATAATAACACTATCTGGAGATATTTTTCTAATATATGCAATATTCTTCAAATCCTGCCTCATACTATCAAAATAAGGACTTAATGCAATTAAGGCAGGTTTATATTTAGCAATCTTTTCAAATGCACTCTTCATATTATAAATATCTGTACAAACTAATGCAGAATTAATTCCTTTATCTTCCATAAATGCCTGAATTCTAAATAATCCATTATGCAAATTTGGAACAAAATACTCATCTTTTTCTTTTCTCTTTCCCATATCAGGAGTAAACAAAACTAAATCTGTATTTTCATCAATCTCAGGTTCATGATTAACCAATTCCCATGGAACATCATGATGCTCCTTAACACCTCCACAACCCATCTCTAAAGAAATATTATACCCTTCTCCTTCAATACTCTCAGCACTAAGATCTATATCAACATCTCTATTAGGATTAACAAGAACTTGCTCTTGTTCTATATCTTGATTATCTTTCTTTAAATCAATCAACTCTTTCCATGCCATTATAAATTATAATAAATAGGATATATATACTTTACTATCGTTAAGTCTCACAATTACATAATCTTTAAATATAAAAAAACTAAGTTATATTATGGCAAAATTAGTTTCAGTAAATACTGGGAATATAGTTGATGTTCCAGATAATTCAGATATTAAAAGAGTTTGTGAAGATAAATTTGGGGTAGAATTTGGATGTGAAAATGGAGTTTGTGCAACATGCAGAATAAAAGTAGCCCAAGGAGATGAAAATCTCTCTCCAAAAAATGAAAAAGAGGAAGAAGTTTTCCCCGAAGAACCTGAAGCCAGATTAGCTTGCCAATGCCAAATAAAAGAGGGCATAGTAATGATTGATACTTCTGAAGATTAGATTATAACACAATTATCTTTAAATAAATCTTCTTATGAAATTTTAATAGGGAGATCGAAATGTGTGGAATATGTGGATTTAACTGGGATGATAGAGTTTTAGTTAAAAGTATGGCCGATTCTATAAACCATAGGGGTCCTGATCAAGAAGGTTATTTCACAGATCAAAATATCTCTCTAGGCCATAAAAGATTAAGCATAATTGACCTTTCAGAAAATGGGCGGCAACCAATGTATAATGAAGACGGAACTATTTGTCTAATATTTAATGGAGAAATATATAACTATCAAGAATTAAGGCCCATCTTAGAAAAAAAGGGTCACAGATTTATTTCAAATACAGATTCAGAGGTAATAATTCATGCCTTTGAGGAATTTGGTCCCGATTGTTTAAGTCTATTTAATGGAATGTTTACAATAGCTATCTATGATATGAAGAAAAAAAAATTATTTCTAGCTAGGGATAGATTAGGACAAAAATTTATTTACTATTATCATAAAGACGGAAAATTTTTATTTGCATCTGAGATAAAAGCATTACTTCAATATGAAGGAATAAAAAAAGAGTTCAACAATCAAACCTTAGCACAATTTATTACTTGGGCTTATTCAATAAATGGAGATACTTTCTTTAAGGATATAAAAGAAATTATGCCCGGACATTATGCTACCTATGATCTTAAAACAAAATCTCTAGAAATCAAAAAATATTGGGATCTAGAAAATCATCTAACAACTCATAATCATCAGATAGATGAGAAACATTACATAAAAAATCTTAGAAACCTATTATTAAAATCTGTCGAAAGAAGAATGATTGCAGATGTCCCATTAGGAGCATCATTATCTGGAGGTATAGACTCTAGTATAATAGTGGGAATGATGGCACATCTTAAGGGATCTAATATTAAAACCTATTCAGTAGGATTTGGTAGAGAAGATGATGAATTTCCTTATGCAAGGAAAGTTGCAGAACATTGTGATGCAGATTATAAAGAAATAATTCTATCTTATGATCAAATGACAAATAGCATACCAATTGTACTTTGGAGTTTAGAACAACCTTGGGCACGTCCAACTCTTCCAGCTATCTATCATTTATTAAAAGAGTTAAAAAAACATGTAACAGTTAATTTAGTTGGAGAAGGTGGAGATGAATTTTTTGCAGGATATAATCGCTATCATGTCTTTGCCCCAAAACAAACTTATGATCCTGTCTATGAAGAAAATGATTTCAATAAAAAATGGTGGTCAGATTCTCAGAAATATGAAAACATGCCATTAGATGAAAAATCAAAACAAATAACCTCTGGATATTTTAATGACGACCAAGAAAAAAAAGAAACATTTTCTGAGGAGATTTTAAATCAAATTCCTGAGGGAACAAAAATAGATAATACTTTTGGAAAGATAAATTCCAATAACAATCAGTTAAACAAGGCATTAAACTTTGAATGTAAAACCTCACTTCCAGGTGTACAATTAATAAAATTAGATAGACTTTCAATGGCCTCTTCAATGGAAGTTAGGGCCCCTTTTTTAGACTATAGGGTTGCAGAATATCTCCAAAAGGTTCCCGGAAATTTAAAATGGAATGGATTAGATAAAAAATATATTTTACAAAGAATTGCAAGAGAATTCATACCGGAAAAGAATGCAATAAGAAAAAAACTTCCCTTACAAGTTCCTTTAGCAGATTACTATAAATCAGATTTTATAGATATAATAAAAAGCTTATTAGACGAAAAAACTATAATAAAAAGGCCCTATCTAAAACCTGATAGGATAAAGAGATTACTTACTAAATTTAAAGAGAATCCTAACTTTACAACCAATAAGTCTACTGCCCCAACTTCTGATAATTCTCTAAGACAATTACTTTTTCTTACAAATTTAGAACTAATGCAAAAGATGTTCTTTGAAAATGATAATCTGAAGAATCCTAATCTAAATATTAACAACTATCTATAAAATGAGGACATTAGAATTAAAGAAAGATCCTACTGAATTAGAATCAGAATTATTATCTATCCTTAATGAAGGATTTGAACTTAGTAAACCTTCGGAATATTTGAGTAAATATGTAGAAAAGATGTCCTCAAATTCAATAAGGGTTGGACAAGACACAATAGATCTATCAAATGGTAATTTGTACGTCTTAGGATGGGGGAAGGTTTCGGGTGCTATGGCCCATGCCTTGGAGGGCATACTTGGAACAGAAATAATTAAAGAAGGAATTGTAGTAACCAGCAATCCAAACTATCAAACAGAAAAAATAAAAATTTTAAGGGGAACGCATCCATTACCTTCTAAACAAAATATTGATGCAACAAAACAAATATTGTCCTTGGCCGAAAAATGTACTGAAAATGATTATGTATTAAATTTAGTTTCTGGCGGAGGCTCATCAATACTATGTCTTCCTGCAGAAGGAATTACTCTTGAGGATAAAATTCAAACTACAAACTCCTTATTAAGAGAGGGAATTGAAGTAGAACAAATTAACAGAATAAGAAAACATCTTTCAGCAATTAAGGGTGGAAAGCTAGCAAAAAAAATTCATCCTGCATCAATAACTAACCTCATAGTTTCAGATGATATAGCTGACGCAATACATTCAATAGGTTCAGGGCCTACCGTACCAGATCCAATAACCTTTAAAGGAGCTCAAGAAATAATTGATAAATATGATTTAAGAGGAAAACTTCCAAATTCAGTTATTCAATACATAGATAGAAATGTTTATGGGAGAGAAAATGAAACATTAAAGCCAGATGAACAGATGGCTTCTCAAATAACTAATCATATAGTTTTTAATAATGAAGATTTTAGAGATAATTTAAGAAGCGCATCAGAATCAAAAGGATACCAAATATTTGTCTACCCCAAGATACTTTCTGGAGATTTTGATAGAGCATTAGATTCTTACACCTCATTTATTAATGAAGTAAATCCCAATGAGAATTTCATAGTAATTGCCGGTGGAGAAATTGAGGTAAAATCTCAATCAAATGGAAAAGGTGGCAGAGCGCAACATTTTGCAGCAGGGATGATTCCAAGAATTTCTAAATATCAAAATGCAGCCTTAGCAGCAATTGCTAGTGATGGTCATGATTATTTAGCTAATCTTGGAGGAGCATTGGTAACAAATGAAACTCAAGAAATTATTAAATCTATGGAGATTCCCTATAATACTCATTTTAAAGCAACTAAATCCTTTAATATTCATGAAGCATTAAATAGTCATTTATTAACGAGAGAACCAACTCAAAATAATGTATTTGACGCATACATCTTTATACATAAGAAAAAATGAAAGCCCTAATCTGCGCTGCAGGAGATAGTAAGCGTATGGGAGAGTTAACAAAAAATATCCCTAAACCTCTATTACCTCTTGCTAACTCCACAATAATAGAAAACATAATTAAAGCAATAGCTACACCTCCAATAAATGAAATTATAATTCTAACAGGATATTTAGAAGAACAAATAAAAAATAAAATTGGAGACAATTTCAATGGAATAAAGATTAGTTATGTAAGAAATGACTTATTCTCAATTACAAATAATATGTATAGTCTCCTATTGGCTAAAGATAAAATAAATGAGGATATAATTTTTATTTCAGGAGATGTTTTTTTAAAAAAAGAAACATACAGAAATTTTATACAAAATTCCAATCCAAATTCAATATTAATTGACAATAATCCTTGTTATTTTGTAGATGAAGATCCCGTAAAGGTAACTATAGAAAATAATAGGATAACTGCAATAGATAAGAAATTATCTTTATTTCAAACAAAAGGGGTGGCTCCAGGATTATATCGAATGTCACATGAGGTTTTTCACGAATTTTTTAATATAGCTGAATATTTGATCGAAAAAGGATTTGTAAATTATGGATATATTGAACCAATAAAAATCCTAATTAAAAAATATAATTTTATACCGCATCTTATTGGAAATGAATCATGGTTTGATATAGATACCATTGAAGAATATAAAACTATTAAAAGGGAAATAGATAATTTAGAAGATAGGAGAAATAAGGATGAAATATAGCTTTTCTGATAAGGACATGGATTTAGACCACCTAAAAGATCAAAATGTGGGAATTATAGGTTATGGTATTCAGGGAAGCAATCAATCTAAGAATCTTCGCGATTCAGGAGTAAATGTTTTAATTTATAATCGCTCTGATGAATATTTACAACAAGCAAAGAATGATGGATTCAAGGTTCTTCCATTAGATGATTTGGCTAAAGAATCTGATATTGTAATGATGCTAATAGCTGACCAGGCTCAAAAAGAAGTCTATGAAAATGGTCTTAATCAAAATATGAGACCAGGATCTATGTTAGTAACTGCTCATGGTTATTCAATGACATTTGGTGGAATGAAACCTCGGGATGATTTAGATGTGACTTTATTGGCACCAAGATTTCCCGGACAAGTTATTAGGGAAAATTATCAGAATGGAGAAGGAACCTTAGCTTTTTTTGATTCTTATAGAGATGTAACTGGAACTGGGAAACAAAGAGGTTTAGGCTTAGCAAAAGGAATAGGTTTAACAAAATTATTACAAGTAGGTTTAGAGGAAGAAACTCATGCAGATTTATTTATAGAGAATTTTTTAATACCAAGATTAAGAGGCACTATAGAATCTTGCTATGCTGTTTTAAGAGAAAAGGGGATTTCACCAGAAGTAGCAGGATTAGAATCTTATCAATCTGGAGAAATTTTAGATCTTTTAAGAGACGGAATTGATCTGGGATTATATGAATCCTTCCATTCAAGAACCTCGCCTACTTGCCAATTCGGAGTTTCAGAAGGAGACTCCAAGGTGAATGAGGGGGCAATGGAAGTTGGAAGAGCAATCTACGATCAAATAATTACTGGAAAATTCGCAAGAAACCTAGCTGCTGAGGAAGAAGCAGGGTATCCCCAAAAAAACGCTTTCAACCAAAAAAATCTAGACTCAGATTTAGCAAGAACTCTTAAAGAACTTAGAGAATAGAAAAGATGAATGATAGAAAAAGGATAGGCATCAATGGTTTTGGAAGAATCGGGAGACATGTTTTTAGGGGCTTGATACAGGATAAATCTGTTGAAGAAATAGTCTTAAATGATATTAATCCAGATAATTCTAATATGGGATATCAATTAAAATTTGATTCATCTTATGGACAATTAGATCAAAACGTAGAATCAGATTCTCAAGCAATATATGTAGGAGATAGAAAAATCCCCGTTCATCATGAAGATAAAATAGATAATGTTCCTTGGGAGAAATATGGATTAACCAGTATTGTAGATTCATCAGGAGTTTTTGATAATGTACTTAGGGCTAGAAATTTATCTGAAAGAGAAATAAGATATACGATAGTAACTCATTCTCCAACAGAGGGTATAGATAGATATGTTATAATGGGTGTTAATGAAGATAGCATAACCCCTAATGATTCAATAATTTCAAGTAGTATTTGTGATACTACTGCTATAGCTCCTGTAGCCCAATTATTAAATAATGCATTTGGAATACATCATGGACACATAACTACCCTACATCCTCCGCTCCCATATCAAAATATTCATGACGGGCCATCACCTTCTTGGTCAAAACCAGGCCACATAGATGCACATTATGTTCTTGGAAGAGCAACCGGAGCATCTCTTCTCCCAAAACCCACTACAACTTTTGATTGCACTTGTTTAGTATTGCCCGAATTAGAGGGAAAGTTTACTTCTTTCTCATATAGGACGCCTCAGGAAAATGTATCTAGTTCAGATTTAACTATCCATTTAGAAGATAAAACTAATACTGAGGAAGTAAAAACATTATTCTTAGATGCCGCAAAGAAACAAAAACTACCAATAATCTATAATAATAATGAACCTCTGGTGTCTATTGATTTTAAGGGCTCATCATATTCTGCCAATATAGACCATAGGTGGTTACAAGTAGACAAATTTAATGATTTAAAGATGATTCTTTGGTATGACAACGAATTCGGCTACGCCTCAAGGGTTATAGATTTAGTAAATCATCTTCATACCCTTAAGGAATAATAAATTTTAAATAACCTTATTTTCTATAAAATATACACTAAAAAGAGAATATGAAAAATCATTTAAATATAATACAACCAGAAAAATTAATTGATAAACCTGTTTCTGAAATGAAAGGTTCCGAAATTCAAGATAAGAATATGGAATTATATAAAAATAAATCTGTTACATCTCTAAGGCCTGCAGTTATTTGGATTGAACCAACAGACTTATGCAATCTAAAATGTACAATGTGCCCAATAGGAGTAGGAGATGGATTAGATCGTCCGAAAGGAATGATGAAAATGGAACTTTACAAAAAGATTATAGATGAGGTTTCAGAATGGAGGCCTGTAATAAAATTATTTCACACTGGAGAATCATTGATCCATCCAGGACTAGATGAAATGATAAGATATGCTAAAGAAAAAGGATGTTTTGTGATGCTAAATACTAATGCAACAATAATGAATGAAAGGAAATCTCAAATGCTTTTAGATTCAGGTTTAGATTATCTATCTTTCTCATTTGACGGTGCAACAAAAGAAGTCTATGAGAATATAAGGATAGGCGGAAATTTTGAAACAACCATGGAAAATATTGTTAAATTCTTAGAAATGAGAAAAAATCAGAAAAGAAGGAAACCATTTGTTAATGTTGAAATGATAAAAATGAAAGATACGGAAGAAGAAGTTGAAAAATTTAAATCTACTTTCAAAAATCTTTCAGTTGATAATATTGGAATAAAGAAACTAATGAATTGGGGAGATCAGGTTCCAGTTGAAGGAGAAATGGAAAAGGTTTTTACAGACTTATCATGTTTACACCCTTGGAGTTTTGCCAATATTCTTTATGATGGGAGTGTTGTTCCTTGTTGTAGAGATTCGCATGCAAAACATGTTCTTGGTGATGTTAATGAAGATAAGTTAATGGATATTTGGAATAAAAACTATAAAATGCTAAAATTCAGAGAAACCCTTGCAGAAGAAAACGGACATAAGAAAATAGACATTTGCAGTAATTGTACCGAGGTATTTGTAGATAGAATAAGTGATGAAGATGCTAGGATGTTGGGTTAAATAATAACTTTTCCATTCATATCTTCTGGAACCTTAGTTTCTAACAAATTCAAAATAGTGGGTGCAACATCTAAATAACTAATCTCTCCCAAATCTCCATCCTTATTCTTGTCATCTTTCATAATAAAAATTCCCTGCATAGAATGAGTGGCATCATCACTCCCTTTGGCAGTGCTAGGACTCCATAAGGTATCATTACCAATCAAAGTGGTATTAGATCCATACTGCATTCCATCAAAATAAACAATCATATCTGGTGCTTCCTCAATAAACTTGCCATCATAATCCTTTTTCTTAAATAAGATTTCAGTTTTTAATTCCTCTCCCCAATCTCCAGGAATCTTATACAACTTTTCAGAAATCTCTCTAATCAGCCCATCATATTCATGATGTTCAATAATTCCTTCAGGCTCTCTTCCTTTAATATTCAAATAAATTTGAGCCTCATAGGCTCCTATAGCAAAAGCTTTAGTCTTACTCCAATCTACCATCGAAAAATTAAATGGAATTTTTCCATCAATAGGTTCTTTCAAAACCATATATCCTTCCTTAATCAACCAATCAGTAACATTCACTCTAGTATTAAGTTTCATTATCCCATGATCAGATAAAACTATTATCTTAGTACCCTCATCTAATAATTCCAAGAGCTCTCCAATTTTCTGATCTATAAATATATAAAATTCTTTTAAAGTATGGAGATACTTAGAATCTGGATCATATTTTCTATGAGTCTTATCACAATACTTCCAAAACATATGGTTCATCCTATCAGTCATACCTATAACTCCAAAAAATAAATTCCATTCCTTATTTTTTATTAAATATTCCATAACTCTAAAATTTTTTTCAGCAATCTTATAACACTCTTCAATAACAAATTCCTTATCTGAATCAACTTTCTTTATCTCTTTTGCAATTTCATAACTACTTCTAAATCGAGGAATATCAAAACTAGGAACTTCCCCAAATCTATCTATAATTTCTTGTTTCATTTCTAGAGGATAAACACACTTGACATCCTGGCCTTCTGCCCTTTGAGGTCCTGCAATTAAACAACCATTAAAAGGTTTAAGGGGCCATGTTAAAATAACATAAGGTACCACTGATTTTAAACCCTGTTCTGAGATTATCTCCCAAATTTGCTTTTCTTTAAGATTTCTAGAGGTCATAACGCTGACATCATGATAACTCTTCTCCTTTCTATAAATATACTCAAAAATCCCTGTATCTGTTGGACTTTTTCCAGTAGTTATAGAAGACCATGCAGTAATAGAAAGAGGAGGATCAGTACTATTAAGCTTTGCATAACTACCTTCACCCATTAATTTTTTAATATTTGGCAACTCTTCCAACCATTCCACAAAAATTTTTTCAGGCATTGCACCATCAATACCTAAAACAAACACTTTTTTTCCCATTTTAAATTCTTATTAATAATCTATTTAAAGATTAGCGTTCCACATTCACAACAGTACTAGTAACCTCTTCTAAATCCACATCTCTTTCTAAATTATCTATCTTGCCCCTCAAAACATTCTCTAAATCGGTAGACCTCTCATAAATATTTTTTAATTCATCAGAATCACTGCTAAGATCATACTCTTCAATCTTTCCATCATTATGTTCCATCCCACATAAAAAACATTTTCCATCTTCAGTAATTATCAATTTTCTATCTTTAGTTCTAACTGCAAACCTATCCTTACAAAAACCATCTGCCATAAATATCTTATCTCTAAAACTATGGTCATCTTCTCTTTCTCCCTTAATCAGGGGAATTAGGGATTTTCCATCTATATCTTTTTTATCCCCCATATAATCTAAAATTGTTGCACTCATATCAATATTTGCAACCATTGAGTTAATCTTTTTACTAGGCAACCCTGGCAAATGCATTATTAAGGGAATATGGACTGAGGGATCATATAACCCTCCCCTACAAAAATAATTCCCATGCTCTCCATAATTCTCGCCATGATCTGAAATTATAACAAAAATGGTATTGTCCCACAAATCCTTATTCTTCAAATAATCAACTAATCTCCCTATTTCTTTATCCATGCTAATTATTGAAGCATCTAGTTTAGCTTTTGATTCCTCTAAAGATTTTGTATCCGAATCAAAAAATCTTTTTTTAACATACTCTCTCTGAGCAGGATTTTCAATCTTATCCAAAACTCCTGAAATTGGCGTCTTTGATTCAACTTTAGGAGTATCAACACCGCCATAAGGGCAATGAGCATCTAACAACTGCATATACATATAAAATGGCTTATCAGTCTCATCAATCTTCTCAATCGTCTCATCTATTATTTGTTTAGCCGTTATAAATTTAGGAGACAATCTGACACTGGTCATCTTCTTACCAAATACATACGCCCAATTTGGAAGCCCCAATAAGAACTTCCTCAGAATCCAGGACCTAGATAAATACTTTCCAGCTCCAGCTCCTTCCTTAGTCATACAATAATCATAACCTTTCTTAAACCATAAATGCTGAGGGGTCATAGATATCGTTTTATAACCTAATTTCTGCAAATACAAAGGTAACCAAAATTTATTTTTTCTTAACATTTCAATTTCCCAACTCTCTGTCCGAGGATTTTGATGAATAAATCCACTAGTAGTTGGAAATTGCCCAGAAAATATCGAAGTATCTGCAGTATCACTAGCACCGGAGGTCGAAAAAGCATTCATAAAAACAGCACTTTCATTAGCAATTCTTTTTATATGACTATCAGTCTCAACATCATAACCAAACATACTCAAATCACGCGGTCTCATACCATCTGTAAGAACAATAATAAGATTTGGCCTTTTCTTATTATTAGATATATCCATAGTATTTTAATTTCTCTTTAAGCTCTTCCTCTTCTTCATCGGTCATAAGCTCTTCATCCTTTCCTATAAAACCTTCATCATTATCTTCACTCATTTTCCACTCCAATTACGGATACAATTTATCGTTTATATATTTTTCTTTACTACAAATATATTCTTAACACAACCACAATAATCCTTAAAAATAATCTACTCCATTCTTTAACCTAACTAAAAAGATGGAAAAATACTCTTGGCCCTTACAGGAAGACGTAATTACTGAAGAAGATAAAAACAACTTAATTGAATTCATAAATACTACAAAAAGATACACTCAATTCACAAAGGTTAAAGAGTTTGAAAGAGCATTCTCAGAATGGCAAGAATGCAAATATTCTGTATATGTAAACTCTGGAAGTTCTGCAAACTTACTATTAATAGATGTTTTAAAGGAAAAATACAATTGGAAATCTGGAGATGAAATATTAGTTCCCACAATAACTTGGGTAACAAATATTTCTCCAATAATTCAACTTGGATTAAAACCTGTATTTGTAGATACTAATTTAGATGACTTCTCATTTGATTATGAATCCTTAAATGAAAAAATAACAGATAAGACTAAAGCCATTTTTATAACTCACCTAATAGGATTCCCTTCAAACATAAACAAAATAAAGGAGATAATAGGAGACAGAGACATAAAAATAATTGAAGATTGCTGTGAATCTCATGGCGCAACAATAAATGGGGAAAAAATAGGAAACCATGGACTTGCTGGAACATTTAGTTTTTACTGGGGCCACCACATAACTTCAATTGAAGGAGGAATGATTTGCACAAATGACGAAGACCTTTACCACAGATTTCTATTAAAAAGATCTCATGGATTAGCCAGAGAATTACCTCAAGAACTACACGAATTATACAAAAATAAATATCAGGATATAGATTTTGAATTTTTATTTCTTACTGGAGGATATAATTTCAGAAACACAGAATTCAATGCAGTCTTAGGATTATCTCAAATAAAAAAATTAACTCAATTCATTGAAATAAGAAACAACAACCACAAAAAATTCATTGAAATATGCAAAAAATATCCTAATAATCTAATAATACCTGAGAATCCAGGAATCTCATCTTTCTGTCTACCCTTCATTTTCAAAAACAAAGACAAAATGCAATTATTTAAAGAAAGATTAAAAAAAGAAGGGATACAAACAAGACCCATCATAAGTGGAAATTTATTAAGACAACCTTTCCTTTCAGAATATGGTTCTAATGAGATGAAAAACGCAGAATATCTCCACCAACATGCCCTCTATGTTGGGAATAACCAATTTGTTAACGATGAAAGATTATCAAAATTAGGAAATATAATGGAAGATTTTTTTAAAACTAAAATGGATAAAGACTCAAAAATTTACATATCAGGCCATACAGGTCTAGTAGGTTCAGCAATCTTAGAAATATTAAAAGATCTTGGATATCAAAACATAATTACAAGAACTCATGAACAATTAGATCTTACAAATTCAATTAAAGTTGAACAATTTTTTCAAGAAGAAAAACCTGAATTTGTCTTCTTAGCTGCTGCAAAAGTAGGAGGAATAAAGGCAAACATGTCCCAACCTGCAGAATTCATCTATGATAATTTACAAATACAAAACAATGTAATACATAATGCCTATAAATCTGGTGTAAAGAAATTACTCTATCTGGGAAGTGTATGTGTCTATCCAACAAATTCTCAACAACCAATTAAAGAAGAATATTTAATGGAAGGAAAATTTGAACCAACAAATGAAGCATTCTCTATAGCAAAACTTTCAGGAATTGGAATGTGCCAATCATACAATAAACAATATGGAACTAATTTCATATCAGTAATTCCTTCAAATGTTTACGGGCCTAACGACAATTTTAATCCAGAACATGCCCATATGGTTTCTTCATTAATAACTAAGTTCCATAAAGCCAAAACTGAAAACCAACCCTCATTAGAATTATGGGGTACAGGAACTCCTAGGAGAGATTTACTTTATGTAAAAGATCTAGCAAAAGCACTTATTTTTTTAATGCAAAACTATAATTCCAACGAACCAATAAACATTGGAACTGGAACAGATTTAGAAATAAAAGAAATAGCCGAAATAATTAGAGAAACCACAGACTATAGGGGGCAAATAACTTTTAATCCAGAAAAACCCAATGGAATGATGAAACGTCAGTTAGACGTCTCAAAGATAAATGCTCTTGGTTGGAATTCAGAAACTTCTTTTAGAAATGGAATAAGGAAAACATATGAGTGGTATCTATCTACTCTAAATCCTTCAATGCCCTCTCATAGTCCTCAACATTTGCCGCAAAATTAATTGCATGAAAATGAGTCTCTTCTAATAATTTAACCCCTTTCCCCTTTATAGTATCTAATACTACAACAGTTTTACTATCTAATTCTTTAATCAATCTTAATTCTTTTTCATCATGGCCATTTATTATCACACTCTCAAAACCAAAGGCTCTTAATTTTGCAGGAATACTCTCTCCATCAAAATTAAACAAATCTTTTACAGAATCATCCAACCCTCCATATTTATTCCAATCTATAAAAATATGAAAGTTATCTAATTTAAACCTGTTAGCCAAAATAAAAGCTTCCCAAACACTCCCCTCAGATAATTCTCCATCTCCTAATAATACAAAAACTCTTCCCTTACCCTTTAATTTTTTTCCAAAAGCTCTTCCAATAGCAATAGGAAATCCATGCCCCAAACTTCCAGTTGTAGCATAAATGCCTTTTTCTTCATCTAATTCTGGATGCATATTCCAATCAGACTCAATCCCTTTCTTTTCAAGAACACTATAAAGTGCCATAGCTCCATGACCTTTTGACAAAATAAAAATATCATCCTCATTCATAATATTATCAAACAAATATTCAATACAATCAATACACGAAAGTGCAGATCCAACATGTCCTAACTTTTTATTAAAAGCATTTTCAATTAATTTTTTCCTAATTTCCTTATTCATTCTGGATTCCTCTTTATATAAAAAAAGCAAGGCTTATTCTCATTATATTTATCAATCATCTTTTCTCTTAACTCATTAGAATTAACCGGTTCAATCATTTCCAAACCAAGAACTTCACATTCTTTTTTAACATCTAATGGTTTATGTGTAGGACCTGCAGTCGGATAATCCCAGAATCCAAATATCTTAACATTAGCATTTTGCTGCACAACATCCAACTTAATTTGCTCAAAAGGTCTCTCAAGAACAAAAGGTGCAATACTATAAACATATGGCTTAAACCCTTCTAAGGCCAATCCACTCAAAAAACTAATTGTTGCTTGCTCACTAACTCCCAAATTATAGAATCTATCTGGAAATCTTTCCTTAAACTCTGAAAAAGTATTTCCTCCAACATCAAGAATAATAAGGAATATTTTCGGATCTTTTTCAGCCAATTCCACCATCACCTTAGCAAATTCTATCCTCATAAATTATTTGATTAATTATTGTTTATAATTATTTATGTACAGAGAAAATTATATAATACCCTACCAAAACAATCCTTATATATCTGAAAAATTTTCTTAGAAAATGATAACTCCTGTAATGCAAGAAGACTTCCAAGAAATCATCTCAGAATTTTCATCTAAGCTTTCCACATTATCCGGAAAAACAATCCTCATAACTGGTGCAAGTGGACTCATTGCAAGCTACCTATTAGACATAATTTCAATCCACAATCAACAACTAGAAAACCCTATAAAGATAATAGCAATAACCAAAAACCCAATAACAGAAGATTCTAGACTTTTCCATTTAATAAATGACAAAAATATAATGTTCTTAACTCAAGACATCGGAAAACCTTTCAACATTCCAGGAAAACCCAATATAATTATTCATGCAGCATCTAGGGCAAACCCTTCAGCTTTCTTAGAAGATCCAATAGATACTATAGATTCAAACATAAATGGAACAAGAACAATCTTAGAATATGCTGCAAAAAATCCAATTGAACAATTCATCTTTTTTAGTAGTGCGGAAATATATGGAAATCCTGTTGCACCATTTCTACCAACTCCCGAAACCTATTATGGAAACGTAGATTGCAATCACCCATTTGCTTGTTATTTAGAATCTAAAAGAATGGCCGAAACCCTTTGCATGACTTTTTCTAGAAAACACAATGTGCCTGTAAAAATACTAAGAATCCTATTAGCATATGGTCCTGGAATAAAAAATGATGGAAAAGTTATATCTGATTTCTTCTATAAATTAAAGGAAAACGGAGAAATTAGCTTAAGAGACAAAGGAGATGCTAGAAGATCTTTTTGCTATATCTCAGACACAATAAGAGCAATTCTAAAAATTATTTTTGAAGGAGAAAATGGAGAAGCATATAATATTGGCAATGATATAGAAACAGAAAATCTTTCAATATATGAACTTGCAGAACTAGTTATAAAAATATCTGAAAAAAATACTTTAGTTAAACCAAATTTTGATACACCTCCAAAAGAAATCTATGGAATGAATAATAGGTTATTAAATATCAATAAATTAAGATCATTAGGGTTCTCACCCAAAATCTCCTTAGAAGAGGGCTTAAAAAGACTTAGAAGATATTATCTTGAGGCAGGCTTTTTAAAATGAATTTGGGCCCAACAGATAATCATTATAGACTTGCAATTAATGAGATTAAAAAACTAAAATCAGATAAAAAACTCATGCTACTAGAAATCGGTGCAGGATCAAAAATGATCAAAAATTTCTTACCAGAAAATATACAATATGACACTATGGACTATGCGGTAGATTATTGGAAAGACAGTTTTACATATAATATAAATTTAGACAAAGAAAAAATGCCAATCAAAGATAAAACCTATGATATAATCCTTTGCAATGAAACTTTAGAACATGTGATGCATCCAAATGAGGTATTGAAAGAAATTAAAAGAATTGCTAAAGATAATGCCATCATTCTTTTATCAATGCCCAATGAATATAATTTTGTCATGAGATTATACTATCTAATTGGAAAGAAAACTAAGGTAGATGAACCATTCCAAGTTGTAACAAAAAATTTACATATTCACAAACCTCGTGTAAAGGATATTTTAGATATATTTTCAAAATATTTTACTATAGAGAAAATAGATTATATTTGGCAATCTAGGTCTAGTGAAAAATCAGGTTTAATTAGTTCAATAGACGGGATTTTTCAATCTTTGGCAAAACTGAACCCAAGTTTATTTTCAAGAGTAGTTGCAGTAAAGTGCAAAAATAAGACTATATGATATTTTTCCCCTTCAATTTATCAATTAAAAATTTAAAAACAAAACTCTCTCCAGAAATTGATTTAATAATCCCTGCAAATGGAACCAAACTAAAGAATTTCTTTTTGTAATAAAGCGAATATAATGTATAAATAAGTCTATCATCAAAACAAACCTTGATCTTATCATAATCTTCTTTTAATTTATAATTCTTAAGTCTAACAAGAGGAATATAAACATTAGCAATATTATCAAATTCAATAAAATTAAAATTTCCTTTTCCATTTAAAATCTTCTTAAAATTATCAAAATTCTCTAGAAAATAATCTTTCCTAACAACTATTTGATTTATATTTAAAAAATTGTAAAAGTCTATTTTTTCAAGATTATTTTTAGCTTGCCTTAACATAAATGTAGCATAATCTAAAAGAATACTTGAATAAAGATTATAATTACAAAGACTAACATTCTTCCCAGTTTTCTCTAATGAATAAACTTGTAAATATTGTTTAAATGGTAAATACTCAACATTTCCCATATTAAACGAGACATAATCATAATCTAAAACTATGTCTAAAATCTCATCCCTTTCTTTCATAAAAAATTCATTTCCAAGAGTTACACATTTATTATTCATTTTTGGAAGCTCCCGATAACCTTTTTCATTCTTTGTTCTATTAAAAAAGTCCTTTAATTCACTATCTAATGTATATTCATTAATTACTTTATTATACACATTAATAGAAATTCTATCTCTCTCCATATCTTTGTTTAAATAATATTTTATTTTTTCAAGCATCTCCTTTTTATCATCAAAAAATATTATCTCTTCATTTTCTTTAAAATAGTCTAAATAATCTTCTGCAAATTCGCAGAGTGTAAATGCATTACATGCTCCAATCTCAAATATTTTGGATTTCATTTGCCCAACATTATAATTATTTTTTGAAAAACAAAGATTAATCTTACTTTGATTTATTATTTTAACCATCTCATCATTACTTGGAATTCCCATATAAATTTCATTAAATTCAGGATATTTATCCCATCCAGGACCAAATAATTTAATCCTTATTCCATTATCCATTAAATATTTTATATTATCATATCTTGACTGCGTATCTTTCGGAGAACCTATATAAGTCACATCATAAATTTTTTCATTTTTTATAGGATAAAAATTTTCAGTAGAGTTTAAAGAAGTATGAAAAATTGGCCTTATTCCATCATCTTCATATTTTTTCATAAATGATTTTACCGTAGTAAATGAATAATCAAAGAATAATGAATAATATCTAGAAAAATCCTCAAATTGATGAACATCATCTCCAAAGATAGCAACAGTCTTAGTATTGGGAGAAATCTTTTTTATTTTCAAAAGTGCATCAAAGGCAAGTTCATCCCAAGTTAACCATGTAAAGATATAGTCTGGTTTTTCCCTTTCCACAGTCTCAAGAAGCATTTTATTCATCTCATCCTTACCATATTTGAAATAATTCTCTCTTCTATTAAATATAACAATCTCTCCACAAAACTTCTTAAGAGATAAATACACATTAGAGATATAGGAATGAAATTCTTCATTAGGCTCTAAAAATAAAATTTTCCTAATTTTAACATCCATTTTAATAATCTCTTTATATTTTTTTGAATAAAGATTATTCCTTATAAATATATAGCAATTCAATAAATACCCTATCTTAAATCCCAATAATATATTTAAATGGACTCATTTTTGATAATATATGAAAATAGCACATGTAAATATGTTCTATCTTCCCACTTTTGGAGGTGTAGAACAAGTTATGTACGAACTTGCACAAAGACAAATTAGAGATGGCCATGAGGTACATGTTTATTGTTGTGATTCTGATAAATATGGGAGAGTTAAAAAGAAACATGAAATAATTGAGGGAGTTCATGTTCATAGGCTTCCTTATTGGTTTAGACTTTCCTATAATACATTTTTCTGGCCTTCATTATTATGGAGAATGAAGGAAAAATTTGATGTTGTTCATACACATGTTGCAGGACATGACTATATTCTATTTACAGGAATATTAGCCAAGATAAAAGGATTCAAACATGTCCACACAACTCATTGCCCTTGGACAGATACCTCCTTCAGACCCCCAATACTAAGACCTTTCTTAATATTGAATGATTTATTTATGAATCGCCTATCTTTTAATTTTGTAGATAAAATATTCCCAATAACTCCCTGGGAATCTGACAAATTAGACAAATATATTAAAAATAAAAACAAAATAAAGGTTATACCTAATGGTACCGATAAAATACTTTATGAAAAAATAACGGATAATCAATATAAAGAGAAAAATAATATCAAAGAAAAGTATATGGTATTATTTTTTGGACGTTTAAATCCAACAAAAGCCCCTCAAAATTTAGCTAAGGCTGCAATTAATATTACCAAAAAAAGAAAAGATATAGCATTTGTCTGGGTTGGCCCCGATGAAGGAAAAATGGAGGAAGTAAAAAAACTCATAGCACCTTATCCTAACATGCATTGTCTTGGAGCAATACGTGGAAAAGAAAATATTGCCGAAATGTATCAGGCAGCAGATATGTATGTTCTACCTAGTTATCGTGAAGGACTTCCATTAACTCTTTTCGAAGCAATGGCATCAGGCCTTCCAATAGTAGCTTCACCTGTTAACGGAATACCTTATGAAATGAAAGAACCAGAAAATGGATTCTTCACACCTTATGGAGACATTGATGCGATAGAAAAAAGAATACTTCAATTATTAGAAAATCCAGAATTAGCAAAAGAAATATCCAAAAACAATTATAAAAAATCTAAAAATTTTGATTGGGATATAATTCATAATAGGTACATGGAGGAATACAAAAAATTATTAGGGAAGAAAGTTAACTATAGTAAAGTTTAAAAAAAGAAACCACTATATTTTAAAACAAAAAGAGAACATGAAAGTTTGTTTAATATCCACCTCTACATTTCCTTCAGATCAAGGACTAAGAACATTATCAGCTTGCTTAGAACGTGCTGGACATGAAGTTCTAATGATATTTTTACCCTTAGTTGAAGATTACATGAGAAGATATACTTCTAGAGAACTTAAAGAGATTTTTGAAAAAGCAAAAGATTCTGAACTTGTTGGAATTGGTTCTATGGAATCTACAACAGGTAGGGCAAAACAACTTATAGATTTATTTCAAAATAATAATATCCCTTTAGTTTGGGGAGGGCCACATCCAACATTTTTCCCAGAAAAATGTTTCAAAATGTGTAATTTAATCTGTGTAGGAGAAGCAGAAGAAGCATTAGAAGAATTATGTAATGTTATGGATAAAAAAGGAGATATCACTAAACTTAAAAATTTCTGGGTAAGAACTAAAGATGGAAAAGAAACTATGAATGAAGTTAGAGCTCCAGCAAATAATTTAGATATTTTAGCACAACCTGATTTTGACATAGAAGATCAATGGATTCTAGAAAAAGGAAAACTTATTCCATTTGAAGAAAGACATTTTGCAGGAATGTTATTTTTTCAGACAGAAAGAGGATGTCCTCAAGCTTGTTCATATTGTACTAACAATATTCTAAGAGCATTATATGAGGATAAAGCAGATCTATTAAGAACCCATTCAGTAGATTATGTCATCAGCTTTTTCAAAAAAATAAAAGCTCGCTTTCCATCAATACAAACTATTGATATTAGAGATGAAACAATAACTGTAAGAAAAACCTCTTGGCTAAAAGAATTCTCAAAAAGATATAAGGAAGAAGTTGGAATTAGGATGAAATGTCTAGCAGAACCCGCTACAATGGCTTTTGGAGACGTATCAGAGGAAAAAATTAGACTTTTAGTTGAAGCAGGTCTAACTGATATAATTATTGGAATTCAATCAGGATCTGATAGACTAAATAAAGAAGTTTACAACAGATTCATAACCGCAAAACATGTTCTTGAATGCGCTAAAATAATTAACAAGTTCAAAGACAAACTAACTGTTATGTATGATATAATTTCATGCAATCCCTATGAAACAAATGATGACATAATAGAAACAATAAGACTCCTACAAAAAATACCAAAACCATATTTTCTTTCTGTTAACAACTTAATCTTCTTCGAGGGAACACCATTATACAAAAAAGCTATGGAAGATGGATTAATTAAAACTTATAATGATACTGCTGGAAATTTAAATTATTGGGACAGATGGAAACATATCAAACTAAAAAAGAAAAACCCTTATCTTAACCTTGTACTCAATATGATGAGAGGTTCAGTAACCGAAAGAAGATTTGGATTATTGCCAGCTTGGTATGTCGATTACCTAACAAGGAAAGACGTAGTTAAGAGAAACATAGAAAACGAGAATCCCACTTATGCAATTGGAGAAATAATTGAAGTAATGGACAATACTCGAGAAAAAATAGTCAAACCTATTTATAGAAAAACTCCTGTTGCCTTCAAAACATTTTATGACCGAGTTAGATATAGGGTGTAATTATTTAGTACTATCAACTCTCTCCCAATTATCTGTATATTGCTTATTTTTAATCTTTGTATCATAAAAAACTCGAATCCACATATTCAATCTAGCTACAATTAATTTCAAAGTCCAATAAAATTCTTTTAGATTATTTGGGTAGGTGAACAAATATTTTAATCCCTTAGATTCATTAGAAAAACTCTTCGTCTTCTCAGCAAGATTAGTATCAACATATTTATTCAAGGTTTCATGAGCCTTACTTGTCCTAATCTTCTGTTTCAACCAATCTTCCCAATTATCTGCATTTTTAACATAAACTTTTGCATTTTCTTCATATCTAATTTTATATCCTTTTTCTTGAAAAAAGTAAGGCATAATCGTATCTTCGGCAACGTCAAGCGGCAAGTCACTAACAACATTATTTCTAAATGCCCATAAATAACCAGAACATTCTAAAAAATTTCCCGCATCATGTAAACTCTTTCTCAAATCATGGGCCGCATCAAACAAAAAGTTAGCCCAATAACCATATTGGTCTGACCTATACTCTTGTGGAACTGGCCTTCCAGTCACACAGCCTACATTACTCTCCTTGAAATGCTCCATTATATTATTAATAGAACCATCTGACATGTAAACATCACCATCAGTCAAAATAAATACATCTCCCTGTAATTTCTTAAATATTAAATTCAAAGCATAACTTTTACCCTTTCCAGGATCTTTAAATAACTTGATCCTAGGCTCCTTAGCTTTGTAATTTTTAGCAACCATCAAAGTTTCAATATCTGGCGCACTAACTATAAGTTCATAATCATACTTAATATCTTGGCTAATTATACTTTCAATACACTTACCAATCGTATCCGGTTCTTTAAAAGAAGTTATAATAATAGATATCATTTAACAAATTCATCCTCAATAAGTTTGGCCAGAATATGCAATATCAATAAATGACATTCTTGAATTCTAGGTACTTGCTCAGAATAAACTATAATATCTACATCCCCTGTACCTTTCATCTTCCCTCCATCTTTTCCTAATAAATTAATCACTTTAATCCCTTTAATATTTTTAACAGCCTGCAACAAATTTTCAGAATTTCCTGAAGTTGTAAAACAAACTAAAACATCTCCTTTCTTACCAATTCCTTCCACTTGCCTTTTATAAATTTGATCATACCCATAATCATTACCAATAGCAGTCATATTAGTAATATCAGAATTCAAACAAACACTAGCAAGCGGCCTTCTATCAACTAAAAACTTCCCAACTAATTCTCCCGAAAAATGCATCGCCTGACTAGCACTACCTCCATTTCCACAACTCATTATTTTATTTCCATTTTTTAAACTATCAATCATAATCTTAGCAGCTTTTTCTATTTGAGGCATAAGCCATCTAACCTTAACCACACTATCTAAACTTCCATCAATCATCTCCGAAATCTCTCTTTTCATGAATTTTCTAACTATCAATTTCTTTTAAAGATTTATACAAACCAACATCACAATAATCCTTATAAAATAACTACTATAATTTGATAGTATATGGAAGTCCCAAAAAGAGCGTATCAGGCATTGATTTTAGTTGGAGGTCTCGGCACTAGGTTAAGACCTTATACAGAACAAGTTCCAAAACCTATGGTGGAGATTGATGGAAGGCCGTTTTTAGA
>CAYVEM010000004.1:0-23803 GCA_964450665.1 Candidatus Woesearchaeota archaeon | reverse complement strand
AAAGCAAAAGACAAAATAAAAGAAAAATCCCTAAATTATAATTAATATTATAAATTTAAGTGATTTTCTTTATCCCCATATCCTTTATAATCTTTTTATCCGCTTTTTTGAAATTCTCAAACCATTTCTTAAAAGTTAAATTATGTTTCAAAGTTACATAAGCATAATTACCTTTTATAATTGCTTTCGGATGCGCTTTTTTAAATTGAGTTAAATTATAAGGAGAAGTAACTGGAGGCCCTCTAATTATATTAGGTTTCTTTTTCCCAAGCAAAAGATAAAGTTTAGCTATATTCTCATTTTCATCATATTCAAATCCTTCTTTTTTTATTTCAAATTCCTTCTTCAATCTAGATAATAAAAACGTTGTAAATTTCTTACTTTTAGTTCCCGCAATATCTCCTGCTTGTTTATTTGTTTTTATAGTTAAAATAACTGGTTTCTTATTTTTGAATTCCTCTATTATAGGTTTCCTTTTGAAAGCATTTTTTGAAGGATTTTTAAGAAAAGATCTACACGCATTTTGAAACTTATAGAATGTTTCTTCTGATAAACTAGATGAAGCATTTCTTTCCCTATAAGTAGGATCTATCAATATTATAGGAGATATTTTCTTCGAAGGATTTATTAGAGTTAATACTTGTTCAGTATTTTTATAAAGTTTTTCCTGATCAATTACTAATTTAGCTTTTTTAGGATCTATTCTTATTATTTCTTTTATAAAATTTAAAAATGTTTTATAATAACTTATTAAAAGCTCTAAGGCATATCCAGAAAAACCATGAATATATGATTCCGCACCATAGGTATTTTGAGCATATGTAAAAGTTTTAGCTAATCTTATTTCATCTGTTAAGTTTTTATTTTTCTTAATCTGTTTTAACATATAATTAACATGAAAATAACTTAAATCTGTTATATTTATAGCTTGCTCAGGTTTGGTAGTCTTTATTGTAGGTATTATTTCTACTATAACTTTATCTATAATTTGTTGATAATAATCTCTAGAGCCATGAACTTTCTTTGCCTTAGGAATAACTTTTCCTAGAAGCTTTGAAATATCTTTATCCTTATATGAAGAATCAAATCTTACAAAAATATCAATATCGTAGAGATCTTTCTTCACTAAAGTATTTTTAGCTAGACTCCCTCCTAAAAATACTTGAGCATTTATTTTTTGTTTTTTCAAATTATTAGCCAATTCTTTTTGAAAATTCTTGCTAATATCTTCTATTTTATCTAAATCTTCCTTAGAAGGAACAATTATACTTAGCTGTTCTTTTAAAATATTATTTGCCTCTTTCATAAAATAATCAAGGATAGAGGTTATTTAAGGTTTTTTAGATATCTTTATCTTCTTTATCATCCAAATCATCTTTAGCTTCAAACTCCAAAGCATTTGAAGAAGAAATATCAGATTTAGTATTCAATGTAGATGCTAAATCAATAACATATTTGCCTTCTTCTAACTTATAAATTAATGGCCTATTTTTTGAAAATAAATTCACAATATCAATTTCAAATTTACCAGGTCTTATTACACGAACAGATTCTAAATCCAAAATAACAGGTTCATCAGGTTTTTTATCTAATCCAGTTAGTTCTCGAATATCTTTTTCAATTTGTTCTTTATCTACCTTATTTAACTCTTCCAATATTTGATCTTTTTCATTTTGTAACTGTTCAAATTTCTCTTGTCTTATATAATAAAAGAACCTACTACCACAAATACATCCAATAAGAAGTTCATTTGATGCATCAGGATAAACCTTTCCGCATTTTGTACATTGATGAGGCATAATAATATTAATTATATGAAGTTAATAATATTATTGGGTATATTAATATTATTCTCTAGTAGTAACAAATAGAAAGGTTTATAAAAGATATATTTTCTAATTTAATATCCAAAACAAAAAAGGTTTATAAAATCTTTAAATTTCAATAGATAGTTTTTTGTTTTAGATAAAAACAAAAAATATAAATTAAAATGAAGAATATAGATATGAGCAATCTTAAACCCAATAAGGATGGAATAATCTTAAATGGAAGAACTCTAACTGTTCAAGGATATGATAAAAATAAAGGACTTCAAATCTTTTATAATGATCAAGAAGAAATGACAAGTAGAGTTAGAGGAATAACCATGCATGATCTTTTCCATTATTTAATAAATGATGATGACATTGACTATAAAAGAACTCTTCCAGGATTTGACACATTTATTAGCTCTAAAAAAATTTATAGAGAATTAGAATGGTATCCTAACCAATCTATTATTGTTGGTGAAGAAATCTCTGCTAATGAGAATCAAGATTTAGTTGACAAAGTGAATTTAGCTATTCAAATTAGACAGAACGAAATCAAATCATAATTAACGCATCATCACTTCTAACTTCTTAGGATCTTTTTTCATTTCTTTAACAATTGACGCAGGACCAATTATAGTTATAGCATTTTGTTGACCTGCAATAGCTTTAGCCAATCCAAACCTCATCTTTTGAAAAAACGTTTTTTCTTCATTATCTTCAACTACAGCTAATTCAACACCCTTAAAACCCTTAATATTTCCTATCATAACCATTGTATCTTCAATTAACCTAGATTCTTCATCTGCCTTTAATCTTCCTTGCAAGACTAAAACCTTATTATCTAAAATTATTCTCAATAGTTTCTTTATCCTTTCTACACTTGATAAATGAGAAATTTCACTATATGGAATAAATTGTAATGTTAAACCGTTATTTTTTTTCTTTGCAATTTTTTATCTCCTCTCTTTATTATATCTTGTATCATATATTTTTAAATGCTATGCTTTCTTAGCAAGTTTGAATACAGATTCATAAAACTCATCCATATTTTTCCCTTGTTTAGCAGATATTCCTACTACTTCATAATCTGGAAATGCCGCCTCAATTTTTTTTGCATCTGATTTTTTAAGGTCAATTTTATTAGCTACAACTAATACAGGAATATCTCTAGCTACCAAATTACCCATAATCGTTAAATTAACTTGAGAGTAAGGATTTTCAGTTGCATCAAGAACTATAATAACAGCATCCATATCATCTAACCATCTAATAGCTTCTACAATACCCTGTGTAGCCTCCTTAGCCCTTTTTTGAGCCTGCTTCTTCTTCATCTTAGCTTTCATAAAATCTTCATAATCGACCTTAGTTGCTATTCCTGGAGTGTCTATTAATTTAAATTTTAAAGATTTATCATTATACTTAATTTCAACCTCTTCCTTAAATTGAACACTACGAGTCTCATGAGCCATCTTACTAACCTTCCCAATATCTTCCCCAGTCCAATCCTTACATATACGATTAGCTAAAGAAGTTTTTCCAGCATTAGGAGGTCCATAAAATCCTAAACTTATCTCTCTATTTTTCCTAAAAAATAGATTGAACATCCTCTTTGTGAAGTCCTTTAAAATCTTCATAATTAGAAATAGAGATTTTTGTTTATTAAGGTTTCTGTGATAGAATGATTATTACTTGAATCCCATAGCCTTTCTCTTTTCTAATTCTTTTTTAAGCTTTCTTTTTTCAAAAGGTCTTAATATAGGAATCTCATACATTCCTGTTCGTTTATTATGTAATTTTTTCCAAGCATAATTTAATTGTTCATTATTCCATTTTCTTGATTTTAATTGTTTAAATATCTGTTCTTTTGACAATCTCTGACGTTTTCCATTATTCATAAAATTCACTAAATTAAATAATTCATTAGATCCCTTAAATAAACGTTTTTGATAATTCCTCTTATACCATTCTTGTAATACTATGTAAACTATAAAAGCTATTAAAAACAATATCACTAAAAATATTATTGTTCTTTTTATTGGCTTACAATCAGCCCTACAATTAGTATAATTTTCTTTTGAATCACACACCCCATTATTATTACAAACTCCAGGAATAAATCCTAATTCTAAAAACCTAAATTCAGGAGATAATGAAACAGGAGGATTAAGAAATTCTATTTTTTCAGGATGAATGAACTCTATTTTAGTTTCAATACCCGGTTCTAAATCTCTAAGTGTTATTCCAAAATGATTTTCATCTATCTCTTTTTCGGAATAATCTCCTATAAATCTAACTTCATTTGTATCTCCCTCTATTATTATATATAATTCGGAAACAGATTTTTTTGGATTAAATTTTAAAGTTATATGAGATAATGCTGTTTGTTCAGTACCATCTATAAAATTGAAACTATACGATTTTGATTCAATAGTTACATCTATATTTTCATCTAGCCATTGATTTATAGCAGAAGGATATCTATCTATCTTATCCTGTTCAACATTTCCTCCACCAAATTCTCCCATAATATCTACATCTAACTTTGAAGAACTTTGTAAAAATTGAGAAGGTTTTACTTCTAAAGAGGTTCCAAAAGAAACAGGCACACTTAATTCAATTAATTGTTTCATTAATTTAACAAGTTCTTCACTATCAGTTTCAAATAATTCCTTATACTGACCTTCAATTCTATTTATTGCACTTTTCAAATCCGCAGTATCTAAAACCTTAGTCACCCTTTCCTGAATTTTATTAGAAAGAACAAATAAATTATTATCTATAGCCCTTAATCTTGCCCTATAATCTACAATTGTTTCATTAATTGCATTAAAAGGTGCTATAACATTAACTGAAATTGTCTTTGAAGTAGTTCCTTGTTCATTAGTTATATTTAATGTTAAAAAATAAGTCCCTAAAGCACTATAAGTATGTTGAATAGCATTAGTTTGTGTTGTTTGAGATAATGAATTATCACCAAAATTCCAAGTATAAGTTAAATTTCCTGGCTCACTAATTATTGCAAAGAATTTTGTTGGAACCAATGTAGCAACACTACTAGGAACTATATTCAAAATAGAAGGAATCTTAATAATACTAATATTTTGATTTATTGATTTATCACCTATTTTCAATTCTAATTCCGTTATATTTGTATCTGAAGGTGTCAATAAATCTGCAGAGTCCAAATCATAATCTATAAATGCTGAAGTAAATAAAGCTGGAGTTGAATCTATATCTGTAAAATTAGTTTGATTAGAACCAGGAGTATTTAATCCTCCAACATTATAATCTACTATTAATTTTGATAATGTTACAGATTGAGGTATTCCTGAATATATTCTTAAGGGAATAATACATCCATCATCACATTTCGCACCATATCTATCATTTATATGATGAAACACATTCAAAGAAACATTTGTTTCTTCTTCAAATAAATTATCATCAAAAGCAATTTTTGAATCAGGAGCATATTTTAATGGTTTTGCAAATATTTCAAAATCATGAGCTACCATATTTTCATCATTCACAAATCCGCAACTATTATTTTTCTCAAAATTAATACTATATTTACCTGCACTTCCCTCATTTGCAGATATGCAAACTTCCGTCTCTGTTGTTTCTGCAAGTGCTGTTGAAAGAACAAGCTTACATGAAACTTGGCCTGAAGAAGTTGCCTCTATTGTACATTCCTCATCCAATCTAAGAAATTTCATTGTAAAACTAGCAGTTTGATCTTCTCCTATCATATTTATATTCGCCCCTATTTTAAATCCCTTTAAGGGAGGAACAGTTATTCTTTGACATAACTCAGTAGTACCTATTGAAGTAACTCCTTCCTTATCAGATAATTTAAAACATCCAAAAGGCTCATCAATAAAACATTCCTCATCACTAACATTATATGATTTATATTCAATATTCCCATCATCAAATAAATCAATCCTCAATGGAATTGTGCAAGACTCATCAGCATTAGTGGATATATTAAATCTAAAGTTTGTTATTTCACTTACATTTTCATTTATTTCAATTCCAAATAATTTTGTAGTAATGCCTAATGTATAAGTTTTAGTTTCAGAAGGTTCATCAACTGTTGAAAAAGCAGATTGGCAATCTGAAGGAAAACAACTACACTCATAAGGATTCACAATATCACATCCTATATCATTCTTATCCATCAATTCTGAAAGAGTTATCTTACTATCAAATGCCGAAATTATAGTATTCCCTGGCTCATCAGTTACACTAAAATTAACCCATCCTCTTAAAGGAGTCATTTTAGTATAAGAATCATGAATTGAATGAGATAAATTTCCCAATTCAATTGTCGCCGAAATTGTAGTTAAAGATAAGAACAATGCTATTGCTAGGATATATATTTTGTACCTCATTTTACAAACTATAAAACGAAAAGAAGTTTATAAAAGTTAGCTATTTCTTTTTCTTTTTTAAAATAAAATAGTAAATTATCACTAACAATATTATCGCTATGATTATATTTTGTAAACTAAAAAAAGGCAATCTAACCACCCTATCACAAGGTATCACTTCCGAACCAGGTTGACAATAATTTGGAACACATATTCCAGGACCACTTACACCTTTGCAAAAATAATCTGATCCAAAAGATTCTGAACAATCTAAATCCGAGTTACAAAATGGATCTTGAGCATTATTTTGAAAAACTGCAGTCCAGCTTCTTGTAACAAAATCTTCTCCTGCAGAACAATCTCCTACAATAGTATATTGAATAGCACAATTCCCAACACCTAAACCATTATTATCCTCCTCAGAACCACCATCTATCCCACAAATCCCATTTATATCAGAAGGGAGATTATCATGAGGATACAAAACCTCTGACTGATCCTCATTTACCTTTTTGATTTGATGATTTGAATTAGACTCGCACACCTCTTCTTCCTCATCCCATTCACATTTACAATCAAAGAACTCGTAACATGAGCTAGAACCTCTATAAGAACCATAATAATCAGCACATGCATCTTCCCCATACCCATCATCATTTAAACGAGGATTTAAATCATTATGAGCTACCAATGGATTAGAATCATCATCACAAGCTCCCTTAGATTTATAGCCACCACAAGTTGTAACAACATTACTCATACATTTTCCCCCATCAACATCATCCACATCATACCCAACACAATCAAAATTAACTGGACAACATTTTTGTACACCTTCTGCCCCATCTTTTTTAAAACAATTATCCAGACTATCATCAGGGGAATATTCAATTGAAATCCATAAACTCTGCCCAAGATGATAAGTAGGATCAGGATATGATAATCTATTCTCCGAATTAACAATTACACATTCGGGGTTTTGAAAAAATACATTAAATTCAGTATTAGAACTTGAAGAGATTACATCATCTTGAGCAATAACTCCTCCAATAAAAACTACAATTGCCATAATCAAAATTATTGATAATGCTTTATTTTTTGTCATTTTTATTATTGCCATCTTATGATGCTGCTCCAACCCCCCATGAAGCTGTTAATGAGACTTCACGACGTCCCGAACTAGGATATGTTATAGAGAAACTTAATCCGCCATCATCTCCATCCCTACAAAGTTCAGTAATACTTCCACTTTCACTTTGACCTTCAACTACAACTTCTTCTTTAAAATCCCAACAGAAATTTATATTATCATAATTTGCCGCCCCAGGTGTCTCTGGCGCACCCCCTACCACTATTGGACAATCATTTGCATCATAACAAGAAGGGCATCCTTTGGTCTCTGCAGGACAATCTCCCGCTAAACAAGTTATTGTTTTAGTGCATTGATCATCTCCAACCTCAGAACTAATTACATAAGTACCACTCGCATCATACTCAACATTTTGCCCATATTCTTCATTATATGCAGGAGATTCTATATAAGATAGCAAATAATTAGAAGCTATCACAAGAATTGAAACCTTTGCAGTATCAGAAAGCTCTCCATCTGTAACCGTCAACTCTATATTTTTTTGTCCAGGACTAAGATAAGTATAATCAAAATTATAATTCTCTAAAGTCGAAGAATCTCCTTCCTTAACAGTTCCATCTCCCAAATTCCAACTATACGAGAATTCATCATCTAAATCAAAGCTCCCCTGCTCAAAAGTTATAGGGCTATTTACAAAATATATTTGTCTATCCAATGGAAATATTATTTTAGCAACAGGAGGATCGTTATCTTCAGGCCCTACCGTCAATATACCATTAGGATTATCTGATCCATCCAAATTTTCTCTTGAATCAACTTCTAATTCTCCAATCTCTGCAGTAAAATAATATTCTCCTTCTGAAAATGTGTTATCATCCAATTTTTTTCCCGCATCCCATATAAATTCACCTTTAACAGTTGTCTGTGCAACAACCTCATTTCCTGTAAAAAGATCACCAAGACAACCAAAAAAACCCACACATGCTTTATAAATTGTATATTTTATATTTTTATCTTTAAAATCCTTACCAACTGCCACCAACTTCACCTTATCTTTTAACCCAATGATAACATCCTCTCCAGCTGAATCTATAGATTCAATCATTTCATCATTCATATATGCCCAATATGCACTTTCCAATTGAGTAACCTCTAACTTACAACAAATTTTTACTGGAAAATTTTCATCATTACCCTTTGAAATCTTAGCATCTGTTGTTGCAGACAAACTAGCCACAATTTCTTCTCCAGCTTCACAACTACCTGTATCAATAGAACGACATCTTAAATTTCCATAACAAACATCAAAATCATCAGAATAACTATCTGAATCTGCAGTTTCTCCAAGAGCAGCAGTAGTTTCTTTTAAGCCCAAAACCTTATTCTCCCCATCACAAACATGAGGAGTATCTCCAACATACTCTTCTCCAAAAATCTCATCATAACATATATCTATATCATAATTTGAAGTATAAGCATTAGCTAACAATGAAGGATCAGTATTATATTTTTCTTCAAGTTCTGCTATTAATATATTTCTTTCATCATCTAAATTTTTTTCAGTTTCTTCTTCCCAAAGATATACTTTTCCATCAGGCATTACAAAAATCCATTTAGCTTTAGCCAAAGATCTAATCCATACCTCATTAAACTCCTCAGACCAATCACGATTATAATTATTATTATCAGGAATCTTAAATTCATAGTCCCTATCAAGTTTCCAAGCAAGTTTTGCTATATCATCTAGAAAACCATCAAATAATTCCCCAAAAGAATCTTCTTCTGTTTCAAGTTTCATTATTATTTGATCTGGCTCACAGGCCTCAGTATTATCATCAGGAGATTGACAATTAGGATCACAAGTGTCAGCATTATCTCCATCACAATAATCCTTTTTCCCATCATCATCATTATCCTCATCATCACTACATTGAGGAAATTCACTATCATCAGGACTATCACAATCAGAATCACAAGTACCCACATTAGAACCATCACAATAATCCTTTTTCCCATCATCATCATTATCCTCATCATCACTACATTGAGGAGGAATATCAGGACCTTCAGAATCATCTGTATCAGAAGTACATTGAGGGTCACTTAGGCCCATATATAACTTAACATTATCTATTTTTCCTTTAAAATTATCTGCTCCCATAATTCCTTTAAATTCTAAAACAAGATAATCAAAATCATTATTTCCAGCAGTAAGATCTTGATCGATAATTTGATTTCCATCATAATCAACTTTTACATTTCCATCTTTAAAATGTATTTTAATATGCCCCCATGAATTACGATTTCTAAAATCTTCGCAATGGATGTCTTGATTAGAATACGCTAAATGTTTTCCTTGCCCTTGGTTATCTGGATGAAAATCAAGTAAAGCTATTGCTCCCCCCTTGCCAGTCTGACCACCATTTCCATTATCCCCATCATGAGGATCAAACCCATTTTTATGAATATCGGCTTCTACTGCAAAATAATTACCCCTATTTTTGTGAAAATATGCCCAAATACCATCTGCACAATCATCATTTCCAGGTTCATTTCTAAAATCATATTCTAAAATCCATTCTTTATTGTTTAAATAATATTTCTTTAGGCTTAACCCTCTTGTCTCACTTTCTCCAGTACCATCTGCTAACATAACATATTTTGGATCAGTTGATACCCATATAGGATTAGTTATTGGAGTCCAATCATCAGGCCTAGAATTAGGATCTGTAGAAAAATCATCTTCAAAAACTAAAGGTAAACCTTTTATCTCATAGTCAAAATTAATTTTAAATGCAGCATTATTATCAAAATAACTTAGTTCATTTTCTTTATAATATACATATATATATTCTGTTCCATCAGGAATTTCAATACCATCTCCAACAAAAGAATTAAAATCAGATTCTGAGATTAGTTGATTAATATCTCCTTCAATATTACTCTTATAAAAACCAATTTTTATCGAACTACTAGTAGAATCTTGTAAAGCAAGATTACAAGATCCTGCATATCCTGTAACAGGATTGACATAATTTCTACAACAACAGGATTTACAACTAGGAGGGTGTATACGGCCACAAACATTTCCAGAGGGATTTGATATTTTTAATATATCTCCTGGAGAATATTTAGTATTATCTGAAATCTCTCTAGGAAAAATACCATTAGCTCCAATACCAAATTTACATGTATTATCCACATTACACAAATAATCAGGATTACTGCTCCTAATAATATTTGAACCCTGATTTGAAGGATAATAAAGAGGAGAATGAGCAGAATGAAAATCAAGACTTCCACTATCAATAACAGCACTAGTACCAGAATCAAAATCAATCAAATCATCATCATCATTATCACAACCATCTGAACATTGATACTGACAATCTTGAGCACACTCTTTTTTTCCTGATACTGCTGTTTTACATTCATTAGCATCACAAATGCCGTTTCCACATTTATCAACGCAGAAATAACCAAAAGTTCCATCAGTACAACCTGAATCATCCCCCTTTAAAAAATCCCCATTTTCCACATTATAACTCGCACCTTTAACATTAAAATTACTACATTTTCCATCAAATCCAGTTGTTCCAATTGCACATTCCAAATCACTACCAATATTATCAGAACCATATTCATAATATGAATGAGATTTAACATTACGAGAATTAGAGCTTTCCTTATCAACACATATATAACCACATTTTGAAATCCATCCTTTCTCAGAGTATGTTGCAGAAATTACTCCAGTATTTTTATCATATTGACAAGATACCCACCCCCTATCCCGGTTCCCAGTGATTCTTAGCTTTTTAAAATTTGCAATTGTTAAACCACAATCTAAACCAGTTCCAATATTAGTTCCATCATCAACATGCCCTACTTTAACATCAGCAGGAAAATTATTATTCTTATGACAAGCATAAGTACATTTAACATCATATACATATGCATTTTTTTCAATTTTAATGTTATCTCCATCTCTAAAACATTTAAAACTAGGCTCATGATTTTTACTATTATCAGATTCCAAATCTACATGGCTCCCAAGAGATGTAAGACAACTAGAATATCCCTCAACCGAAGCAATTTCACTATTAGAAATTTCTCCTAGAATAAAAGTATCATCCTGATAAATAATTCCCGCACTAACAACCCCCAAAAACAAAACAGATAAGAATAACAAGTAAACTAATAAAATACTCCCCTTCATAATACCTCTTTTAGATAACACCTTAATATTTTTAATTAAAAGGAGTATTTAAATTATTTGTTTAAATCAAATCATCTCCAAACAAATAATCTCAATTTTTTAGCACCAACCTCTAAATAATTTTTGTTTGTTTCTAGTGAAGAAGATATTATTGTCTCACTAACATAAAGTTCTTTATCATCAGGAACATCTGGAGAACATATTCTCTCAACCGAAATAACACACACCGCATATTCCCATGAGCTAGGCATTGTTTTTTCAATAAATCCTCTTGTTTTAGGTAATAGTTTGGGAGGATCTGAATTCTTATCATAATCAATAATCTCATTTCTCATTGTCTCATTATTTGAAATAATATCCAAAATATATCTTTGTTTCTCATAAGCTTCTTCAGAAATATCTGAAGTTTGCAAATTATTAGAAATTATAATTAGAACTGCTCCCATTATTAACATTATTGCAAAAATTGCTTCTAATACTCTTATAAATCCTTTTTTATTCATCTTACCTCCAAACCTTAATATTTAATATAAGTTCTGATATTTCTGCCCTCTCATTAATAACACGTACTGGAAAATCTTTTGAAATTACATCTACACTATCAGGTATTTTCTTTTCCACACTAAAACGCTTAATTTTTGTACTACCAGGTTCCCTAAACTCAAATGCAAAATTATCTATCCCTAAATCTTGTTTTAACTCCAAATACTCTGCTTCATACCTCTTTTTGAAATTTTCAATATTCTCCTTTACTATCATTTCCTCCTCAGAATAACCTCCAAAAACAAAAACATCTTCTTCATCAGGTTTTGATTCACAAGTTATTCCTTGATCATTATCAAAAAAATTCCCATAATAAATTGTATACCTTTTTGGAAGTGTAATATCATGAACCTCATAAAAATTATCCCCATATTCAGCATTAACTTTTTCTAAACTATAACAATTAATTTTCACCACCACCGAAAGCTTTCCAACCTCCTCACTCAACTCTCCAAAGATAGCCCTCTCAATTTTATCAGTAGGAATATCTTTAGTAGTCTTTATTGATGAATTTAAAAATACAAATGCAAAAATAAGAAAACCTACAAATAGCGTTGTCGCTAATATTATTTCAACATGAGCTTGTGATTTTTTAGAAACCATTATCATCTCTTTTATCTAGATAGTTGTTAGAGTTTAAGAAGTTTTTGGGAGATAGTTTTATTAATTGATAATTAATTGAATATATATGTTACATATTATTGGTCTTGGATTAAATGAAAAAGGAATTTCCATTGAAGGAAAAGAAACTTTAAAGAAATGTAAAAAAGTTTATCTAGAAAATTACACTGTTGAATTTCCTTACAAATTAGAAAAATTAGAAAAAATTATTAATAAAAAAATAATTAGTTTAGATAGAACTCAGGTTGAAAGTGAAAAGTTAGTTATTGAAGCCAAAGAAAAAAATATTTGTTTATTAGTCTATGGATGCCCCCTATTTGCAACTACCCATATTAGTTTAATTGAAGATTGTAAAAAAAATAAAGTTAAATATAAAATAATTTATGCAGGCTCTGTTTTTGATGCCATTGCAGAAAGTGGATTACAATTATATAAATTTGGAAAAATTGCTAGCATGCCTACTTGGGAAAAAAACTTTAAACCAGATAGTTTCTTAGATTTTGTTAAAGAAAATAACAGCATAGGCGCTCATTCATTAATATTAATTGATATTGGTCTTTCTTTTAATGATGCATTGAACCAACTAGTTAAAAGTAGTAAAAATAAAAAATTCAAATTGAATAATATTTTAGTCTGCAGCCAATTAGGATTTAAAGGAAAATTTTATTATAATTCAATTAATAAATTAAAAAAGAAAAAAATTAAAACACCTTTCTGTTTTGTTATTCCTGGAAAGCTACATTTCTTAGAAACAGAAGTTTTAGAGAGTTTTACCTAATCGCTTTCTTTATTTTATTTGGTTCATTACCCAAATATTCTTCCATATACAAATTAAAAAATAGCAAGAAATATGCTATCAATAATGGGCCAATAAAAATTCCTACAATACCAAATTGAGAAATTCCTATGAAAATTCCAATAATTGACACCAATGGGTGAATTGAACCATACTGTTGATTAATAATTGGACGCAAAATATTATCTACTAAACTTATAAATATTCCCACTATTATTAAAGCAACTCCAATATTAGTATTTCCTGAGATAAATTGAATAATCGCCGCAGGAATCCAAATTACAGGAGCACCTATAATAGGCAAAAAAGATAATACCATAGTAACTGCTCCCCAAAATAAAGCATTTGGAATTCCTAACAACCAAAAGTTTAAAGCCAATAAACCTCCCTGAATTATTGCTATAAGGAACGTTCCAACAATAGTCGCATAAGTTATCTCTTTAAATTTCTCAACAATAATCAAATTATTTTTCCTTGTAAATGGCAAGTACTTCATAATTATCTTCTTAATTCTATCATAATAGAGTATTAAATAATACATCAAAAAGAAAAGTAAAAATAAAATTCCAAATAAGGATAATAGATTTGTAAATACTGGTTGAATTGAATCTGTTAAAATTGGAACAATTTGATCTGCTAATTGCTGTTCATTCATCTCAATATTAATTGGCAAAACATCTTCAATCTTATTTTGAATAATTTTCAAATTTTCTATTTGTGCTGGAAGTAAACTTACTTGTTCAATTAATCCATTAATTATAAAAATTAAAGGCAATATAATTAGTATAAGTGCTATAGCAAGTATAACTGTTGCTGAAGCCGCAGGAGACAAAAACTTTCTTAATCTTTTATCAATTGGTCTAAAAATAAAAGCAAGTATAACTGCACCAAAAAATGCACTTAAATAAGGTATACTAGCATACAGAATAAATACTAGTAAAACTATGGTAATAATTCCAGCCATTAGCTTTTTGTTTTTAAAGAAATCCGATAGCATATTCTTTAATATATTAGGTAATTTTATGTATATAAATGCTTTGTTGTGTTGTATCTTTAGAGTGGTGAATAATAATATAGTAAAGATTTAAAAACTAGTTAAATATAGAAACTGTATGACTATAAAAAATCAGATAATAAATTTTGCATATTTTATCGCAGTTAGTTTTATTTATATTATATAAGCAAGTTCACATTTGAACTTGCAGGAGTTTTTAATGATTACTGTTAAGTCGATAAATTGTAAGGAGAATAAAAAATGAGTTTAGAGAATAAAACAGAAGGAAAAAGTGAAAAAGAACTTTTAGTATCTGCAGAATATTTTAAAAAAACCGTATTAAGTGATATTGAAGAAGCCAAAGTTTATTGGGACAACCTATCTAATCAGGAAAGAAAATATATAATGCAAAATCCAGAATATCAATCATACAGAAAAGCTCTTAAAAGAACCACCAGAATATAGTAGAGATAATAGGTTTTAAAAATAAAGAACCATATAAATAACAGAAGATAAATAAATGATTTTTAAAAATATAATAAAAAATGATAGATTTTAAATCAATCGAAGAAAAAGCAAGAAAAGTTTGGAAGAAATATGATAAAGAAATCAAAAATGCTGTACAAGATGATACTAATAAAAAACTTTTTAGTTTTTTAGAAGGACCTCCAACAGCTAATGCTCCTCCGGGATTACACCATCTTGAGGTACGTACTTTTAAAGATTTAATTTGTAAATATCAATTTATGAAAGGAAATTCTGTCCCTAGAAAAGGAGGATGGGATTGTCATGGATTACCTGTAGAAGTTCAAGTTGAAAAATCTCTAGGATTAAATTCAAAAAAAGATATTGAAAAATATGGGGTTGATAAATTCATTAAAAAATCAAGAGAAAGTGTTTTTTCAAATATTGAAGAATGGAATGCATCAACTAAAGAATTGGCTTATTGGATAGATTTAGAAAATCCTTATAAAACTCTAGATAATAATTATGTTGAAAGTGTTTGGTGGAGTCTAAAAGAATTATACAACAAAAAAATGTTATATGAAGGATATAAGGTAGTACCCTTCTGCCCAAGATGTGAAACCCCTTTATCAAGCCATGAAGTTTCACAAGGATATAAGGATATTAAGGAAGAATCTGTTTATATTGCATTTAAAGTTAAAGGAAAAAACAATGAATATATTCTGGCCTGGACCACAACCCCCTGGACACTACCAGGAAACGTAGCATTAGCGATAGGGGAAGAAATTGATTATGTTAAAATTAAACTAGAAGATGGAGATTTTGCTTATCTAGCCAAAGAAAGATTAAATATCATCAGAGGCAATTACAAAATTGTTAAACAGATGAAAGGGAAGGATTTGATTGGAATAAAATATGAAGCATTATATAATATTAAAGAATTACAAAACGAAAATTCTCATAAAATAATATCTGCAAATTTTGTTACAACTGAAAGTGGGACCGGAATTGTTCATACTGCTGGAATGTATGGAGAAGATGACTATCAAATTTGTATTGAAAATAAAATACCTTTAGTCCATACAGTTAACCAAAATGGAGAATTCAATAATCTCGTTAAAAACTGGGAAGGCAAATTTGTAAAAGATGTTGAAGATGAAATTAAAGAAGACCTACAAAAAAGAAGATTACTCTACAAAAAAGAAAAAACAGAACATACCTACCCTTTCTGTTGGAGATGTGATTCACCATTATTATATTATGCAATTGATTCTTGGTTCATTAAAGTAAGTAGTATTAGAGATAAACTTGTCAAAAAAAATAAAGAAATAAATTGGTATCCCAATCATATTAAAGATGGAAGATTTGGCAAATGGTTAGAGGGAGCTAAAGATTGGAGCTTATCTAGATTCAAATATTGGGGAACACCATTACCAATTTGGAGATGTTTTGAAGGATGTGGAAAAGATAAAATTATAGGAAGTGTTGAAGAACTAAAAAATGAATCAATTAACAAGTTCAAAGACTACGATTTACATAGACCTTGGATTGATAAAATTAAAATAAAATGCGAATGTGGTAAAGAGATGACTAGAATTCCAGATGTCATAGATTGTTGGTATGATTCAGGAAGTGCTAGTTTTGCACAATTCCATTATCCTTTTGAAAATAAAAAAGAATTTGAAAAAAGATTTCCTTACGATTATATTGCTGAAGCAATTGATCAAACTAGAGGATGGTTTTATACATTACATGTATTAGGAGTCTTATTATTTGATAAACCTGCCTATAAAAATGTAATCTGTGCAGGCCATATTGTAGATGAAAAAAATGAAAAGATGAGCAAATCTAAAGACAACATAATAAAACCAAGAGATATAATTGATAACACGGGAGTTGATGCAGTTAGACTACAATTTTGTACAACTGATGTTGGTAATTTTAAAAGATTCTCTCAAGAATTAATGCGCGAAAGTGTCTTGCCTTTTCTAACAGTATTAGACAATACTTATAGATATTATAAACAATTAAAAAATAAGAAAAATTCTAAACAAGTTGAAGATAAATGGATTTTAAGTAGATTAAACACAACCATCAACAACACTACAAATCATTTAGATAAATATAAATTAGACCTTGCGCTAAAAGAAATTATGGACTTTGTTGTCAATGATTTTTCTAGATCATATATTAAATTTACACGAGATAGAGACAATACTAAAGAAATTTTAGGAGAAATATTAGAAAAAATTAGCTTATTATTAGCCCCTTATGCACCTTATATCTCTGAATATATTTATAATGAATTTAATGAAGAAAGCGTTCATTTAAGTAAATGGCCAAAGGTTAATAAGAAAGATATTGATAATGATTTAGAATCTCAATTTTGTTATGTTCTTGAAATAATAGAAAAAGGACTCTCTGAAAGAGATAGAGAAAAAATAGGACTCAAATGGCCACTATCAAAAGCAGTTGTCACCGGAGTCAAAATTAATGAAGAATTATTAGATATTGTTAAAAGTCAATTAAATGTTAAATCTGTTAACCTCAAAGCAGGCAAAGAAATTTCTGTTAAGTTAGATACTAAAATGACTCCTGAATTAGAAGCTGAAGGTTATGCTCGAGAAGTTAGTAGAAAAGTACAAGCAGCCAGAAAAAATGCAGGTCTAATTAAAGAAGATAGAATAAAATTAAGTATCGTAAGCAATGAATTAAAAGAAATGCTAGAACAACATAAAACATTTATCATGGAAAGAGTTGGTGCTAAAGAATTAATTTTCCAAGGAGGAAAATATAATCATTCTGAAGAATCAAAAATTAAAGGAAAAGCAATTGAAATTGGGTTTTCAAAAATTTAATTTCCTATATTCTCCAACATATATTTTAGAAAGAGACATTATACAAAATTCATGTTTTATCGACGACAAAATGTGTATATTTTGTTAACAATATGATTGAATAACGAAAAGATTTAAATACTACTTTTGAATTAATAAAATATGTTTAAATTTAAAAGAGATCAAAAAGAGGTTTCAAAAAAATGATAGTAAAAGATGAATTTTTAAGTAGGCTTAGAAAAATATTTGATCTTAATTTATATGAAGTAAAAGTTTGGACTGCATTGTTATCTAGAGGAGTTAGTACCGCTGGAGAATTAAGCAATATCTCTGACGTACCAAGAAGTAGAACTTATGACATACTAGAAACTTTAGAGAAAAAAGGATTTATAGTTATGAAACTAGGTAAACCAATAAAATTTATTGCCTTGAAACCTAGTGAAGTAATTGAAAGAGTTAAAAAGAATTTAGTTGTAGATGCTCAGGAAAAAAGTAAAAGATTAGATAAGTTAAAAAAAGAAGATATTTTAGAAGAATTAAGTGGCCTATTCAATGAAGGAGTTAAATTTGTTGAACCTGCAGATCTTTCAGGAAGTGTTAAAGGAAGACAAAATGTATACAATCATTTAGACATGATGATAAGAGACGCTCAAAGTACAATTACAATTGTTACAACTGCTAATGGATTAAATAGAAAATTAGAAGCTTTAATGCCTGTTTTAGAGAGAGCTAAAAAAAGAGGAGTTACTATTAGAATAGCTACTCAAATTACTGATGAAAATAAGAGTATTGCTAAACAATTAAGCAAAGTTGCAGAGATTAAACATACTCCTAAAATGAGGGCTCGATTTGCCATAGTTGATAGTAATCAATTATTATTTATGATTTTAGATGATGATGTTGTACATCCTAATTATGATGTAGCTATTTGGCTTTCAACTGATTTTTTTGCAGCTGCTATGGAACAATTATTTGAAGCCGCTTGGAAGAGTTTCAAAACCATTTAAAACTTCAAAATATATTTCTTAAAACAAGTTTATTTTTAAACCAAATTTAATTTTTTAAGAAATGATTCAAGGTGTCGCATATCTAACAAATTTAAGAATTAAAAACTATCATGATTTAAAGCATGTGAAATATGGTGGTCAAGAAGGATATTTTCATGAAGAACATATTCAAGGTAATTGGATGATTGTTAATGTATTAACTGGAGCTGTCGAAGAAAACAAAGGGAAAGCACTTGTTAGCCCTTTAGAAGGTTCTTTTGAAGGAAGGCCCCGAGGAATTATGGTTAATTGTTCTGATTTAAAAACCATTTGGTAATCTGCCCACAAGATGATGAACTCCTAGTTGAGTAACCTTAACATCAATATTTTTCCCTAATAAATTTTCATCACTATTTATCAAAACAATATTATAATTTTCATCCCTGGCCTCATACAAATTTCCAGAAATTTTCTTATTTACAAAAACATTAATCTTCCGATCTAAAAACTTCTTCTTATTTTCAAGAGCAGTATCTCTATGCAATCTCATTGTCTCCTGATTTCTTTTATTCATAATCTCAATTGGAATATCTTTTAAATTTTCTGCAGGCGTATTCTTATGTTTTGAAAATTTTGATAAATTCAAAACATCAGGTCTAATCTCCCTAATAAAATCTAATGTCAAACTATAATCATCACCAGTTTCAGTAGGATAGCCAGTAATTATATCTGTAGCAATAGTAATATCAGGAAACTCATTTCTAAATTTCCTTATTATCATCTTTGCTTCCTCAATCGTATAAGGCCTCCTCATATCTTTTAAAACCTTATTTGAACCAGATTGTACTGGAAGATGTAAAAATTTGTAAATCTTATTATCTTTATAACATTCAATAAGTTCATCTGTAATTGTTAAAACATCTTTTGGATTCATCATACCAATGCGAAGTTTAAACCTATGTTTTAAATTTACAATTTTTTCTATAAGCTCTGGTAATTCTTGTTGCCCCCTATCCATCCCAAAACATTCATTCCCTTGACTAGTTAACCAAACTTCTTTTGCCCCATTCTTCAAATCAGATTCTATTGAATCAATAATTTTATCTTGACTATATGAAAATACATTTCCTTTAGCCAATTTAGTCTTACAAAAACTACAAGAAGATAAACACCCCTCCAATATCTGAGTTATAGAAATTAATTTATTAAGTGGAATTTTTGGAAGAAATACTTTTTCTTCATGATTTTTTATTTTTTGACTTTGTATTATTGGAAGAGAGGATTCTGTTTTCAATAATTGATTAATCGATTTTATGTCATGAGTTGATAGTTGAAGCGCTTTTGGATTCAATTTAGTAATACTTTTTGAATCTGAATCAGGCATACAACCTGTCACTATAGTTTGTTTATTTGTTTTAGCTAAATCTTGAATTCTTCTTTTGATTTTGTTTTCTGTTTTAGATTTTACTACACAACTATTTATTATATGAACATCAGCTATCTCAGGATTATTAGTTACCTGATATCCATTCTGTGTTACTAAACCTGCAATTATTTCTGAGTTATTTTGATTTGCAGAACAACCATAAGTATCTATGTAGATGAATTTTTGCATAATTTAAGAGAATTTTTATGGTTTAAAGAACTTTACATTTCTTCCATCACATCAATACCCAACAAATAAAGAGAATTCTTTAATATTACCCTAAAACTATTAATCAATTTTAATCTAAAAGCTTCTTCCTTACTCCCTATAACAGGATTAGCATGATAGAACTCATTAAAATTTTGAGCCAATTGATATGCATAATTAGCTATTAAAGCAGGATTCATTTGTTCGGCGGCATTTTCTACAATTTGTGGAAATTTACTAATCTGTGATAAAAGTTGAAGTTCTCCTTTTGTTAAATTATCAGGAATCTTAAGTTGTTTTTTAGTCTTAGATTTCCTTACTATTGAAGAAGCTCTTGCATAAGAATATTGTAAATAAGGTCCAGTATTCCCTTCAAAAGAAATAGATTCCCTAGGATCAAACATAAAATTCCTTGCCGCCTCTATTTTTAATAAGGTATATTTTATTGCAGCTAATGAGATTATTAACGATCTTTCTTCAACAATTTTTTTAGATAATTTTTTATTCCTATCTAATAAATTCTTTTTTGCCATTTCTTTAACATTATCAATTAAATTATCTGCATCAACTACAGTACCCTCTCTAGACTTCATTCTCCCTTCAGGAAGTGAAATTATTCCATATGAAAGGTGATGGTGTTGTTCCTTATTACCAAGTTTTCTTAAAATTTCGTATAAAACCTTAAAATGATAATCATGCTCATTTCCTACCACATTAATCAACAAATCAGGATTAAAATCATTATTCTTTTGTCTTGCTAATTCTATATCTTGAGTCATATAAACTGAAGTTCCATCAGGCCTCAATAATACTTTCTCACCCATATCTTCCTTCCCCATAAATCCTAAATTTATAACAATGGCATTATCTCTACGTTTCTTAAAAATTCCATCCTTTAAACCTTTCATTACAATATCTCTGCCAGATTCAAAAATCCTACTCTCATAATATTCTTTCTTAAATTTTACTCCAAGAGTTTTGTAAGTTTGATTATAACCCGATAAAGCCCAATCAACAATCTTTTTCCATAACTTTAAAGTTTCCTTATCTCCAGATTCTTGCAACTTCAATAATTCTCTTGATTCTTCTTCTAATTTAGGATTCTCTTTTTTACCATACAAAACATAAAGATCTCCTACAAAATGATCTGATTTCATTTTTTCAGATTCAGGAGTTTTATTTTTTCCAAATTTTTTATACATCAACATAGCCTTTATTACTCCCATCCCTCTATCATTATTTATATTTGTCCTAATTACCTTATTTCCCATAAACTCAAAAATCCTAGACATGCTCTCTCCAAGAGCCATATTTCTTAAGTGCCCTAAATGTAATGGTTTATTAGAATTTGGAGAAGCATATTCAACTAAAATCTTCCTATTCTCCTTACCTTTGCCAAAATTATTACCTATTTTTATTATCTTCTGAGCAAGAATTTTCTTATTCAAAAAGAAATTAACATAAGGTCCAACAGCTATAACTTTCTCAATTTCCTTAGGTAATTTCCTATTATTAATCTGATCTGTAAAATGTTTTGCTATATCTACAGGATTTTTTCTTTTGAAAAAATCATGCTCTACATCTTTCCACATAAGGTCATCCTTTTCAGGATTAGTAAATCTAAAACAAGGAAAGGAAAAATCTCCCATCTCCAATCTTGGAGGAGTTTCCAAAAGATTTTCAACTTCATCTTTATGGAGTTTTGTCTCTTCTACTAATAATTCCACAATTATACCTTTAAACATAATAATAAAGATGAAGATAAGTTTATAAAATTTAGTAACTATAATATTATACCTAAAATGAATGAAAAATGTGTTTTATGTGAAGAGGCGATAGAAGAAAATTATGGGAAATTATTAGGTACTGTTATTAGGTCTAAAAATGAACTTGGCATTAATGAATTAATTCATGTTTGCAATGGTTGTCAAAAAATTAATGGTTGGCATGAAGCGGCAGCAATTAAAGGGGCCTAACTATTTGCAATACCACTCAATTCCCTAATAGCTTCCTTAGAACTTTCTGCATTTTTAACATAAGAACCAGATACAAAAGCATCAGCATATTTCCTTGCTCTTACGATAGTCTTATCATTAATCCCTCCATCAATCTGAATTTTTATCTTAGGGTTAAATGATTTAATCTTATTCGCTTTTTTTAAGGCTGAAGGAATAAATCTTGAACCATATTTACCTGGACGTACGGTCATTAATAAGACCAAATTAATTTTTTTCGCCAGATGTTGAATGGATTTTACAGGAGTTAATGGATTTAGGGCGATTCCAACTTTTTTATGGTGCTTCTTAATTAGATCAATTGTCTCCTCAATTTTTGCAAATTTATTATAAGATTCTATATGAAAAATTATTGTATCAACCTTATGAGCATTCTTATCTATCCAAGCTAAAGGATGTTTAACCATCAAATGAGCCTGATAATCTCTTTTTTCTCTTGGTAATTTAAATGGAAAATTCAATGATTGTTGTCTAACAAATTTTCCATCCATAATATCTAAATGAATCATAGAAGCAGATTTCACTTTTTCAAAACATTCATCAAATTCTTTTTGACTCTTTGCAATTATTGAAGGAATAATACTCTTCATCTTTCTATTTTTTCCATTTTTTTTAAACGTCTACTATGTCTTCCACCCTCAAATTTAGATTTTAAAAATATATCAATAGCCCTCTTTGCTTCATTTTCAGAAACAAATCTAGAACCCATACAAAGTATATTTATATCATCATGCAACCTTCCAGTTTTTACTATTTTTGGAGAGCCTCCATGATAAAGACCTGCCTTTATTCCCTTAATCTTATTTGTTGTAATTGCTTCTCCTTGTCCAGATCCTGCGATTATTAATCCCCTACTATTCTTATTTTTAGCTACTTTTCTTGCCATTGGAATAACAAAATCTGGATAATCATCTTTCTTATCATAAACTAAAGGGCCAATATCTTCAACTTCATACTTTTCCAACAACCATTTCTTTACATTTTCTTTTAACTTAAATCCTGCATGGTCTCCAGACAAATAGATTTTTTTTATTTTCATTATTTTTTAGTAATTCTCTTTTTAAACTTAAGATTATAATCTGGTTTAGAATTCTCATGATAAATAGTAAGTACTTTCAATTTCTTTCTTCCAGTATTTGTTAACCTATGAGCCCATCCTTCAGATATTAAAGCAATCTTTCCTTTTTTCAACTTAACCCCTTTAGACTTACCTGCCTTCTGCAATACCAAAGAACCCATACCTTCCAACAAAATATAAAATTCAGGAGTCCTATTTTTATGAACATGTCCTTTTGTCAAATAAAATTCCTTACCAACCTTCCCAGGATTAACTACAGTAAGAGTTAATTTCATAGGACTAAAACTTTTTGTAAAAGTTTCATAAACCTCTAAATTACCCTCTTTTTTTAAAATATTTTCA
>CAYVEM010000003.1:12202-23992 GCA_964450665.1 Candidatus Woesearchaeota archaeon | reverse complement strand
TGCAGTGAATGGATTTTTTGGGAAAGATTGGTATAAGAAATGTAGAATCTGTTCTACTATTTTCTCTTTTTTTTGATCACTTATTCTCATGAGATTAATAAGATTTGTTGGAATTTAAAGTTGTTGTTAAAAAGTTTTATAAAGGATTTAGTATATAGATGCTTGTTAACTTAGATAGTAACTTCTAATGTAAATTTAAGGGGATTGTATATCATGGAGAAGCAAATATATCCTAGAACTGAGATAAGGAAGTCTATAGATTTAGCCAAGGTGCTAGATCCTTTAGTTAAGGAATGGTTTTTTGAAAAATTTGAGGATTTTTCAGATAGTCAATTGCACGGAGTTATGAATATTCATGAGAGAAAGAATATATTGATATCAGCTAGTACTGGAAGTGGTAAGACTCTAACTAGTTTTCTTAGTATATTGAATTATTTGGTAGGATTAGCTAAGAAGAAAGAACTTGAGGAAAAAGTTTATTGTATTTATTCTAGTCCTTTGAAAGCATTGAATAATGATATATTTGTTAATCTCGTGCGTCCACTTGAAGAGATAAATGAACTTGCGAAGAAGAAAGGTATTGAATTACAGGATATTAGGGTGGGATTAAGAACGGGAGATACTACACCTTATGAAAAAGCTAAGATGTTGAAGAAGCCGCCACATATCTTTATTACAACTCCTGAGAGTTTGGCTATTACTCTTACAACAAAGAAGTTTATTGAATTATTTACTAATGTTGAGTTTGTTATTGTTGATGAAATTCATTCATTAGATAATAAGCGGGGGGTTTACTTGAGTTTGAGTTTGGAACGTCTTGAAGAATTGAGTAGTATAACTCCAGTTAGGATTGGGTTGAGTGCTACTGTTGCACCAATAGATAAGATTGCTAATTTTTTGGTTGGAAAGGGGAGAGATTGTTTAATTTCGGAAGTAAGAATGTCTAAAACAACAGATGTTAAGGTTTTAACCGGAGTTAATGATTTGATTGATGTGGATAGTAATGAAATGTATAATTCTATGTATGGATTATTAGATAAGTTAATTCAAGAACATAAAACTACAGTGGTTTTTACAAATACTAGGGCAGGTACTGAGAGGGTTATTAATCATTTGAAGGATATGTTCCCTGAAAATTATATTGAGAATATTGGTGCACATCATTCTTCATTGAGTAAAGAATATAGATTTGAGATTGAGGAAAAATTGAGAAAAGGTGAATTAAAAGTAGTAGTTACAAGTTCTAGTTTAGAATTAGGTATTGATATAGGTTTTATTGATTTAGTTGTTTTATTAGGGAGTCCAAAAGGTAGTGCTAGAGCTTTGCAAAGAATTGGAAGGGCCGGACATAAATTGCATGACATAAGTAAGGGAAGATTTTTGGTTTTAGATAGAGATGATTTAGTTGAATGTAGTATTTTGAATAAAGAATGTGTTGAAAAGAGGATTGATAAGATACATATTCCTAGAAATTGTTTAGATGTGTTGAGTCAGCAGATTTATGGTATGTGTATACAGAAAATATGGGATATAGATGAGATGTATAGGATGATTAAAAAGAGTTATTGTTATTCTGAATTGAATAAAGAGGATTTTATGTCTGTTATTAGTTATTTGGCTGGAGAGTATGCGCTAGAGCATAGAAATGTTTATGCTAAGATTTGGTATGATAAGGAAACTAAGCAACTTGGTAAACGTGGTAAATTAGCAAGGGTTATCTATATGACTAACATAGGCACTATTCCTGAAGAAAGTTTTGTTACAGTTGTTATTGGACAGGGTGAAAGAAGGGGGAATAAAGTAGGAATGGTTGATGAACCATTTTTAGAGAAAATGAAACCTGGAGATGTGTTTGTTTTAGGGGGTAGGAAGTATCAATTTCTTTATACTAAAGGTATGAAGGCCTATGTTAAGGATGGTATTAAAAGAAATCCCACGATCCCTAGTTGGTTCTCTGAACAAATGCCATTGAGTTTTGATTCTGCTGTTGAAATTAGTAAGTTTAGAAAAATGGTTAATGATAGATTTGAAAAAAAAATGAAGAAGGTAGATATTGTTAAATTTATCAAAGAACATTGTTATTTGGGAGATGGTGCTGCTAAAAATATTTATAATTATTTTTATGAACAGTATAAATTTGCTAAATTACCACATAGTGGTAGGATATTAGTAGAGCATTATAAAGGTGAGAAGAATTATGTGATTTTTCATAGTTTGTATGGTAGAAGAGTTAATGATGCACTTTCGCGAGCTCTAGGATTATTGATGGGACATAAGATTGGAAGAGATATTGAGATTGGAATTAATGATAATGGGTTTTATTTTGCTGGAGAGAATTTGCCTATTGAGGAAGCATTGAATTTGTTGAGTGTTGATAATTTACAAGAAGCTTTGGAAGAGGCTATTTCAAAGACTGAAGTTTTGAAAAGGCGTTTTAGGCATTGTGCAGCTAGAAGTTTGATGATTTTAAGGAATTATAAGGGTAGGAAGAAGTCTGTTGGAAAGCAACAGATGAATAGTTTCTTTTTATTGAGTGCCATTAATAAGATAAGTAGAGATTTTCCTATATTGAAGGAGGCTAGGAGAGAAGTATTAGAGGATTTAATGGATATAGATAATGCTAAAATGGTTTTAGGATGGATTAAGGATGGGAAAGTAAAGATAGATAAAATTCATACTAAATTGCCTAGCCCATTTGCTTTGAATTTAGTTATGCAAGGTTATAGTGATTTGTTAAAGATAGAGGATAAGATGAAATTTTTGAAGAGAATGCATAAGGAGATTTTGAAGGAGATTGGAGAATGAAATTTCTACATGATTGTATATTAATAAAAGATATTTTGGTAATCGGAGATTTGCATATTGGATATGATGAGAGATTTGGAAGGAGTATTGGGCAGGTGCAATTGGAAAATATATTAGAGAAGTTAGAAGGTATATTTGAACATATTAATAAGTTAGGTGTTAGGGTTAAAGAGGTTATTTTGTTGGGGGATGTTAAGCATTATTTTGGAGAGATATCTGATATTGAATGGAGAGAGACACTTAGTTTATTAGATTACATTAAGGTTAAATCGCGAGGAGCTAAGATAATTATTATTAAAGGAAATCATGATAATATTTTAGAACCCATTGTTAAAAAAAGAAATATTGATCTTAAGGATTATTATTTTGTTAGTATTGAAGGTAAGAAATATTGTTTTTTGCATGGAGATAAGATGTTTGAACAGTGTTTAGATGCTGATTGGTTATTGTTTGGACATTGGCATCCGTCGATAACCTTGTCTGATAATTATAAGCGTGAAAGATTTAAATGTTTTTTAAAAGGTAAATGGAAAAGGAAGAATGTGATAATATTTCCTAGTTTTTCAGATATAAAATATGGCTCAGATTTGAATAATCTTAAGGATGAAAATGATAAATTTTCATTTATCAAGTATAAAGATATAATAAAATTTGAGGTAATAATATATAATAATGATGAGAAAAAAGAGTATAATTTTGGAAAATTGAGTAAGTTGATTTAATGATTATTCTTTCTTTTGGGCTTCTTTTGTTAAACGGGGCATTGGAACATGTAATGGCATTCCCATTTCATCTTCTAGATATAGTGCTTTGATATTACATTTAACCATTATAAAATTAAAAATTCCTAGCCTCATATTTTCAGGGATTTTTTTATCTTTCCAGGAGTCCATAATCGATTTAAATTCCCCTTCATCAGGAAGTGTCATAATACTTCCTTCAAACTCTATTTTTCCAAAATCTTTAGAATAGGTAACTGTAAGAGTAAATTTTATTTTTAAGGCTTTATTATTAGTTATAGGAATTTTTTCTTCTTTAATATTTTTAATATCAATATTTTGATCGACCCTAATGCCTTGGCCATCTTCTTCTTGCCTCTCTGCAAGAATTTTTGTTAAATTGAATCCTATTATCCTCATTTTAATGTTAATTTTGATATGATTAATGGGAATAATTAGTTTTTAAAGATTGTTATAATTTATTAAGGATTTGTTAATATAGGTTTAGGTATATTTAATTTTTCTTCAAGTTCACTATCTATGGGGACTAATTTAAAACCAGGTGTTTTTACTCTTTCAATTTGTCCTGCATAACCGATAGTACATCTGTCTCCATGTATTTTTATTAAATCATTTCTTTCTGAATCATCAAATAGTGTCCTAATTTCATCCTCATTAGATCCTATTAAATATGTGTAATGGTATTGAGGATATGCAATATTGATTGAGTCTCTTAAAACATAAGTTACTAAATAAACACCTAATTCACTAGTTTTATTCATTTTACATTAAATCTTCTTCAGAAACAACTACAAAATCACCAATTGCAATTATTGAATTATAAGGGATAAGTATTTCTGATTGTTGTGATCTTTCCAAGTTTAGTTGAGAGGAATATTCTGAAGGGTCTTTGATTATAATGTGGATAAGTTCTCCAGTTCTTGTTTCAAAAGTAATATCTTTAACAACACCTAGTTTTTTACCCTCTTTTGTTACTACAGGCTTAGTAAGTATTTCCTTATGGGGTTTTTTTTCAATACTCATAGGGATTGAAGAAGATTATTCTTTATAAACTTTCTTATAATTTAATGTAAATAATGAATTTTATTAAATAATATTGTAAATTTAGATAAATAATTTTATTTTATTGTTAATAATTCAATTTTATTAATAAATAATTATATTACTTAGTTTTTATTCTATAATTTTTATTGGACCCCTCACCCTATGGTTTCTTATAGAAGTATTTATATAATAAAAATATTTTTTTTATTTTTATTTTTATTTATAAACTTTATTATATTATATTATATATATTATAATATATAATATATATTTTCTATAAATTATGTTGATTTTAGTATATTTTAAAATATATTTTAAAAAGTATATTCTTTATTATATATTTTAGTAAAAATTTATTTTTTATTATAATAAAAACGTCTTAATATTATTGAAATTATTGAAATCATCAAAATTTTTACTGATTGTAAGTAATTTATGACTTCCAATAGAAATGAGGGTGTAAGGGGTTTAGTTTTATGAGATTTATTTTAGTGTTCTGAATCTTATTTTATTTTGTATTGGTTTATGTGTAAAATTACTTTTTTTTATTATTTATCGTCGATAAAATAGTTGTAATCTCCATAAGAAACTAAGGTGTTATTAATGAGTGAACAATCATATTTATAAAGTTTAATTGATCTTGTAATTGTTATTGGAGAAAGGTGTGTTAAATGAGGTTAAGAGTTGATAAAAAGGGGTTAGAATGGAATTAGATGAGATTTTTGATTCAGTAGAGGGTAGAAGTTTGTTTAAAAATAAACAAATAATGCAATCAAATCATTCACCAGAAGATATTCCTCATAGAGATGAACAAATTCAGAGTGTGGCTAGCATATTGGCTCCTAGTTTGTTAGGAGAAAGAACTAGTAACTTATTTATTTATGGCAAAACAGGAACAGGTAAGACATTATCTGTTCAACATGTTGCAAATGAACTTACAAGGAGATCTGGAGAGAATAAAATATTGAGGGTAGAATATTTAAATTGTAAGTTAAAGAAAGTTGCAGATACTGAATATAGAATTTTGGCTGAATTAATAAAAAAATTGGGTGGCAGTGTTCCTGCAACAGGCTTACCTACTGATCAGGTTTATTTGAGATTTTTGGATATTTTAGAAAATAGTCCCGAAAAATTATTAATTTTAATATTAGATGAGATTGATCAAGCCGTTAAGAAGATTAGTGATGAGTTTCTTTATAATCTAACAAGGTTGAATTCAGAACTGAATAATACCCAAATAATTGTTGTTGGTATTAGTAATGATTTGAGATTTTTAGATATGATAGATCAAAGAGTTAGAAGCAGTTTAAGTGAAGAAGAGATTGTTTTTCCCCCTTATAATGCTGTTCAGTTACAGGATATATTAAGAAAAAGGTCTAATGAAGCATTTAAACAAAATGTTGTTAATGAGGGAGTAATTGCTAAATGCGCTGCCTATGCTGCTAGGGAACACGGAGATGCTAGGAGAGCTTTGGATTTATTAAGGGTTGCAGGAGAATTAGCTGAAAGAAATTCTGATAAAAAAATAAAAATTGAACATATTGATAATGCTAATGAAAAAATAGAAAAAGATAAAATTTTAGATGTTGTTGAAACTGGCACGAAACAATTTCAAATGATTTTATATTCTATAATTGATTTAGTTGATAAAGATGAAAACAATAGTGTTTTTACTGGAGATATTTTTGATTTTTATGAACAATTATGTAAAAAAGTTAAGATTGATGTTCTTACTCAGAGAAGGGTTAGTGATATTATTGCAGAGTTAGATATGTTGGGATTAATTAATGCTAGAGTTATTAGTAAGGGTAGGCATGGTAGGATGAGAGAGATTAAATTAGCCATACCTGATAATATTAAGAATAAATCTAAAGAAATATTGGAAGATAGTTTGGGATTGTAATTTAATTTAAAAAGTTTGAAGATTTTTAAATTATTATTAAATGGAGGTAAATAATGAATAATATATTAAAATTGTTTTTGGAGAAGGGATTTTTATTAGATAAAGAAATGTTAGACTTTCTTAATGAACTTGATGATAATGAGGTGGCTAATGAGATTTTAGATAAGATAGCTGTAGTTTCTAGGAAGAAAATTATAACTAAAAGTTTAGTTGGAGATAATATTGAGAAGATAAAACCTATTCTATTTGAATTGGATGGTGAGAAGAAAAAATTGGTTGATAAATATTTTGTTAATGTATCTATTTCTGTTGAGGTTAAGAAGGAAAGAAGTATTGAGGATGATGTTGGGGAAATTGCAAAATATGATAAGAATTATATAGAGCCCGGAAATGTTAAAATCCTCTCTTCACCTATGATTGCTAGTCAGAAATTAGAAGTGAGGAATTTTGTTAAGCATTTTAGAAGTAGGTATAATGGTATGAAGAGACTATTAATGGAAAGGCCTGAGCTTGATAATTTAATTTCTATTGATAAGATTACAGGTAATAATGAGATTTCAATAATTGGTTTTGTTACAAGTAAACAAATAACTAAAAATAAAAATTTAATTATGGAGATAGAGGATTTGACTGGGAGTGTTAAGATATTGATAAACCAAAACAAAGAAGATGTTTATGAAAAATCTAAGGAAATACTTTTGGATGATATTATTGGATTTAAATGTAATGGGACTCGAGATTTTTTATTTGTTAATGATTTTTTTTATCCTGATTGTCATGTAGTTGAGAAGAAAAGATTGGATGAAGAAAGTTATGCTTTATTTATTTCTGATGTTCATGTGGGGAGTAATAATTTTTTAGGAGATAATTTTATGAAATTTATAAATTGGTTAAATGGTGAAGGAAGTGATAAAAAACAAAAAGAGACTTTGAAAAAGATTAAGTATATGTTTGTTGTAGGAGATACAATAGAGGGTGTCGGAGTTTATCCTGGGCAGGAAAAGGAATTGATTATTAAAGATATTAAGACTCAATATGATAGATTGGCTGAATTTTATAGTAAAATTCCAAAACATATTCAGATTATTCAATGTGCTGGGCAGCACGATGGGGTTAGAGTTCCAGAACCTCAACCTCCTGTAGGAGAAGATTTTGGAGAAGCTTTACATAAATTGTCTAATGTGCATTTAGTTAGTAATCCTAGTTTTATTGAGATTGGTGCTAAAGATGATAGGGAGGGGATTAAGGTTTTAATGTATCATGGAGCTAGTATGCATAATGTTATTGGGGAAATTGAAGAATTAAGGTTGGCTAATGCTCATTCATCTCCTGCCAAAGTTATTAAACACTTGTTGTTGAGAAGGCATTTGGCTCCTACACATGGTGCGACAACATATATTCCAGGGGATGATGATTGTATGTTAATTAAAGAGGTTCCAGATATTATTACTACTGGAGATTTACATAGGACTGATATTGATAGTTATAATAATGTATTGATAATTGCTAATAGTTGTTGGCAGTCTATGACTGCATTTGAAGAGAAAGTTGGAAATGTTCCTGATCCTTGTAAGGTTCCTATTTTAAATTTGAAATCTAGGGAAATAAGAATATTAGATTTTAGTGGAGAAGATGTTAATGGAGGTGATGGTGATGGGTAGTGGATTAAATATAGAGAGTGAGAAATATTTTGATAATTTAGGTAAGGGTATTGAAAATAATTATGAAATAGCTAAAAAAGCTAGATTAATGGGGTTTGATCCTGTTGATGAGGTTGAAGTGCCGCTTGCTCTTACTATGGCTGCTAAGGTAGTTAGATTAATAGCTACAAAATATTCTCAATTAGATAATGAAAATATAATAAATAGGATTTTAGAATTAGAAAAAAAATATGGAGCTTTAGATAATACTGTGAGTTTTATTATTGCTGAAGAAATTGCTAAGGAAAAATATTGTAAATTTGAGACTCAATTAGAAGCAATGGATGCAGGAATTAGGGTGGGGTTTGCATATACTACATTAGGAGTTGTAAGTAGTCCTATTGAAGGATTTACAGAAATTAAAACTGGAAAGACTCAATTAGGTGAGACCTATCTTAAGGCATTTTTCTCAGGACCTATAAGAAGTGCTGGTACAACTGCTACTTGTGTGGGAATTATTTTAATTGATTATATTAGGCAGTTATTTGGATATTCAAAATATGATCCTACTGAAACTGAATGTAAGAGAACTGTAACAGAATTATATGATTATCATGAGAGAGTTACTAATCTACAATATTTACCTACAGAGGAAGAAGCTTATTTTATTACTAAAAATTGTCCAATACAAATTGCTGGAGATCCAACTGAAAAAAGGGAAGTTTCTAATTATAAGGATCTCCCTAGAGTTGAAAGTGATTTTATTAGAGGAGGATTTTGTTTGGTTAATGGAGAGGGTTTAGCACAGAAGGCGAAGAAGGGATTGCGTATATTACGTGGAATACAAAAAAATGGATTGAAAATTGATGATTGGGAATGGTTGGAAGAATATGTTGAGTTGCATGAAAAAAGAGAAAAGGGAAAAACAGATAGTAGTCCTACTTATATCAAAGATTTAGTTGCAGGGAGACCTGTTTTTGGACATCCTGGAAAGGGATTGAGATTTCGATATGGGAGAAGTAGAGCTGCAGGATTTAGTGCAGTTAGTGTTCATCCAGCAACCATGGCTGCAACTGATGATTTTATTGCAACTGGCACCCAATTGAAGATAGAGAAGCCAACTAAGGGATGCATTACTACTCCTTGTGATGAAATAGATGGGCCGATTGTCAAATTTAAGAATGGAGGTGTTAGAAAAATGGATAATTATGAAGAAACTAAGGAATTATATAATGAAATCGAGGAAATAATTTATTTAGGAGATATATTATTTCCGTTGGGAGATGTTATTAATAGAAACGCTGTGTTACCAAAACCTGGTTATGTGGAGGAATGGTGGAATTTAGAATTGAAAGAAAAAGGAAGCCTTGTTGAAGATTATTGGAATGTTGAAATTGAAGATGCTATTAATTTTAGTAAAAAATATAATCTTCCATTACATCCAAATTATATTTATTATTGGAATCAATTAAATTATGAACAATTTTTAGGATTTATTGATTGGTTTCAACATTCTAGAATAGATAATAAGAAATTATTATTTCCATATAATAGTTCTGAAAAAGAAAGGTTTAAGATTGGAAAGAGGGCATTAGAATTATTGGGTATAAATCATAGTTTAAGTGTCGAGAATGTTATTGTTAATGAAGATGATGCTAAAGGATTATTGATTAATTTGGGGTTTGATATTGATTTTGAAGGTGAAATTCAGATAGATTATAAGTTTATGAAAAGAGAGGAATTATTTGGGAAAGAAGTCGATTTAAAATTAGAAGGTAGTAAGATTTTAGATATAATTAATGAGATTTCTAAGTTTAAAATTAAAGATAAGGCGGGAGAATTTATTGGAAGTAGAATGGGTAGGCCTGAAAAAGCAAAGATTAGAAAGTTGACTGGTAGTCCTAGTATAATTTTTCCAGTTGGAGAGGAGGGAGGTAGATTTAGAAGTGTAAATGAGGCCGCCAATAAGATTGGAACTGTTAAAGGAGAATTTCCATTTAATTATTGCAAGAAATGTGAGAGAGAAACAATTTATAGAAAATGTGAAAATTGTAATGAAAAAACAGAAAAGAAATATTATTGTAGGATGTGTTCTGGAGAGGTTGATGGAAAATGTAGTGCTCATGAGATTGGAGTCAATTATAAATCTGGGAGAATTGATATGAAACATTATTTTGATAAGGCTAGGGAAAAATTGGGTTTATTAAAGGTAGAGGTGCCTCAATTGATAAAGGGGGTTAGAGGGACTAATAGTAAAAATCATGATATCGAAAATGTTGTTAAGGGAATTTTAAGATCAAAATATAATTTATGTGTTAATAAGGATGGAACTATTAGATATGATATGACGGAGATACCTTTAAGTCATTTTAGACCTAAGGAAATTGAGGTTAGTATTAATAAATTAAAGGAATTAGGGTATAATAGGGATTGCGAAGGAAATGATTTGGTTGATGAGAATCAAATTTTAGAATTAAAACCTCATGATGTACTTATTCCATGTAATGATGAATCTGGTGAGCAAAGGGGGGATGATGTTTTTGTTAATATAGCAAAATATGTTGATGAGTTATTAGAAAAATTTTATGGATTACCTAAATTTTTTAATGTTCAAACGAGAGATGATTTGATTGGACAATTAGGGGTTTGTATGGCTCCACATAATTGTGCAGGAGTTATTTGTAGGTTTATTGGATTTACAAAAGTTCAGGGATTAGTTGCTAGTCCTTATTTACATGCGGCTATGAGAAGAGATTGTGATGGGGATGAGGCAGCAATGATGCTGTTGTTAGATGTTTTGATAAATTTCTCTAGAAAATTTTTATCTACACATAGGGGGGCAACTCAGGATGCGCCTTTGGTTTTAAATGGAAAGATTTTAGCAAAAGAAGTTGATGATCAGATTTTAGATTTTGAATTAGTTAATAATTATCCTTTAGAGCTTTATAGGGCTGCAGAACAAGGAAAACATTCTGGAGAAATTGAGATAGAGATGGTTAAACAGAGGATTGGAAGGGGAGAAGATCCTTATATTAATACTGGGTTTACACATGATGTTAGTGATATTAATAAAGGAGCTATTTGTAGTTCTTATAAAATTTTACCAAGTATGAGGGAGAAGGTTGAGGGGCAAATGTTATTATGTGAAAAATTGAGGAGTGTAGATCATGGAGATGTTGCTAGATTGATTATTGATAGGCATTTTATGAGGGATTTGAAAGGAAATTTAAGAAAATTTACCCAGCAAACGTTTAGGTGTGGAAAATGTAATGAAATTTATAGAAGGGTTCCATTGAATGGAAAGTGTAGTAAATGTAATAATCCCAAGTTAATATTTACAATTAGTTATGGTAGCATTGTTAAATATTTGGAACCTGCCTTAGATTTAACTAGGAATTATGATGTGCCTGTTTATATTAAACAAGATTTAGAATTAACTAAGAAATATATTGAGAGTATTTTTGGTAAAGATAACGAAAAACAAGAGTCTATAGAAAAGTGGTTCTAGTTAAATTTATATAATTCTGTTTTTTGTTTTTATTATGAAAAAAAGATTAGTATTAGGAATATCTTTGATAGTTTTGGTGATGATGGGATTGGTTTTGGGTGTTAATTATTTTGATGATGAAGATATAGATATGGTTATGATTGTAGATAT
>CAYVEM010000003.1:0-12102 GCA_964450665.1 Candidatus Woesearchaeota archaeon | reverse complement strand
TGGGTGTTAATTATTTTGATGATGAAGATATAGATATGGTTATGATTGTAGATATTGATGAGGATGTAGATATAGGTATGGGTGGGGTTGAGAATATAGATATGGATGAAGATTTGGATATGAATATGATCGTGGATATTGATGAAGATGTTGATATGGAAGGGGTTGATAATATAGATATTGATGAAGATGTTGGTATGAATGGAGTTGAAAATATGGATGTGGGTGGGAATGGGAATATGGAAGATAATGGGAATGGAGAAGATATTAATCAACGGAATGATGGAAAGCAAAATAATTTTATTAGGGGTTTTATAGGGGGCTTTGTGGATATTATGGGGGCAATTGGAAATAGTTTTTGTGGAATCTTTATGTTTTTGTGTGTTGAAGATGGAGGAGAAGAAGAAGTTGCTTGTAACTCTCGGTCTGATTGTATTGATGATGGATTTTTAGATCCTGCACCTTATTGTGACGCTAATTTTAGAGTTATGCCTCAAGTTTTTTGTTTTAATAGGGGAATGAAGACTGCTTATTGTGGAATACATAATATGGGGATGAATAGAAGAAGATGTAATCCTGGTTCTTTTTGTAATGAAATAGATATTAATAATGATGGGTTAATTGATAATGTGGTTTGTTCAAGAGGCGTTAATTGTAATGATAATGGGGTTTGTGAATATGGAGAGGATATGGAAAAATGTGTGGATTGTAACCCTTTTGATCCTGAACCTCCAAAGCCTCCCGGAATTCCTGATCCAGGACCTCCATTTTTACCTGCTCCAGGGCCTGCTCCTGGGCCTGCTCCTCCCGATTTTTCATGTAAAAGATCTAGGGATTGTAGTTTGCCTCCTACAGAGAATGCAGTTTCATGTGAGGATAGGGATGGAGATGGGGTTAATGATGAATTAGTTAGAAAGAGAGCTTGTTGTTTAGGTATTGGTTCAAATAAAAAATGTAATGTTTGTGATAGGGTTAGTAATTGTAGATATGGATGTGGATGGAGAGAAGATATGAATCCTCCAAAGACTTTTTGTTGTACAAGAAATAATCCTTGTAATGAGCCAGGATGTGATGGAGATGGTGTGTGCGAAGATGGAGAGATTCCTGGAATTTGTCCTGATTGTCCAATATGTAATCATGATGGAGTTTGTGATAGGGAAAGAGGAGAAAACTTTAATAATTGTGTTGCAGATTGTGCTTTAGCAATTTGTTGTAGTGATGCAGAATGTGGTGAGAGAAAATATGAATGTGATGGAAATGCAGTTGTTTGGAGAACTCCTAGATGTAAGAATGTTTGTACTAATGAGGCATTTTGTTCTGAAAGTTATGCTAAAATGAGTTGTCCTTCTGGAAAAACTTGTAAAATTGGGGAAGATGGTAAGTCTGGGTGTGTATATTTTTAATAAGATTTTCAATCTTAAAATTTTTATGTCAAATAAAATATTATTGTTGGTAATAATAGGCAGCCCATGAGGTGCATTCTTTTGATGTTTTTTGAGATTGTGAAAATTCCTAAGGATGTTGAAGTTAAAAATATTAAAATGGTTATTAATTTTCCCTCTAGTGTTGGATCTGAGAATATTAGTACTATGAAGATAATTATTAAGAGTATTATTGTAGATAATTTATTATAAGATATTTTGTGGATGTTTTTTGCAATTATTTTTGAGATGTTTATTGTTAAAGTGAAAGATAATAGGCCAGAGATTATTATTGCTAAGATGATTATTGATAGGTTAGTTAGAGTTAGTTCTGGAATTAGTTGTGAAATGGTTGCAGCAGCTCCGGTTCTTGTTTTATTTATTGAATAGAGTGCTATGAATGATAGGCCCATTACTATTGTGTTGATGGCCCCTAAGAGAAATAAAAATTCTCTTTGATCTTTTATATTTAGGAAAGATCTTCCAATTAATGCTGCCTGAGATGCGCCAAGGCCTGGGAGGAATGCTGTGAAAGGGGATGCAATTATTGATGCTAATGAGGCTCTAGATATTGAATCTTTAGATAATTTAATATTTTTTAAAGAGGTTATCCTTTGTTCAGGAATTTTTGTTTTTTGTTTTATTGTAATTATTAAATTACTAGATCCAAATAATCCTGTTAATAAAGGAAGTAATGGTTCTTTTATATTGATATTTAGGGTGGCTATTCCTAGAAATCCTGCTATCATGAAAATGAATAATGCCCATAGTTTTTTGTTTTTTTCAGAGCTGATAAGAAATAATGAAATTGCAATTAATATGAAGGGCATTATTTTTTGGATAGATGGATAAAATTTAGGTAGTAGGAAAAGGAAGATTGGTGTGAATAGTATGATTATTAGTAGTGCTGTTAGACTTCCATATAGTGTGAAGATTATTGCATAATAACCTCTACCTCTTAGTAAGAGTTTGTGTCCTGGTAAAATAGATAGAAAAGAATCTTCATCTGGTGCCCCTAAGAAAATGCTTGGAATAAAGTCCATGAAGGTATGTGTTATCGCCATGGAAGTTATGAAAATAATTAAGACTATTGGAGAGGTTATTGATAAAAGAAATGTTGAAAAACTAAGTGTTATGATTGCTACTAAATTTATGTGGATTCCGGGTATTAATCCGGTTATAGTGCCGGCAAGAAGTCCGATGAAAATTGCTGTTATTTCTATTAACATTGTGGGAATTTATGTCTATTTTTATAGATTAGAAAAGCTTATATATTAGATTTTGTTTGCGGGATTATGGATTCAGATAATCTTCCTAATGATTCAAGTCAAGATTCTTCTTTAGCAAAAATTTTTAGTAGTAATGAAAAAATTGAGTTGTATAATAAAGCATTAGAGGAAATTAAAGAGAGAGTTAATGATGTTGATAGCTTGGTTTCCAGGATGGCTACGGCGGCTTCTGTTTTAAGAACACATTTACCTTATTATTTTTGGTGTGGATTTTATTTCGCAGAGGAAGGTGAAATGGTTATTGGACCTTATCAGGGATCTACGGCTTGTGCCAATATTGGCTATCAAGGGGTTTGTGGAACTGCTGCAAAAAGAAAGGAAAGTATTATTGTTCCTAATGTTCATGAGTTTCCAGGACATATTGTTTGTGATGAAAGATCTAATTCAGAGATTGTTGTTCCATTAATTGGAGAGAATGATATGGTTATTGCAGTATTAGATGCTGATTCTACTGAATTGGGCGCATTTGATGATGTTGATAAGGATTTTTTAGAAAGAGAACTGATGCCTATTTTACTTGATAGTGAGTAGGTTTAAAATGGTTGAATTAGAATCGGAGGATTATTATTTTAATGAGGATGGATTAATGGTTTTTACAGATAAATATTTGAAAAAAAGGGGTTATTGTTGTGAGAGTAGTTGTAAACATTGCCCTTATGGGTTTAATGATTAGTTGTTCTGGGGAGTAGATATATTTTTAAATGAAGATTATTAGAATTTAATATATTGTAGGTGATTTAAATGGAAAATGGATCCAAGAATAAGAAAATTAGCACAACAAACTGTAAGATATTCCTTAGAAGTAAAACCTGGAACAAATGTTATAATTAGTGGTGGAGAAGAAGCTAAGGAATTTATTTTAGAATTGTATAAGGAAGTTATTTTGCAAGGAGCACATCCTATTGTTAATGTAAGATTGGATGGTATGGGTGATTTTTTCTATAAATATGCTAATAAACAACAATTAGAGAAATTTCCAGATTTACAAATGCATCAAATTGAAAATAGTCAGTATTATGTTGGAATTAATACTAGTGGGAATACTAGGGAATTAAGTAATGCAAATCCTAAGAAAATTATGATGAGGAAAAAAGTTACTAGGCCTATAGGAGATTATATTGTTAATTCGGCAGATAAGGAGGAGGGTTGGATGAAAAGAGTTACAATTGGTTTTCCATGTATGGCTTTGGCTCAGGAAGCTGGAATGTCTCTAAATGATTATGAAAATTTTGTTTTTAATGCTTGTTTGATTGATTGGAAGAAATTTGGTAAGAGAATGGATAAATTGAGTAAGGTGTTTGAAAAAGGTAATGAAGTTCATTTGATTGGAGAGGGGGTTGATTTGAAGTTTTCTATTAAAGGAAAGAATTGTGTTCCAGATAAGGGAGAAGAGAATATGCCTGGAGGAGAGGTGTTTATGGCTCCAGTAAGGGATAGTATGAATGGAACAATAAGTTTTGATTATCCAAGGGTTGTTAATGGAAATTTAATAAGTGGAGTAAAGTTGAAGTTTGAAAATGGGAGGGTTGTTGAATATAGTGCTGAACAAGGAGAGGGATTCTTAAAAGAACTTCTTAATACTGATGAAAATGCTAAATATGTTGGTGAGTTTGGAGTGGGTTGTAATCCTGGAATAAAACAATATACTAATGATTTATTGTTTGATGAGAAGTTGGATTGTACGATTCATTTGGCCTTGGGAATGGCGTATAAGCAGAATGGTGGTGGAAATGATAGTGCTATTCATGTAGATATTGTCAAAGATATGAAGAAGGCTAAGATGATTTTAGATGGAGAGGTTATTCAGGAAAATGGTAAGTGGAAAGTATAGAGAATTTTATACTAAAATCCTCTAAGACAAGTTTTGGTGAATTTTGCTTCGCAAAGATATTTATTCAAAACTTGTTAGGGTTTCTGCCCTAATTTGTAATTTATCTTTGTATTTTTCTAATCTTCCTTTGATTTGAATTTCTTGATTTCTGGTTAAGTTTATTTTTTGGTCTAGTAGAACCTCTATGGAGAAAGAGTTTTGAGTTATTGTTAGTATTTGGAAGTCTTTATAATTTTGAATATTATCTATTTTTCCGTTTGTTGATAGTTTTTTGTTTAGATGATTTAGAGTGATGTCTTTTATTGTTATTTGGGGATAAGGTAATATGTTGGTTAAGATTAATAAGATTAGTATTCCTAGTAGTGAAATTGATAGGGTTATTTTTGTTGTGAATGACATGATAGTTTATGTAGAAAGATTTATTAAAGATTTTATGTTTTCTTGCTTATGGATAAGTTTGAGTTGGCTACTAGGAATACTGCTGAAATAATTGGTGAAGAAGATTTGAAGAAATTATTGAAAGGTAAGAAGAAACCTAATGTTTATATTGGGACTGCTCCAACTGGGAGACCTCATGTTGGTTATTTTATTTGGTTATTGAAATTGTCGGATTTGTTAAAGGCAGGGTTTCATGTGAAAGTTTTAATTGCTGATTTACATGCCCTATTGGATGGAACTCCTTATGAGGTTTTAGAGAATAGATATAAGTATTATTCAGCTATTATTCCTGAGGTGATTAAGGCTATGGGAGGAAATCCAAAGAATATGGAGTTTGTTAGGGGTAGTGATTTTGAATTGAAAGGAGATTATATGATGGATTTGTTGAGAATGGCTACTAATGTTTCTGTTAGGGATAGTATGAAAGCGGCAAGTGATGTAGTTAAATTGGGAGATAATCCTAGGTTAGCTGGTTTAATTTATCCTTTAATGCAAGCATTAGATGAAGAATATTTGAAAGTTGATATGCAATTAGGGGGAAATGATCAAAGAAAGATTTTTGTTTTAGCTAGAGAACAACATTCTAAAATTGGGTATAAACCTCGAATTGAGATGATGGTACCATTACTTAGGGGATTGGTTGGTAAGAAAATGAGCGCAAGTGATCCTAATACTAAAATTGATTTTTTAGATGATGAAGAAACTGTTAAGAAAAAAATAAATGGGGCAGATTGTGTTGAAGGTAATCCTGATAATGGGGTAATGGATTTTATGAAATATATAATAATGGTTATTAAACAAGATAATAATGAGAAGTTTGAGATTGAAAGGCCTGAGAAGTTTGGAGGTAATATGGAGTATAACAATTATGCGGATATTGAAAAGGATTTTGTTGCTAAGAAATTGCATCCAATGGATTTGAAAATGGCCTTGGCTAAAGAAATAAATATTATTTTGAGTAAGATTAATAGGAAGAAGATGGAAAAGTTAGCTAGGATTGCTTATGAATAATTATTCAGTAAAAAATTCAACTACATCTCGATCTTTTACAATATGCTTTAGTCCGACACGTTGACCTACAAATTTGCTAGAGGGCCCAGTTATTTTTGCGTATTTTACCTTTTTACTATATCCATGGAGCACTTTTTCTGCTACATCTTTTAATGTGGATTTTGGGTTTAGGACGACTGGAACGCTGTCTTGTTTAGTTCCTGGTTGTCTTGTATAAACTCTTATTACGTTGAAGGATTCGAGGATTTTTTCCTTTAATTCATCTATTCCTTCATCAGTTTTCGTTGAAACTAATATGAAGTTATATTTTTTTGTTTTAAGTGTGGCAGTTATTTTCCTTTTGTTTTCATCATCTTGTTGATCTATTTTATTGAAAATAATCATAATCTTTGCTTTTTTATTTAGATTTTTTATAGAATCCTGTATTGTTTTAATTTCATGTATTTTTTCTACTACAATTAATATGGTGTCTGCTGAATTCAATAAGCTTTTGTCAAAATTTTCACTTGCAATTGGAGGCATGTCAATTATTTGGATGGTGCATCCTTTAAAGTTTAGTGTTCCTTGTAGTGGTTCATTTGTTGTAAAACCATAACTTGCTATTTTTGGGTCTGCATTTGTAATAGCTTTTAATATTGAGGATTTTCCTGAATTTGTAAGTCCTAAGAGGATTGCCTGCATATCTCCTTTTTTTATTCCCTTTTTGCCTGATTTTTTTGCTTTTTTAGCTGATTCAGCTTTTAATTTTTTATATCGCGTTCTAATGTTTTTTCGTAGGTTTTCAGCCCCCTTGTGAGTGGGCATATGCCTCATCATTTCTTCTAAGGCTAAGATTCTTTCTTCGTCATTGCTGGCTGCGTGGAATTTTGATTCTGCTTCTATGTATTCTGGATGTGCATTGATTGGCATAGGTTTATTAATGAATTGCATTTTAAAAATTTATTGAGTTTATTAGAATATGGACGAAAAATTTTTTAATAGAGAAGCAGATATTGTTGCAAAAGATTTATTGGGGAAAGTTATTGTTAGGAATCTTAATGGTAGGGAATTAAAGGTTAAGATAGTTGAAACAGAAGCTTATTTTGATGAAAATGATCCTGCTAGTAGGGCTTGTCAGAATGGAGATTTACGAAAAACTATGATGATGGAGCCCGGAACTATTTTAGTTTATGGAGTGCATAATAATTGGTTGATTAATTTTGTTACAGGAAATTTTGGAAAAGCTAGCGCTGTTTTAATAAGGGCTGTTGAACCCTTAAATTTTGAGGGTAAGGGAAATGGGCCAGGGTTATTAACAAAAAGCTTAGAAATAGATAAAAGTCATCATAAGAAGGATGTTTTAGATAATGGAGAAATTAAGATTGAATCTTATGAAGATAATTTATTTGAGGTTATCGAAAGTTTTAGGATAGGGGTTACAAAAGATTTAGAAACTCCTATGAGGTTTTATATTAAAGATAATAAATTTCTTAGTAGGAAATAAATGGTCAAGAAACTTGGAATATTATTTAGTGGAGGGAAGGATAGTATGTATGCAGCTTGGCTGGCTAAGAAAGAAGGATATGAAATTAGTTGTTTAATTAGTATTATTAGTGAAAATGAGGAAAGTTATATGTTTCATACTCCTTCAATTAGAAGGGTAGAAGAACAGGCTAAATCTATGGGTATTCCTTTGATTATTGTTAAGACCAAGGGTAAGAAAGAAAAGGAATTAATTGATTTAGAGAGGGCAATTAAATTGGCTATTAAGGATTATAATATTGAAGGAGTGGTTAGTGGCGCTGTTGAGAGTGTTTATCAAGCTTCAAGAATAGAAATTATATGCAATAAATTAAAAATGGAGTGTTTTAATCCATTATGGCAAAAGAATCAATTAGAATTATTGGAAGATTTGATTAAAAATAAATTTGAAGTGGTTGTTGTAGGGGTTTTTGCTTATCCTTTTGATGAAAAATGGTTAGGAAGAAAGATAGATATAAAATTTATTAATGAAATTAAGAAATTACAAGATAAATATAAGATAAATGTTGCAGGAGAGGGTGGAGAGTTTGAAAGTTTTGTTTTAAATTGTAGTTTATTTAAGAAGAAGCTTATAATTAAAGATAAAAAAATTAATGGTAGTAAGAATAGTTGGAGGATGGATGTTAAATTAAAATGAAAAATATATTATTAATTGATATTTGTAATGAGAAATTAGGATTTTATGAATTTGTAAAACCTATTAGAGATATTTTGATTAAAAATAATATTAATGTGTTCATTAAGCATTACACTCGTTTAAAGAAAAAAGATTTAGATGGGGCAAATAGTGTAATTATTTGTGGAACAACTCTTTATGATAATAAATTTATTGAAGATATTGACAAATTTAAGTGGATGATTGGTTTTAATAAACCTGTTCTGGGGATCTGTGGCGGGATGCAGATAATTGGAATGGTTTTTAATGGAAAGTTATGTAGGGGAACTGAAATTGGATATTATAATGAGAAATTTGGTAAGAATTTTTTTGGTTTGATGGGAAAACAAGAAGTTTATCATTTACATAATAATTATGTGGACTTTTCTAACTTAGATTTTGAAATTTTTGCGGGTAATAAAATTAGTCAGGGAGTTAAACATAAGAAAAAGAGGATTTATGGAGTTTTATTTCATCCAGAAGTTAGGCAGAAAAAATTAATAATCGAATTTTGTAATTTAAAATAATTTTTATTTTCTTAAAAATTAAAATATTTTTTAAGACAAAAAGGTTTAATAAAAGAGTTTGTTTCTTTATAATATGGTAAAGGGAGTTGAATTTTCTAGAAAGGTTTTAGATAATGGATTAACTGTTATTCATGAAAGGAGGAAGATTCCAGTAGTTGCTACGGCTAGTAGTGTAAGATATGGGGCTCAATACGAAACTGAAGATATTAAGGGAATTAGTCATTTTATAGAACATTTAGTGTTTAAAGGTACTAAAAAGAGGAAGGTTGATGAGATTCCAAGAGAAGTTGAAAGTAAAGGTGGTATATTAAATGCATTTACTGGAGAGGAGATTACTTGTTTTTGGAATAAGATGCCTAGTCAGCATTTTGAGTTGAGTGTAGATATTGGAAGGGATTTAGTAACTAACCCTTTGTTTCAGAAAACTCCTTTAGAAAGAGAAAGGAAAGTTATATTGGAAGAGATTAAGATGTATAATGATAATCCTAGCACATTTGTTCTGGAGAAGATAAAGGAAATGTTGTATGAAGGACCTTTCAATATGTCTATTGCGGGTACTGCTAAGACAGTTAATGGATTGTCAAGAAAAAAGGTTGTTGATCTTTATAATAATATTTATGCAAGTAATAACATGATTTTTAGTGTTGTTGGAGATGTTAGTTGGGATAGTGTTTTGAGAGAAGCTAAAAAATTTCCTAAGACAAAGAAAGAAATTAAGAATGTTGATATTGTTTTGAAGAATGGCGAAGAGATTTATAAAAGGAAAGGAATAGATCAGGCTCATGAAGTTATTGGTTTTCATATGCCTAAGCTTAATGATAAGAATAGATATGCTGCAGAAGTTTTTGATGGAATTCTTGGAGGTGGCATGAGTAGTAGATTGTTTCAAGAAGTTAGAGAGAAAAGAGGATTATGTTATGCTGTTAAAAGTAATCTAGAACAATCTAAAGATTATTCTTATGAGATTATTTATGTAGGGACTACAAAAGATAAAATTCAGGAAGTTAAAAAAATAGTTTTGAATGAAGTTAAAAAATTAAAAGATTTGGAGTTAAGTGATTTGAATGAGGCTAAGGAAAGATTAATTGGTTTAAGAAAAATTAGTAAAGAAAGGTCAGATAGTACTATGTTTGATTTGTTGCAGGAAGAAATGGGGGGAGATGCTAGTAAGTATTATAATTATGAAGGAAATATTGCTAAGGTTAAACTAAATAATGTTAAGGAATTAAGTAAGTTAAAGGGCAGTAGCTTTGTTGCACTAGTGCCTACTTAATAATTTTTAAAAATAAAAAATAAATTAGTTTATTTGAAAACTTTTACTAATAGCCAAAGTCCTGATAGTCCAATTAACCAATAAATAATGTTTCCTATCATTGAGCCTGCACCTAAAGTTTTTTCTATCAAGTTCCAATTAAAGCTAAATAATGCCCAATTAATTGCTCCGATTGCAGCAAGAATTGTAGCTGTTTTTTCTAATCCTGTCATTTTTTACCTCCTTTTTCCTTTTTTAATTATATGATAAATAGGAGATGCTCTTTTATATAGCTTTTGGTCAAGGGAATTTTTAAATAGAGGATTTGTTTAGATTAAGGATGCAATTAGTTAGAGTTAAATTAATAGAAGAAAGAAATGGGGGCTGTGAGTTGGCTCCTGTGGAAATAATGAAAGAACTTAGAAATATTAAAAAGATTAATGTGGATAAATTGAATCTTGAAGAGATTCATGTTGATTTAAATAATATTAATGAGGCAAACCATTTAATTTTTGAAAATTCTAAAGAGTTATTTGAAATGAATGATAGATGTTTTTTTATTGGAGGTGATAATAGTATAAATTATTCATTAATTAGGGGATTTGATAAGGTGGTTAATGGGTTGTTGATAGTTTTTGATGCACATACTAATTGTGATGAAAATGGATGGATTAGAAGGCTAGTTGAAAACGGATTTTTAGGTAGGAATATTATATTGTTAGGTTGTAGAAATATTGGTGATAATGAGCTTACATTTATCAAAGATGAAGAAATTAGTTTAATTAAAATGGAGATTTTAAATGAAGATTTGGAAGGGGTTTGTGATATGGTTATGGAGCGTGTTAAAAGTAGTAGGGGATTTTATGTTAATTTTAGTTTAAATTGTATTGATCCTGGCTTTGCGCCAGGTGTTTGTTATTTAGAAAGTGGAGGAATTAGCGCTAATGAGTCCTTATATTTTATTAAAAGATTAAAATTATTAGAAAATTTTAGGGGAATGGGAGTTGTAAATTTGAATCCTAATAATGATTTTAATAGAATGACTATTAATTTAGGTGCAAGATTGTTAGGAAGTGCAATTTTGTAAAATAGTATTAGAATTAAATATATTTTACATCTTAATATTTTTAATGGGGTAGAAAATATAACTTGGAAAGTTAATCTAGGTTTAAATGACTTTTGTTTTGGTTTGTATATTCCTTATTACTAGTTTGTTTATAAATGGATGATTAGTGAATGGTATTAATGAATATTGAAAGTGAAAAAAAACTGGTGAATTTAGATGATGTTACACAATCTGTTTTTAATAGTTTTTGTATGAATGGATTAAATCAACCTATTGTTCTTTATAATTGTGGAGATCTTGGGAATGAATTTAGATCTGCTTTAGAAGAAAAATTTGAAGATAATAATTATAAGGTTTCAATATCTTTTGGAGATTCAACCTCTAAAGAATATAGTGTTGATGTGTTGAGATTAATTAATTGTTATGGTTTTAGTAAATAGTTAGATCCTTAAAATCTTTTGTTTTGGATTTTAAAATTTCTTCTAATTCTTCTTCATTTGCATTTATGGTTTGTTGAATGGTTTTGAATTTTTTTAATAATTGTTTAGCTTTTGTTGGGCCTATATTTGGAAAAGATTCTAATATGTATGACTTTTGTTCCTTCTTATTTTTAGGAATTCTAGAATGTAGGGATATTTCTGTTTTGGGTTTTATTTGTTGTTTGGCTAAAGTTATTAGATATTTTGCGGTGTCTTCATAATCTTGGGTTCTTATTATTGAAGTTTGATAATTGGTTGAGATTGAAACTAATAATCCTCTTAGTGCTTTTGATATATTATTTTCTTCATTGATAACTTCATCTAAGTCTCCTTCGATGATTAAAAGTGATTTTTTATAGGATTGCATTTGAGTTAGTTGTTGGATTAAGCGTTTGTTTATCATAGATGAAATTAAATCTTGAACTGTTTTTCTTTCAATGGCAATATCATTAATTATGTAATCTGCTATTTTTAATGATTTAATTTCAAGTCTAACTTGAGTTGATTTATGTAATTCAGAGATTACTAGAGAGTTTTTTTCATGTATGTCTGCGACTATTATTGGCATTTTTTTTGGTTTTGTTTTTCTATTTTTTGATTTAAAAATATTGT
>CAYVEM010000002.1:27333-43091 GCA_964450665.1 Candidatus Woesearchaeota archaeon | reverse complement strand
AATAACATTCTTTATTTTTGCCTTCTTAGCCTTATGAGTTTTAGGATTAGTAACACTAGCAAAATCAGTAGAAAGTACAATAGACTTTTCATTTCCACCCATACCTCTAACTGTCTTTTTCTTAGTTTCATTCAACTTAACTTTATTTTCAAGACCAGGCAAAGCATATTTCTTTTTCTTTCTTTGCTTATGATACTTTCCACCTGATATCTTTCTTCCATATCCCATAGTTTAGTTAGAAATTATTGCTTTTTAAGTGTTTCTAAATTTCTAATTTAAAAATTATTAGATTTCATAAACTTCTAATTACAAAACATTTTTAAACTAGTTTAAAGAAGAAAGGATATGGTTAATGGAATCGAAAGACCACTTGACGTGTTGAACAACGCAAAAGGGAAAGAAGTGTTAGTTCAACTAAAGAACAACCGACAAATGGTTGGGACTCTTTTGGCATTTGACATCCACATTAATGTGGTTTTAGACAATGCAAAAGAATTAGTAGAGGGAGACGAACGAAGAAGTATGGGACTTACATTTCTTCGAGGAGATACAATAATCTTCATCTCTCCGGCAAGTATCGCAAAATAATAACTAGAATATTGAGCTTTAGCCCTATTAGATTAGCACGGGTAAGGTTTTCTCAAAAAATATTAAAGATAGTGATAACTACCTTTATCAAATAGTCACTTTCATTAAATCACTAGCAATTTTAACATTCTTATAAATTTTCTTAGCCTCTTTCAACAAAAACTTTTCTTTAAATTCATATCTTTGAGAAATATGACTAATTATTAATTCCTTAACTTTTCCCTTTTTTCCAGCTTTAGCAGATTCCTCTAATGTCAGATGTTTATATTTCTTAGACATCTCCCTACCAATAGAAGTGTTTCCAAGAAAAACTCCTTCCATAACTGCAAGATCAGAATTCTTAATCAACTTATCAACATTACTACAATATTTAGTATCAAAAACAAAACTAATCTTTCTACCTTTTTCCAAAAAAGTAAGGTCCTTATATTTAATCAACTTTCCATCAATTTTAACATTCTTCTTCCTTATTAATTTCCCAACTTCCTTACCTTTAATATTATACTTAGACAATTTCTTTTTATCAATTCTCAATCTATCTTTCTCTTCAAACATATAACCATTACAAGTAACATCATGATCTAATGCTAAACTACTAATAGAAAAATAAGGATTATCAATAAACTTCCCTCTAACTTCCTTTATTTTATAATCAATACCATGAACACCAGTTAAGTCCAAAAACTGTTTCATCTTTTTCCCAGCCCCCTTAGGACAATAAATCATTAACTCTCGATTATAACCAGTCTTACTCATAGTATGCAATAATCCGGGCAATCCAAAAATATGATCTCCATGCATATGAGTAATCAATATATCAGTAATCTTACACATATTTAATTTAGCCTTTCTAATTTGCCTTTGAGTTCCCTCTCCACAATCTACCAAAAAATTTTTATTTTTATAATTAAAAATAATTGCATTATGATTCCTACTAGGAGTAGGAATTGCACTCCCAGTTCCTAAAAATACTATATCTATTGAATCCATAATATATATTAGAAATACCTATTTAAATAATTAATCTAAACAAATATTTAAAAACAAAAATAACCTAATTAATACATAATAAATTAAAAGAGGATTCATGAAAAAAAATACATTAAAAATTCTAGGAATAATATTAATAGTATTAGTATTAACTGGATTTCTATTAATTGGAATAAACATTTTAGGTTATGTAATTTCCAATGAAAAGATATCTTCAATAGAATTTTCAAAAATAGAAGACATAACATTAAGTAATGGAAATGAGAAAATAATACCTATAAATATAAAAAATATAGGAGAAGAAGATGTAACAAATTGCTTATTATTAATCACTGGAGAAAAATCTGATTGGACAAAAAATGAGGAAACAAAAGATATTCTTGCTCAAACAGATATAAATTTTAACTTAAAAATAACAATTCCAGAAGAAACAGAAATTGATGATTATCCATTAACACTTCAATTAACTTGCGATCAAGAATCAAATTTCAAGGAAATAAGTATTGCAGTTACAAAAGGCGTAAATGCAATAAAAGTAAGAGAAATAAAATCAGAAAAAAGAAATTTAAACATTTTATATACCTTTGACAATAGCAAGTTTATAGGAGAATCAACCTATGTTGAAATTTGGATATTAAATCCAGAAGGATTTGAAATAAAAAGACTACAAGATAGATTTTCAATAAAAACAGATAACCTAATATTAAGAAATATAGATATAGAATTAGAAGAAAATCCTAAGGGAGTTTATGGGATATTCTTTTCACATCCTTCAGATTTAGAAAACTACATAAAGAAATCTGTAATCTTAGGAAAATCAGGAACATCAGGAAATGCAGTTTTTAAAATAGTTAAAGGCAAAGGATTTCCCTATGCAATATTTCTATTAATTATAAGTATAGGAATATTTTTCATCTTTAAAGCCCATAGAAGAGCTGTACAAAACGTTAATCAACAAATTTCTAGAACACCAAAACTTAGACATTTAAAATAAAACCATAATTTTAAATATAGTTCTTTTTTCTTATGAGTATATGCTCCTGTAGCTCAGCTGGATAGAGCGACTGCCTTCTAAGCAGTAGGTCGCAGGTTCGAATCCTGTCAGGGGCATATGTTATCGAGTATGATGAGATAACCTTGTCACAGACAGCACTAAAAACAGAATGTTTTTTCAGCTGTCAGGGGCATTCAATTATTCTAAAAATAATTAAGCAGGGACCGGGAATCGAACCCGGGAAAACGGGGTCTGCAACCCCGCGCAATACCACTATGCGATCCCTGCGTAAATTTGATAAGAAATCTTCATTTTTAAATCTAGTTATTTCAAAAAAACACTATGATTCCCAAAGGCATCAATACAAAAAACAAAAGAATATACAATGCCTTTTCTCTACTTATTTTAATTAATTTCTTAGAAGTAAACTTAGTTGCTTTAAACAAAAAATTAGTATTAGGTAAAAATATAATTGCACCAATTACAGCAAATAATCCATATGAAAATGCAGCAGCAATTGCACTAGTTTCCCCAACAATCAATGAAACTAAGAAAGTATCAGTAAAAGTCCCCAAATCCGCCCCCAAAATAAATGGAATGGCTCTTCTTAATCCTATCAAACCACTTACTGCCAAAGGAACCAACAAACTAATAGTTATACTTGATGAAAATACAATAGCAGTCAACACTACTCCAATAAGATAAGCCTTTATTGGAGAATCAAAATATCTATTAATAAAATTCTTAGCTTTAACTTCTCCTCCAAAAACTTCAACAACAGATCTACTAACATATTTCAAGGCAAAAATCAAAATTAAAAATGCTATAACAAAAACAACCAAAACATTATTAACATTCATAATTAATTTAACCAAAGGTCCTGTAATAAACTCCACAAGATCTGGAAAATTAAGATAGGAAAATTCCCCCTGAAACAATATTGCAAAATACATTGACAATCTAGAAAATAAAGCAAAAAAATACTCCAAGAAAAATACAATAAAAACTAAAAATAAACTATAAATTGAATAACATAATGCTATTTCAAACCCATGCCTAAAATCTCTTCTCTTAGTAGTTACAGTAATCAAACTAATAATCAATGCAGTTATTGTAGTCCCCATACTTGCCCCGACTAAGATATAAACAGCAAGAGGAAGATCTATTAGATTATTTCCAACAAAAGTAACAACAACACTTGCAACAGCTCCAGAAGATTGAGCAATACTAGTACTAAACCATCCAACAGCAATAGCATTTAATGGATTCAAATTAGAAAATATGAATTGTTTAGCATCTGGAGCAATTAACCCCGAAGCCTTCTTAATTAATTCTATTGCAAGAATAAACAAATACAAAAAGAAAGCTAATTTAACAAAACTATTCCCACTTCTTTCAGGAATCAATTTTTTTTTATCATGACCTCTAGCTATCTTTTTCACACCCTTTTTCATAACTAACTTAAATAAAAACAATATAAAAGTCTTTACAAAATAATTACCAAATTATCTCAATTAGAAATCTGAAAGATTTTTAAACCTTAATGTAGTGCTTAAATTAAGAATATGGCATTCATAGTGAAGAAAAAGATCTCAGGTAAAGAATATTATTACCTCCAAAAATCTATAAGAGAAGGTGACAAAGTAAAAAGCAAGGTAGTTGCCTATTTAGGTAAAGACTTACAAGAAGCTGAAAAAAAAGCTGAACAGATAAAAATGCAAGAATCACCAAAACAAATAGAAAAAAAACAAGAAACATTTAATGAACCAACAAAAATAACAATTGAAGAATTAGCTAATTTTTGCAAACGTAAAGGATTCATATATCCCTCTGGAGAAATCTATGGAGGTTTAGGAGGATTCTGGGACTTTGGGCATCTAGGATCTGAACTTGTTAATAACCTAAAAAAAGCATGGCAGAATTATCACATACAACAAAGAGATGATATCGTAGCAATTGATGGTGCTATAATCACCAATCCTAAAGTATGGGAAGCTTCAGGGCATGTATCTGGTTTTGTAGATATTGCAGTAGAATGTAAAAAATGCCATCACAAATCCAAAGTTGATAAACATGAATTAAATACTGCCAAATGTGATAAATGTGGTTCCGAATATGAAAACAAAGGTGAATTCAATCCAATGTTCACAACCCAAATAGGACCAATTAAAGAAGATTCAACTAAGGCCTACTTAAGGCCAGAAACAGCTCAGTTAATATTTACAAATTTTAAACTAGTACAAGAAAATGCAAGACTACAACTACCGTTTGGAATAGCACAAATTGGTAAAGCTTTCAGAAATGAAATTTCTCCAAGAGAATTCCTTTTTAGAACAAGAGAATTTGATCAAATGGAAATAGAATATTTCATTGAACCAAATCAACCATGCCCTTATGTAGATGAAATAAAAGACACACATATTCTAATCCTGGATGAAAATTCACAAAAGGAGAACAAACCAGCTATCCTTATGGACCTATATGAAGCCTATAAGAAAAAAATAATAAAAACAGACTGGCATGCTTACTGGATTGCAAAAGAATTTGAGTGGTTTACTAAACTTGGAGCTAATCCAAACAATTTCAGAGCTAGACAACATACCTCCGAAGAAAAATCCCATTATGCAATCGACACATGGGACTTAGAATACAATTTCCCAATGGGATGGAGAGAACTTCAGGGTTTTGCAAATAGAGGAGATTTTGATCTTAAACAACACCAAGAACATTCTAAAACCTCAATGGAGATTACAACTCCTGAAGGTAAAAAGATTTTACCTCATGTAGTATGTGAGCCTAGCTTAGGGGTAGGGAGAGCACTAATTGTATTCTTACTAGAATCATATCATTTCAATAAGGAAAAAAATACAACAATATTAAAATTAAATCCAAAATTGTCTCCTGTAAAAGCAGCAGTTTTTCCAATTATTAAAAAACCAGAATATGAAGATATGGCTAAAGAAATTCTAAAAGATCTAAGAACTGAATTCAATTGCAACTATGACAAATCGGGATCAATAGGAAGACGTTATGCAAGAAACGATGAAATTGGAACTCCCTACTGTATAACAATTGACGAAAAATCTCTAAAAAAGCAAGATATAACAATCAGAGATCGTGATACCACAAAACAAATCCGTATTAAAACAAAAGATCTAAAAAATACACTAAGAAAGCTTATTAATCAAGAAATCCAATTTGAAGAAGCGGGGAAGGTAATTTAATATGACAAACCAAGAATGTATATTTTGCAAAATTGTAAATGGAGAAATTGAATCTAAAGAAGTTTATGAAGATGATAACTTCATAGGAATTTTAGATGCAAATCCAAAAACACCCGGACATACTTTAATTATTCCAAAAAAACATTTTAGAAACATACTGGACATGCCTACTACATTAGGTAATGAATTATTAGAAGCAACCAAAAAAATATCATTAAAACTAATAAAAGAAAAAAAAGCTGAAGGAACCAACATCTTAATTAATAATGAACCTTCTGCAGGACAATTAGTTTTCCATATGCATGCTCATATAATTCCAAGAAAGAAAAATGATAAAATTACGTTTTAAACACTAACTCCAACAAACAATCTTACCAAATAACCCATTCCAAAACTAATTATTGCGACGCCCATACTTATTGCTAACATTTCAAAAAATCTACGAGAAAAACTTTCTCCTTTTTCCCTAGATGCATAATAAGTATAACCTGTTATAACAAGGATTGCATTAACCAATGTCCATCCAAGTGCATAAAACACATTATTTAAGATTAAATAAGGAAATAACAAAAACAAGACTGTAAAAAAATATGCAATACCTGTATAAATTGCAGCACTACTCGGACTTTTACAAATTCCCGCCTTTTTATCTTTTTTAGTATGATTACATTCAGCTTTAGTACTCAAATACTCACTTCCCGCCATAGAAAGACTAGCCGCAAACCCTGTTATAAAACCACTTATCAAGATTATCTCAGAATTCTGCAAGGCCAACGTCAATCCCGCCAACACCCCTGTCAACTCCACCAACGCATCATTTAAACCCAACACTATCGAACCTAAATAGGTTCTATCAACTCTTCTTTTCATAATATCATTAATAATTTAGGTTATATAAAATTATTTAAAGGTGTCTAAAGAATCATTTGGTGTTTTTTATGCAAAACCCAGGTTTGGCGCTAGGGGAACTTTTAAACATTTCCCGCCTTGCCCTTCCACCATTACCATTCTTCCTCCTCCAATTCCTTCAAGACCACATGTTTCATCAGGTTTACAAAATCCCTTAAAATCAATTACTTTTCCTTTTTCTATTTTTGTAACAACACATTCAAAACATTCTTTATTGGAACTACAAAATTTTCCTCTAAAAAATAATCCTTCTTCATTAAATTCATCATCACAATCATCATCTTTTAAACATTGGACACATTTATTATTAAAGCATTTTTTATTATCATCATAACCAATACAATCATCATGAATAAGGCAATCACCACAAAAATTCCCAACTTCCTCATCATAAATACAAATTTTTTCTGGTCGGCAACCCATATTTGGTCTTTGAGGATCTGTTCCCATCAAACAACTATAACATTTATCATCATCACCACAATAAGGTCCCTTTGCCTCTAGATTGTTTTCACACTCTTCATCGTTTTCACAATCTACATCTTGATTCTTTGGTACCTTTAGGTTTGTGATTAAATATTCTTCTACTAAATCAACAACTACATTAACTAAGGGTCCAAATACCCCTATAACACTAACTTGTCCCAATCCATCTTCTTCATCCTCACCAGCAGATTTTTGAGAAACCACTACCCAAAAAAATAAACCAATTAATATAATAACAGCCACAATAATAATAGTTTTAGTACCCATTTTTTTCATAATTTCATTAATAATTTAGATTATATAAATAATGCGATTACAAATGATTTGGGAAATAATTTGGAGAGGATTATTATCAAGTTTCAAGCATACTAAGTTGGCAAATTTGGTCTTAATAAAGACTTGAGAATAGAGAAAAATAAGCGTAATTTAAGTGTAAAAATAGCAAGATTTATAAGTAGTTTTTACTATTAAGTGGTTACAAATGGAAAGGTTTATAAGGTAAAAACTATATAATCTGAAGCGTTAATATGAGGAATAATTAAGATGAAAAAATATAAAATTCAGGGAAGATTGAACAATGGTTTAAACAATAATCTTGATTTTGAAGCTGAATATAATGATAATCAAGTTGTAGTTTATCAAGCATTTAATGATAGAATAGCTGATTATGCAATCCAAAACAAAAGATTTGGAGGTGAATTTAAATTTTCAAGAACAACTTGGATAAAACCTAGTTTTTTATGGATGATGCATCGTTCAAAATGGGGAAATGAAGAAGATCAGGAAAGAATATTATCAATTTATTTAAATAGAAATTTTTTTGATTCTCTTTTAGATCGAGGATTATCATTAAAGGAAATAAAATCTTATAATAAAAAATTATATATGAAGAATCTCTTTCAATCTAATTTAGATCCTATCTCTCTTAATCAAGAGAAAAAATTATATTCTAAGAAAGGAAAAAAATTAAAATCTAATATAATAATACAATATGATCCAGATAGAAATTTAAATGGAGAGAAATTGGAACAAAAAGCTATACAAATTGGAATAAGGGGGGACATATTAGGAGAATATCATGAAAAAGGAATTGAAAGAATAAAAGATATTACTTCTTTCGTTAGAGGACAACTTAAATTATTAGAAAATAAACAATATGATAAAATTAAATTGCCTGATACACAACTATATAAAAAATGCAAACCTTAGAAAATTTAAGTAATCAAGGAATAGATTTGGAAATTAATCCAAAAGAAAGAATTAATGAATCGGTATTAAGAAGACAGATTAATTTTAATGGGTCTCTAAATGATTATAATATATATAATCTTCCAGATATTACTTTTACATCTCCTTTGAAAAGTATTAAAGTTGATATTAGGAATCTCCCTGAAGAAGAAAAAGAAGTAACTCTTTATTTAAAAAATGAAATGAATACTTTTATTCCATTTTGTGATTTCCCGTTAGCAAATTGTGAAGAAGAAATAACATTAAATAATCAACTTTTAAAAATGAAAGAGCATCTAGCTAGAAAATATTTAACAGACCTTAATTTAGAGTTTGGAAAAATAGAATTTTCAAGTAGAAAATTAGGAAAAATTGAAATTGATAAACAAAAATCCAAACTTAATTTATCATTAAATAAGATTGCCCTTGGACATAATTACCCCTCAACCTTATGGGATGAATATGTATTTGGTGATTTTTCTGAGGAAAATCCCAATCATGCAGAGTTATATAAACGAATCTTTTATTTTCAAAATGATTTAGTAGATAATTTTAATTCATTGTCTGTAAAACCTGAAGGATTTTTTCCATTTTTTTCAAATTTATCAAATATGAGATGCATGATTTATGAGAATCATGATAAAAAACAAAAATTTCAAGATTATAAAGTCTATTCAAGAAGAGAAGGGAGAAGTCATATTGTGAGTCTACCTGATTTGGACGAAAAAATATATTTTAATTATAATATCTTGCCAAATCTTAGAAGTAACAAGGATAATGTGAATGTGAATTTATCTGGATAATCTTATCCTTAATTGTCCACTACTTTCCCCTCCTTGTATAAACTCCTTCGTCATCCTATTACTACCCGGGCCCTTACCTACATCCAAATATTGAATTGCTCCTACTGCCCTTTTTTGAGATATAACTTCATAATTCAATGGGTTTTTAGGTAATTTTAATCCCAGTCCCTCAGCGGTATATTTTCCTCCAACAAATCTTCCAGAATCAAAATGAAGTTGTGGAACATTTATTTTAATTGCTACTCCTTGTCTAGCCAAATTATCTAATTGTGCCTCAGTATATCTTCCCGTTCTTAACAAATCATCTTTTAATTTTCTATTTATTGATTCTAAATAGGTTAATTGCCTAGAACTTCTAGCTGTTACACCTGTATTTCTTTGAACCGAACCAAATATTATATCGGTAAGATCTACATCCTCAATACCCTCCCTAATACCAAAATATGTTTTTTCAGGTATCCCAAAATTTCTCCAATGTTCTAATACAAGTTTATTGGTTCCATGAAATGCTTCTACATTAGAAGCTGAGATTCCAGGATCAGAAACTAGTGCCTCTCTACTAAGTAAATTTATTCTACCCTTAGATGCGGCATCACCAAATAATAATGCTTGATGATTACTACCTCCTACATCTATTACTCTATTATATTCATCAAATCCATTAATAATTTCATTAAAATTTCTTTTTAATCTTGGATTAAGAATACCTTGATCAAATGCCTCAGTAAGTGTTAATGGAGAAAAATCTATACCTAAATCTTTGGCTATTTGTCTATCAATAATACTGCTATCTGGCCCTGTTAGACTCCTAAGAAAAGTAGGGCTATCTAAATTTCTGAGATTCATTACATTTTTCCCAATACCAGTATTAATCTCATCTACTAGTCCCTGACCAATTCTAGAAGCACGTTTAAAATCACCAGTTAAATAATAACCACCTTTATCTGCAATTTCAGAAAGAATATATCCTTCTTTCATTGCGTATGCACGATCTGTTGGATTTAGTTTTGCCAAGATTCTTCTATAATTTTTAACTTCTGGAGAAGTTATAGAAAATGCATCTGGAAAATTTGGGTCAAACCTAGGGTCTGTTCTTTGAATCATAGCTTCAGCCATTAAAACTTCTCTCTCTCCCCATCCTAATTTAGTTTTTAAATGGGACTTTCCTGGTTCGCCAGTAATTAAATTATGTGTTCCTTCAAAATCTTGCCTTAATTGTTTAAGTGTTACATCAACATTTGGAGCTACTCCAGGCTTCTTACCACGTTGTATATCATGAAGAACTCCAACCTTTCTATTAAAATCAATTTGGTCAGGCGATAGCCCCCTTTTTCTACTAAGGCTATCTGAAATTCTTGCCACTTGAGATGAATGAAATTGATCATGATACCCTCCAGAACCTTCATGGAACTTCATAAATTCATCTCTAGTAAAAACATCCCGATAAGGAAAAGCTCTAGTTAACGGATCCTCACCAATATTTTGTTGGGCAGTTCTTATTGTCTGGCCGTCGGCTGAAGGACCTTCAAATATTCTTCTGTTAAGACTCGTCTCATCCAGATTTATGCCATTTTTTCTTGCTAATAATTCAAAAACATTTTTTCCTTGTTCGTCAAATTCCTCTTTTAATATTTTTCCAGTATTAGGATTAGTCTCAGATCCAGGAAAATAATGTCCAGATTGAGTAGTCACTTGAGTTATTTTTCCATTTGAATCAATAAAAACTTCTCCAGCTCCATGAACTGGGCGCCCTTCCGCTAAAACTGCATGAATATTTCTTTTGCCAGCAGAATCTTCAACAGATGCTAATCTAAAATTGCCTTTATTGTCTACTGTCCATAAATATCTTCCTTCTTCCAGAATCTCTCCCGATTTAGATAAGATTCTTCCATTAGAATCTACATTTTTAGAAGAGAATTTTTCTATAGTTGTATCAGCCTTTCTAAGGCTTTTATATGCATCTTCATAGGAAGTCCCATCAGCAAATCCTTTTTGTAATCCTGAACCTTCATCTAATGTAGAAAAAACATTATATTCATTTAAAGCATTTATATCTTGGCCAGAAACTACCTTAAATTTTTTGGAATCAAAGTTCCTACCAACCTCTATTATTTCATCACCAAACTCAAATATATTACTACCAAGATCTGTCCTTTTTCTCGCACCTTGTTTTATTAAATTATCTCCAATATCTGCAACTTCTTTTTCATTTATTGTATGAAGAAAAAGTCTTGTATTTCCAACTTCATCTGCTATTTTAGATATTTTTCTTTTAATTCCACCTCCAGGTACCATTATACTTGCTATATCATATGCGGCTGCTGCTTCTGTTGGCAAGAAAAAAGGAGCCGTAAAACCTATTCCTACTTCTCCCACAAAACCTAATGCTATTGCTGTTTTTGGAGCTGTTTGTCCTAATAATTTTAATGCAAGTGTTTGTCCTGGACTAAGAATTTTCCCAGCTATACTAACAGCTCTGGCAGTTTTAGCCCCTAATCCTATAGCTCTTCCACCATATGCAGCCCCTTTTGCAAGGAATCCTGCTGTACCTGCTGTTGCAATTGCACTTACTACAAAATCTCCCGTTTCTAAACTAATAGCTTCAGTCCAAGTTCTTTCAAGAGGCTTACCTGCCCTAGTTGTTGTAAAGGCGCCTTCTAATGATTGTGCCCCTTCATAACCTATTTCCCTACCATTTCCAGCAATTAAATGAAGCATGGGGTCATTTTTTACAGCATGTTCTATAGCCCCCATTGATGCTGTTATTTTTGCAAAGTCTGCAACAAATGAATCAGCTATAGTTTCCCCCTTAGTAGGATCACGCGAAATAGCTCCATGCAAGATTCTTAGATCTTGGTAACTTCTTTCTTCACTAAATGTTAATCTAAGACCCTTAGCATAATTTTCAAAATCTTTTGCAGAAATATAACGGTCATAACCATGACTTTCCATAACAGATTTAAATTTAGATGTGAAATCAGAATTCAAATAATTTTCCATATTAACATAATTTTCCTCTAATTTTTCCATGCCATGACTTCCCAATCGTCTAACTTCCATTCCCCCCAATCCTACATCCATTTCTGCTAAATGTTCATCAAGCCTTCCAGAAAATTGATAATAAATTTTAGATACTGGACTAAAAACTTCTTGAATCCCCTTAAAAAAACTTGTTTTATCTACCCCTTGACCATAAATAATACTCCCCTCCCCAGCCATTCCAATTATATCTTCAAGATATCTTTGATTTTCATCAAAAAATTGAGATTGTCTCGCATTTATAAGATTAAGTTTTAAGGTTCTGAGAGTTTGAGCAGCTATTTGATTATTTGGATCTTCTTTTACAGCCTGTTTTAAAGACTGTAGAGCAGATTGAATATGTTCAACGGGATTCTGGGCTAACATTGATAATGCAATCAATCTATTTGCCTCTGATCTAATTTGAGGGTTTTCAGCAGATTTAAGTTTCTCAAAATTATCTATTGCAATCTCTCTATTTGTGTTTAGAAAGGTTCTTCCAAGATTAAGTTTTGCCTGATCTCCCATCAATATTAAACTTTCTTTTGTTTTTTGATCTAAATCTGGAGATTTTAATTGTTTTTCTGCATAATCAATAGTTTTTTGGAATAACCTTCTTGCCTTTTCAGATTTAATTTGGGCCAAGGAAGAATCATATGAAGCTCTAACCTGTGCAAGTTCATCAAGCCTTAACTCTCCTAAAGTATTTTGAGCAATTGCCCTTATTTCAGGACTAATATCTCCAGAAAGAAATGATTCTATATTAGATATTGCACTAATTGATTTTCCTTCTATCAAATCAACTTTGTTTTGTAATATTATCCTTTGTAATTCGAGAGATTGCAAATCTTTTCCAGAAAATTTTCCAGAATCAATTTTATTTTGAATTTCTCCTAATCCTAATTGAAGATTTTCTTCGTTTGTTCTCCTAATAGCTAAATCAGATAAAGATGGTGATAGTCTTTTTTCTAACTCTAATAAAGAAATCTCTGCAGGTTTTCCTTTTTGCTTTCCTGTGGGATCATAAGCAACCAAATAAAATAAATCTGATTTTTCATGTAAGAATAATTCTGCTTTTATAACTTCTTTTCCTGAATCATGAGTTGTTAATCTAAAATCAGTAGGATTTTGTTCTGCTCCATTTTTTACTCTTAAGCTAACCCTCCCATTTTTTATATGTGCAAGATGCTTGCCATTATCAACAGTCGCAGTTCCTTCTACAACATCAAAATATGCAAAACCATCTTTATTACCTGATTCATCTTTTTTTCCATCATAATGGAATATAGTATAAGCATTTGTAGTTTTTCCTTCATAATTAACAGTTTTTTTTAATCTATTTCCTTTGACTAATCCTTTTATATTTATTATCCTTTCATTTGCTTTAATTGATATTGCATTTCCATCAAAATCTTTTACATCTCTTCCATTTAAAAAAACATGCAAGGGGTTCTTATCTATTGAAAAAAATTCTTGGCTTAGTTCTCCAAAAAGAGAGTCTGGCTTGTAAATACCATTAGTAATAATTATTTCTGTTGGTTTTCCATTTTCATCAAGCTTAAGGGAGAATTTTCCAGCAATCTGAAATCTTTTGTAATTTTTCATTCCGTCTTCTCCAATTTGATAATTTATTTCTGCATTTTCCCCAGTTATTTGATTGCCTTCAGGATCAAATAAAACTCTTCCTCCTTCTTTTACATCAAAAGAATAAGCTTTTCCTTTATATTCAAATTCATATCTTGCTTCCCTTGTAGATATAAAATCTGCAAAAATTATATTAGAATCTTCAACTTTTATGGTTGCATCCCTAATATCTTCTAAATTATTGACTCTATAATGTTTTCCCATAAATGAATTAGATGTTCTGAAATGTGCTATTCCTTTTATTGAATATACTTTTTTGCCATTTATTTTCTCAACAGTTAATTCAGTATTTCCCCCAAGAACCAATGATTCCGCCCCAAAAATTTCTATAGGAGTATCTCCATCTTGTGTAAATTTGCTAAAAAGTACTAATTTTTTATTGTTTCTACCAACTTCCCTTATCTCAGTATTTTTAGGAATTATTGCAATTGAGGTATATTGTTTACTTCTCCCGACACCAACATTTATTTTTGTATAACAATCAACACATCTAGGATCTGCAGCAGAAATTGTAATTGGTCCAGATGTCTTAGCAATACCTTGTAATTTTTTCAACCTATCTCCCAATTCATTTAAGTTTTGAGGATCATTATAATAGAGAGTCCCTAAAATTTTCTTAATTTCTTCTTTTTTGGATTCAAAATTCTTTCTAGCAGTATCCTCGTCATTTAATGTTTCTAATTCAGTATTAACCATTTTATTGAAGTTTTTTATTCCTTCATCTATTTTTTCTATATTTAATTGAGAATGAAATACGTCAGATGTTACAAAGGCAATCATAGCACCCTGAATTTCTGCACTCATTATTCCTGCTCCATCTCTAGAACCTGTTGCTCCCACTCCCAAAAATGTTATTCTTTCAGGCCTAACTTCAAATTGTAAATGGTCATCAAATTTAACATTACTTCCTGTTAGAATTGGAATGTCAAATGGAAATCCCCCACTACTTGGAAATTGAAAAAGATCTTCAGGCTGAAACTGTGCATTTACAATATTAATTAGTAAAAAAGTAATCACAAATACAAAAAACATTATTTCTTTTTTCTTTTTTCTTTGGTTTTTCATTTTATTTTCCTTCAACTACAAACATAAATGAATATGGAATCTCTTCAATCTGACTTTTTTCATCCGTTATAGTATAGATTAAATCAGTTTCAGTATAATGACTAAAAATAACATCAAATTCCAATTCTATTAAAAAGGTAAGATCAATTAATTCAGGATTCTCTAGATGTTTTATTATAATTTCATTAGCGGTTTTATGTATTTTTCCTAATCTTATGGGAATGGTAAATTCATAATTTCTATCTATTGTTATAGTTTTATTACCCTTAGCTATAGACAAAGGGAGGCTTGCAGATATTTCAACATTATTTTGCCTAATCCTTGATTTTGCATTTGGTGTCCCTTGATCTATTGCTAATTTGGCAAAATCCTGATTATTGATACAAAGGGGTAATCTTGATTTAATATAATCAGAGATTTCATCTTCTATTTTGGATAAAGAAACCAGAGTATTTTTATTATTATGAAGTCCATAAGCAACATTAAAATTTCCTACATTTGCACTTTTTTCAGGTTTGCCTGCATATCCTCCTTGTAATCCAATAAGCATTATCGCATCAATTGCCCTTTGTTCAATACAATTTTCAAGAACTCTATTAATATCCTTTACTTCAGAAATCTTGCTTTCAGGTGTTGGAAGTATTTTTGTTCTAAAAACAAAAAATAATATTATAACTGTAATAAGAACAATAGCGATTATTATAATTATTGTAACTTGAGCTTTTTTATTCTTTTCTTTAAAATTAAAATTAAGATTATCCGCTCTTTTTTTCATATAAATTAGAATTATCCATAGTATAAAAAGGTTAA
>CAYVEM010000002.1:18556-27233 GCA_964450665.1 Candidatus Woesearchaeota archaeon | reverse complement strand
ATGGCTCTGAGGAGAATTGCACTCCCGATCTCCGCCTCATGAGAGCGGCGCTTTACTGCTAAGCTACAGAGCCATATTGATTACAAAAACCGTTCATTTAAAAACCTATTCATCTTAGATATAAAATGCCAAATACTCTAACAATCAATCCCGAAATTCTACAAAACCTTCCTCCTGAAACATCTGCAGGATTAGTTACTTTAATAACAATCCTAAAAACTGTTGGAGTAGTTTTCATAATATATTTCCTATTTCAAATAGCCAACATAATTTTAAATATAAAAAGAAACAAACGCATTAAAAGAATTGAAAGAAAATTAAATCAAGTAGATAATAATATTAACAAACTCTTAAACAAAAAACAACATACCCATAAAGAAAATAAAAAGAAAAACTAATTCTTTACTAATTTAATCTCAATAGTACTAACAAATATTCTCTTTCCTTCCTTATTCTCAAATTGTTCACTACTTATACTTATATTTTCAATCTTAATATCTTCATCTTTCAAAAAAGTCCTTCTAGCCACTTCAACAACATCAACTGCTTTACTAATAAATTTTCCACGAGCACTAACAATAACTTCATCCTGTCCCTTATTCTGAAACTGCATAACAACTCCAGTAACATAATTCATAAATGGTTTAATACCAATATAAATAATATTATCCTTCCCTTCCTTCATTATCTCTGCCGATTTCTCCTTTTCAACTACTTCAGACTCTTCAGAACTATTCTCTACAACCTTACTACCTTCATCTATCTTCTCTTTATTCTCTACCATACTATTATCTCTGTTTCAATAACTATAAGTCTTGAATCTATCATCACTTTTTTGTCTCTATTCTTTTTGAATTTTCTTTTTTCTAGTAATATAACCCGCAACCTGATTCCTAATCTTTTTACTTGGCATCAATTTACCTAATACTTTCTTATTTTCATCAAAATCACTACTAAATTTATCTTCTTCAGTAAGTAAATTTTTCCCAGTTCTCTTAATCAATTTTGACTTTATTCTTCCCATATATTATCCTCATTTTAAGCCTATTTAAAGCTTATCCTTCATAATCAATCTTCAATTATAAATATTATTGTTATATATCATACTATCTTTTTAGCTTTCAACACACTCCCATACTCCTTCAAATATTCTTTAGCTTTCTTACTTATTTCTCCAGTATATAACATAAAGGCCGGCAAAGGAATTGACTGAGCACTACTTAATAATTTCTTAAAATCTCCCTCAGTAATTCTCTTTTTATCCTTAGCCTGAGTCAAAAAACGTATCAATCCAAGCTCAGATCTAATTTGAACAACACAATTATACTCTCTTGCCTTATAATCATTCTCTTCAACAATTTGTAACCCTTTTTCATTAATAAAACTTATAACCTGTTGAACAAACTCTGATTTGGGTTTCTTATTTCTTCTAATTTCCTTATCCATTACAAGAGGATTATTAAATTTATTATTACTCTCAGATTTAATCTTAATCTCCTTAACAACAGGTTCTGCAATTTCCAGATTATTTTTCTCTATTTTTTCTTCAACTTTCTCTTCAACCGCTTCTTGAACCTTCTCTTCAACAACATTTCCATTCAAAATTCCATTAACTTCTTCTTTAGGAACAGAAACAAATCTCCAATAAATATCTTCATTCATCTTAAATCCTACTGAAAAATCTTTTATTGATCTCAAAGCAACCCTAGTTGCAGGATCCTGATCACTATCTTTCAAAACTTTATGCTCTCTCAATAATAAAAATGCTTCAGCCTCTCTTGGATGAAGATATTTATAATAATCCTCCAATTTCTCCTCTTGCCCCCTCATATAATACAAGGGGCTTCCTCCAACCTTCAAACTACTTACTTGAATCCTTTTCTGATTAGTTAACTCAGATAAGAATGCAGAAATAAACAAACTACTAATTTCCAAAGCTTTCGCTATATTTATAGGCAAACTTGGTCCTTTTTCATTCAAAACACCAATAATTTTTTCATGAGTCTCAGCAGGGTCCATTTTTTTATATATTCCTAAAAATGGATCTCTTAAAAGTTCATAGCTTTTATAGGGTCCATATTATAAAAATTATCAGAAACTTAATAAGGTTTATTGTAATCTCTTACAAAAAAACTTATAAGCAATTTTACAGTAAAAAAAATATCTCCTAACATTTAAATATAAATATTTCCTAACAATATCATGTCCACAACTAACTTCAATAAAATAGAGCAAAAATGGCAGAAAGCCTGGGAATCTAAACAAACTTTCAAATCAAAAGATTCTGGTAAAAAATTCTATAATTTAGAAATGTTCCCATATCCTAGCGGAACAGGACTTCATATGGGTCATGCACTTAATTATATAATTGGAGATATTCAAGCTAGAATAAAAAGAATGCAAGGATTTTCAGTCTTATATCCTATGGGTTATGATTCATTTGGACTTCCAGCAGAAAATGCAGCAATAAAAGCAAAAACTCATCCAAAAAAATATACAGAAACAGCAATAAAGAATTTTATCAAACAACAAAAATCTCTAGGCCTAAGTTATGATTGGAATAAAACTTTAACAACCTCAAGAAAAGAATATTACAAATGGAATCAATACTTCTTCTTAAAATTCTTAGAAAAAGGTTTAGCATATAGAAAAAAATCATCAGTTAATTGGTGTAAAAAATGTAACACAGTTCTAGCTAATGAACAAGTTCACAATGGAATGTGTTGGAGACATTCAGATACTGAAGTGAAAATTAAACCATTAGAACAATGGTTTATCAAAACAACAAAATATTCTAAAGAATTATTAAAATTAGATCATCTAGATTGGCCAGATAGAATAAAATCTATGCAAAAAAACTGGATAGGAGAATCTCAAGGTACCGAGATAATATTTAAAATAAATAATCAACCTTGGAAAATATTTACTACAAGACCAGATACAATCTATGGAGTTACATTCATGGTTATCTCAGCTCAACACTCTAAACTAAATGAACTAATAACAAAAGAACAAAAGCCTATTGTAGATAAATTTCTAAAAAAAATTAAAACAGTTTCAGAAAAACAACAAGATTTAGAAAAAGAAGGAGCATTTACAGGAACTTATGCTATCCATCCATTAACTAATGAAAAAATACCAGTTTATACAGGAAACTTTGTAGTTGCAGATTATGGTGCTGGAATGGTAATGGCAGTACCTGCACACGATAAACGAGACTTTGAATTTGCTAAAAAATATAACATCCCTTTAAAAGTAGTTATCCAACCTGAAGATTTTAAAATAAATTCAAATAATTTATCTAAAGCTTATGTTGGAGAAGGTAAACTAATTAATTCAGATAAATTCAATAACCAAAATAACAAAGAAGCTATTGACAATATCACCAAACATCTAGCCAAATTAAAAATAGGAATAAAAATCAAACAATACAAATTAAGAGATTGGCTTATTAGTAGACAAAGATACTGGGGAACACCCATACCCATAATATACTGTGAAAGTTGTGGTGCAGTTCCAGTACCTGAAAAAGACCTGCCAATAACACTACCAGAAAAAATTGAATTTGGGAAGGGAAATCCCCTAACAACAAACAAAAAATTCTTAGAAGCATCTTGCCCAAAATGTAATAAAAAAGCTAGAAGAGAAACAGACACTATGGACACATTTTTCGATTCAAGTTGGTATTATCTAAGATTCACAGATCCTAATAATGAAAAAATTCCTTTCAATCAAAAAATAGCCAATTTTTGGATGCCAGTAGATCAATATATTGGCGGAGCAGAACATGCCTGTATGCACTTAATTTATGCAAGATTCTTCACTAAAGCACTTAGAGATTTAAAACTATTAAATTTTGATGAACCATTTAAAAAATTATTCAATCAAGGAATGCTACATGCAGAAGATGGAAGCAAAATGTCAAAATCAGCTGGAAATGTAATTGATCCAATGGAAATATCTAAAAAATATTCTGCAGATGCACTTAGAATTTATCTAATATCAGTTGCAAGTCCAGATAGTGATTTCAACTGGAGTGAAAAGGGAATGAAAACCATGTTCAAACTAACAAAAAGAATATTTGAAACAATAAAATCCATCAAACCTTCAAGATCAACAAAAAGATTTCAAAGTAAATTACATCGTTCTATCAAAGAAATAACTGCAGACATTAATAATTTTAAATACAATCTTGCTGTTATCAAATTAAGAAATATTATTGATATTCTCATAGAAGAAGAAACAGCAAGCAAACAAGATATTGAAAACTTAATAAAACTTATCAATCCTTTCTGCCCACATCTATCAGAAGAACTTTGGAAACTTATTGGCAATAAACCATTTATCTCTCTAGAAAGCTGGCCAATTTATTCTGAGAAACTTATAGATGAAAATTTAGAAAAACAAGAACAAACAATAAGTAATACCCTATCAGATATTAACAACATTCTTTCAATTATGAAAGAAAAAAATAAAGAAATAAAAAATATCTATGTTTATGTAATGCCAAATGAACTATCTATCTTCAATCAAAATCAACTATCAAAAAAGATAGGAATCTCCACAAAAGTCTTTGCAGTCAATGATAAAAATAAACATGATCCAGAAAACAAATCAAAAAAAGCTAAACCAGGAAAACCTGGAATTTACATTGAATAATTATCTATAATTATCTTCACGTTTCTTAACCAAAAAATCACACTTAGGATTACTACATTTCCATTTCTCGAAAACGTCTTCCTTAAATGAAAATGGTAATAAATATCCCTCACCACATTCCGGGCATCCAGGAAATATACAATTATTTTCCGCCATTCTTAAAAACCTCCATCACAATTTAACTTACTATTAACCCTATTTAAACTTATTCCAAAACACCCTTTATCCGCCTAACTCCAGCACTACTTGATTCCTCTTTCTTAATCTTAAACTTTCCAAGTTCAGAAGTATTCTTAACATGAGGTCCAGTACAAATCTCTTTCGAAAAACCTTTTACAGTGTAAACACTTACCTTATTCCCATATTTCTCTCCAAAAAAACCTAAAGCTCCACTTTTCTTAGCTTCTTTCGGACTCATCTCCTCACTACTAACATCTAACTTCTTACTAATAGCACCATTAACCAAATCTTCAACTTTCTTCTTCTCACTATCCGTCATCTTTCTATCAAAAGAAAAATCGAACCTCAATCTATCAGGAGTAATATTACTTCCTTTTTGTTGAACACTATCTCCTAAAACCTTCCTCAAAGCCGTATGCAACAAATGAGTAGCAGTATGCAACCTGGTAGTCTCTAAACCACTATCAGCCAATCCACTTGCAAACTTCCCCTTACTAGCAGTCCTAGATAATTCCTGATGCTTCTTATTTTCTTTTTCAAATCCTTTCTCATCAATTTTAATTCTTTTCTCCTTAGCCAACTCCAAAATCATTTCAATTGGAAACCCATAACTTTGATATAATAAAAATGCACTTCTACCATCAATTTTTTTAGCATCTTTAGTAATTTTCTCAAAATTTCTTATACCTTTATCTAAGGTTTCTAAAAATTTATTTTCCTCTTTTTTCAATTCTTCTAAAATCTTCTTTTTATTACTTTTCAAATGTTTATAATCATCATAAATATCAAAAACAACTCCCGCAACATTTTCTAAAAAATTAACAAGTCCTAATTTCTTACCATGCCTTACTGCACGCCTTATTAATCGTCTTAAAATATAACCCTGCTCACTATTTCCAGGAACTATTCCATCTGCAATAATAAACACCGCTGCCTTAATATGATCTGCAATTATCCTCATAGACTTCTTATTATCCTCATATTTCTTCCCACTCAATTCCTCAATTTTATCTATTAAAGGTTTAAAATGTTCAGCCAAATAACCATCCTCTAAACCATTCAATGTCATAACCATTCTTTCTACACCTCCACCAAAATCTATAGTCTTCTGCTCCGCATTGTTATACTTGCCCTTTTCATCCTTAACATACTGCATCAATACATCATTACCAATCTCAACCCAATTATCATCCTTCACATCAAACTTCTTGGGAACGGGACCTGAAGGATCTTTAGATCCTTTACTTGCTGACTTTCCTTTGTAATAAAATATCTCAGTATCTGGACCACAAGGTCCAGTTTTTCCTGCAGGCCCCCACCAATTATCCGCTCTCCCTAAAAATGCAATTCTATCATCATTAAAACCTAATCCTTTCCAAATTTCAGCAGCCTCATTATCCTTCTTAACATCCTTATCACCCTTATAACAAGTAACTGCCAATCTATCATGATCTATCTCTAATTCTTTAGTTAAAAATTCATAAGTATACTTTATTGCATCCTCTTTCCAATAATCTCCTAAACTCCAATTCCCTAACATCTCAAAAAAAGTATGATGAGTTTCATTTCCAACTTCTTCAATATCTCCCGTTCTTATACATCTCTGCACATTTACCAACCTCTTGCCAGAAGGATGCTTTCGCCCCATTAAAAAAGGAATCAAAGGATGCATTCCCGCAGTTGTAAATAAAACTGTAGGATCATTCTCTGGAATCAAACTACTATTTAGAATTTCCTTATGCCCTTGCTTCTTAAAATAATTAACATATTTTTTAATTAATTGTTTCCTATCCATATTTAACTGACATTAAAGAAGTTTAAAAAAGTTTCATCTGCCAGAATAAATCATCATAAAAATATTAACATATACCAAAACTTAGAAAATCTACTTCTTCCCCAACCTCTCCAACTTTTTCTTAATCTCGCTAAGTTCATTATCCAGATTCCTACTCTCTTCAACAACCTTCTTTTTCCTATTCTTTCTTTTATCCATCTTAACACTTTCCATTGGCAAATGTTTATACAATCCATCCATTTGCTTCCTTAATTTACCTAATTCTAATCTCAACTTATTTTTACTAGTTAACTCCTTTTTTCTAATCGCTTTATAAGATTTAATTTTTCTAATAACTTGCAATAAATTAATTTCAGCACCTAACAAATCTTTCTTAGCACTTAAAGCATTTACATAATCCAATCTAACATGTCTTGTTTCCATTTTAATTATTCCACATTCTTAAAAACATCATTATCAATCTGTTCAATTCTAGCTTTAACTACCTGAATTTCCCTTTCCCACTCTTCTAATTCTCTCTCTTCTTTATCCTTCATTTCCTTAATTTTAGTCAATAAATCTTCAATTTCAGTAAGTTTTCCTTTAATATCTTCAAAACTTTCTAAACCTGCTTTAAATTTATCTAATCTAATATAAATTGGTTGAGTTCTTTTAATAGAGCTTTCTATCTTTCCAATTTTAGGAGGCAATCTTGAATTAGACATCTCTAATGTCCTAGGTTCATGAAAAGATTCATGTGGCATCCTCGGATGTTCTTCCAAAACATTACTTGGTTCAGCAACAATCTTAGCAGGCATACTCCCACTAGGATAATGTGGAAGAGATTCAAAATTAGATTTCTGCATTTTCATATCATCTCCAGGGGATATATTGTTATGAATTTCATTTTTTATAGCATTCTGCTGTCCATCACCTACAGGCATATTATTAACAGGATTATTATTCATTGGAACATCTGCATTCAAATTAGCCATATTAGAATTCTCCTTTCCAAAAGCAGGAAGCTCAGGTAAATTAGTAGAACTTTCCGGCAAATCAGGCAACATACTCTTTTCTTCTTTTTTCTTACTAAATAATCCCATATTATAACTACTTCTTTAATATATAATATAGTTTCCAATTTAAAAACGTTTGTTTTTTAAAATAATATCAATAGTTTTATAAACCAAATTTACAATAGAAAGATATTAAAACCCTCAATTCGATTTTATCCTACATTTATTTATTAATATGTCAAAGAAAAAAAACTCTCAAAAAAAAACTTCTGCAAAAGAATTAAAGGCAGATAGTCAAAAGAGAAAAATTAAACTTCTAAAAATAGTTATCGAAGATCTAATTAACAAGCAATCAGTAGAAATAATAGACCTCCTAGCAGGAAAGAAAAATGTCAACGAATTCTCAATAGCAAAAAACCTCAATTTAACAATAAATCAAACAAGAAATATATTATACAAACTATCTGATTTTGGACTAGTAAGCTTCATAAGAAAAAAAGATAAAAGAAAAGGATGGTATATTTACTTCTGGACACTAAATATTCACCAAGCACTATCTTTATTAAATAAAAATCTAAACAAGAAATTAGGACTTATAAAAAATCAGATAAAAACCAGAAGTGAAGGAAGACATTATATGTGTGCAACATGCACAATTGAAGTAACAGAAGAAACTGCACTATTAAATGATTTTATTTGTCCTGAATGTGAAGAAGTTTATGAATTATCAGATGATTCAGAATTAATAGAAGAATTAAAAAAGAAAATCACAAAAATAGAAAGAGAACTACTATTAGTTCTAGAAGAGAAAAATATTGAAGAAGAAAAATTAAATAAAGAAAAAGCTAGAAAAATAAAGAAGGCTGAGGATGAAAAGAAAGCAAAGAGAGCAAAAGCTGCAGCAGAAAGAAAAGCTAAAAAACTTGAAGAAGAGAAAAAACTTGGAAAAACTGCTAAAAAGAAACCTGCTAAGAAAGTTGCTAAAAAGAAAAAAGCTACTAAAAAGAAATCTACAAAAAAAACTGCTAAAAAGAAAAAAGCTACTAAA
>CAYVEM010000002.1:10251-18546 GCA_964450665.1 Candidatus Woesearchaeota archaeon | reverse complement strand
AAAAGCAGAATAATTTTACCCATTACTTTATAAATTCTATAAACTAAAATAAAAAATGGTAGACAAATGGTTTGAAGATAAATTTGAGAAAAAAAGTCTTAGAAAATATACATCCAGGAGATTAAATGAAAACAATACATTCAATAAATTAGCAAGAAAATTTTCTATAACTAATTGGTTAATAATAGCTAATGTAATTGTCTATCTATTAATAATAATCTTAAAAATTTCGGGATTCTCGGAAGAGAAGATATTTAGCATCTTCGCATTACAAGCAAATTCACTTTTCCAAGGAGCCTATTGGACAATATTAACTAGCATGTTCACTCACATTTGGCTACCTCATCTATTCTTCAATATGATTTCATTATTTTTTATAGGAACATTCTTAGAAAAATTAATAGGTAGAAAAAAGTTCTTAGGGTTTTACTTATTATCAGGATTATTTGCTGGAATTTTTGCAGGGATATTATCATTTTATTTTGGGAATACGGATCTAGGAGCCAGAATATTCATAAATCCAAATATTTATGGGGTTGGGGCTTCAGGAGCCATTTTCGGAATCGCAGGCCTTTTAGCTATTCTAACGCCCATGATGAGAGTTTATCTTATAGCAGGGCCAATATTTGCAATAATATTGCAATCCATTTTACAATCAATAATCCCTGAAAGTCCTTTCTTACCATTAATAAACTTTGCAGTAATGTTCTACATATTTTTTGCAATATTTACTATGTTTTCATTCAACCCTCAAACAAGAAAAATCTCAATACCATTAGCAATGCCCTTCTGGGTCTTACCAATAATAGCAATAGTACCTTTAGTAATCATAGGATTATTTTTCCCACTTCCAATAGGAAACACCGCTCATCTCGGAGGATTAATAGCAGGACTTGTTTATGGTAAATATATTAAAAATAAATATAAAAGAAAAAGTGTGATGATTAGTAGGAGATTTAGATAAATGAAAAAGAAAAAAGATAATTATATTTATCATAACTTTAAGCTAGCCATAAAAGATATCAAAAAACTAAAAAATTATTTAATTTTCTCCATATTAGTTTTCTTTTTATTTATGGTACTAGGACTTATTTTCCCAAATTTTTTCGAAGAACAAATAAGAGAATTAATAAAAACTTTAATTGAAAAAACTCAAAAACTATCTACACTTGAATTAATATCCTTCATTATGGTAAATAATATGCAAGTTGCGTTCTTTGGAATAATTTTTGGAATAATTTTTGGAATCTTGCCAACACTAGGTTTAATTGTAAATGGATATGTATTAGGATTTGTTGCATACTATTCGATGCTTGAAGAAGGAATTTTCATATTATGGAGACTACTTCCCCATGGAATCTTTGAAATACCTGCAATTTTAATTAGCACCTCTTTAGGAATAAGACTTGGAACAGATTTCAAAAATTTCAAGAAAAACCTTAAATCAGCAATTAGAGTTTTTCTATTAATTGTAGTCCCATTATTAGTAATAGCAGGAATTATAGAGGGATTATTTATAGGATTAATTGGTTAAATTAAAAATCCCACAATTTCTTCTGTCTCCCATATTCCCTTAACAAAATACATTTCTCTCTAAAAAAATCAACATTCAAATTAATTCTATCCTGAATTTTCATAAAAGCATCTTCCTTACTAACAAACCTTTCTTCCTTTTTATTCATAGCATCTCTACAACATTCTCTTAAAATACCCACTCCTAAATGAGCATAATAATCACTAGTAGTTTCCCTAAAAACAAAAACACTTCCCTGTCTCTTAATTCTATCTAAATATTCGCAAACAGCCAACCTAGCAACATAATATCCTCCAGTAACTTCATCTGCATAAGTTTTCCTTCCATGAAACCTTTCAAAATCCTGCCAAAAGCTTGTTTTATTAAATTTAACATTTGCTTCAATAATCTCAAAACTAAAACTACCTGGCAATATTAATATCTCGTAATGATTTCCAACATAATCTGCATGAAATAACATTACCTCATCAATCTCCTTATAATATCTTATTCTCCTAAGCAAACTCTTACATATTGTATCATCCACTGCAGTGATACTCCAACGAGTAGGAACCAACCTTCTACCCGTTCTCAAACCTAAAAGACCAGCACTCAAAATCTTTTGTATACTAGAAGTAGGAATCCCAGAAGAATGCAATTCATTCATAGCTACCGCAGACTTAACATGATCATCAGAAACCAAATAATCTACCTTCTTCCTAACTTTAGCATTTTCCTGTAATCTCGCATTATCCAGAGGAGCTAAATTTGTAATAACAGGACTATATTTATTAATTTCTAAATGTTGTTTAGGATTCTTCTTCAAAAAAATCTCAGTACTAATAGGTTTATAAGCCATAGCTATCTCCTGCATCAAATCTTTAAACCTATTCTTAATTACAGTTTTCTTAATACCCGTCTTAAATCTTCCATAAATCAACTTACTCCTTCTTGTCAAGATATCTCCAATTCCAAAATTCTTTTCATGCCACCTTTCTGGCATGGATAAATCTTCAGTATCTTCATGAAAATCAGGACTCAATATTCCAGCATTAACGTTTGGATAATTATATCTTCCAACAAAGATCTCTGGAGGACTATTTCCTGTAAAATGTTTTTTAATCTGAAAATTAGTCTGATAAACTATTTCTTTCTTTTTCTTAAATTTAACTGGCCTGTTAAACAATTTCTTATTCTTAGCCATCTCAAAATTACTCTTCATAAATATCACCTATAAAAAAACTAAGAACTATATAAAAATTATTACAAATAAAAATAAAAAAATACTTATTTAATCTTTAAGGTCACTTATTCCTAACATTAAGAACAATAATCCAATCATTATAACAAACCAAATCACTCCACCCTTTAAGAATTCCCAAGCCGCAGTTCCAAAGTTCCAAGCTCCCCAACTATATGAGTAACCCCAAACTAAGACTGATGCCAAAATCAGGATAAGTCCAAACAAAATTTCTGTCCATTTATTCATAATAGATTTATTCCAAATTCATTTATAAATATATATGTGAATTATTGTAATTATCAAAAACTTTATGTTAAACTTTAGTTACAAATAATCAATTCGTCTTCTTCTATTATACTTACCATTACGCCCTCCCTCCCCCCTTTTACCAAGTTCTTTTTTTCTAAGAAAATTAAGAGTATTAGTTGCTATTTCTAACCATGATTCATCAAAATCATCCAAATTTTCCCCTGCATAAGCTAAAAAAGAACTATATCCTTTTTTAGCTCTTTTCGACCAAAAAGAATTTTTAGTAACAGCATATAAATCATAGGCCATTTTAGCAGAAAAATAGGCATTTATTGCAGATTCTAAGGGGCGCTGTTCAGATAAGGCTAATCTTGCATTATGACTAGCAATATAAGATTTATTTCCCCATCCAGTATCATAATCATTTCTCATATACATATGATGGGCCTCAGTACCCGCATGACTAAAAAAATGTCCTTGAATTATTAATAAATTGATATCACTAATACCTTCATCAGAATAATCTCTTAAATCACACATCTCAGTACCCTCCATATTAAATGAAAATAATTTCTCTAAAATAAAGTCAGAATGATCTTTTAACCTATGACTGGCAACTTTTGTCAACTTTTTAACAAATAATAATTCTCTATCTTTAATAGTATCTGCTAAACTAACATATTGTAATGTTAATCCTTCAGTAAGATCTCCTGTATTTTCAGTAAGTTTATAATAATTTTTATCCAAAAGACCATTATTTAATTTATTATACAATTGATCAAGTTCTTTCTCATCAGACATATAAAAAGGTCATAGCACATTATTTAAAAACATTTCTATAATAAATAAATTTTTGAATAAAGGCCTTAAAGATAATCTGTATTACAATTAAGCTTATATAATTTTTAAGATCATTAATCTTATGGAACATCTAAAAGAGGGATTTGGGAATAAAATAATTCAACAACCCCTATCCAAATTAGAAATTCTAAAGAAAATAAGTGCAGGCACTGAATTAAGGAACGCTATTAACGATATAGTTCATGGAGGCCTAGGTGCAATAATTGTTATTAGCAATCCTAAAGTTTATGATTGTTTTCAGGGAGGATTTAAAGTTGATTGTGAATTCACGCAAAGACGATTAGTCGAATTAGCAAAGATGGATGGCGCAATTATCCTATCCTCAGACTTCAAAAGAATCCTCTATGCCAATACATTATTAACACCAAACACTAACCTACAAAGCTATGAAACAGGCATTAGACATCAAGCAGGGGAGAGAACTGCAAAAGAAACAAATTCCCTAGTAATAGTAGTCTCTCAAAGACGTGGAGAAACAACAATATATAATTCAAATTACAAATATCCTCTTCAACCTACAGAAGACCTTATGAGAAGAGCGACTGAGAATTTACAAATATTAGAAAAACAAAGAGAAATATTCAATGAGCTCCTAATAAATCTTAATATATTAGAACTAACAAGCCTTGTTTCAATAGGTGATATTTGTAAAATATTGCAAAGAATTGAAATGATTAAAAAAATGACAAAAATAGTTAATGAACAAATCATAGAACTTGGTGAAGATGGAATCATTCTTAAAATGAGAATGAAAGAAGTAACTAGAGGAATAGAAAATGAAGATAAATTAATAATCAAAGACTATATTCTTAACAATAATCATTCAAAAAAATTCTTAGAATCATTAAATTTTGAAGAAATTCTAGATGTAGAAAGAATAGCTACAAATCTTTTCAAGCAACCTCAAGATCAAACAATAAATTCTAGCGGATATAGAATACTTAGTAAAACTACTCTTCGTATTAATGAAATAGAATCATTAATTAGTGAATTCAATACTCTTGAACAATTAATAAATGCAGATCATCAGTTACTAATAAGACTTTTAGGAACTAATGCAGACAAATTCAAAAAAGAGATTTCTCATCTAAGAGAACAAATACTTATAGGAAAAAGAGTATAACTCATAATAAATACTTTTATATAACAAATTTTCTTGCTATTTCCTTACAATGTTAACTGAAAAACAGATAATTGAAATTAGAGAACATTTAGAAAAAGCTCAAAATCCTATTTTCTTTTTTGATAATGATAATGATGGTCTTACTAGTTTTCTCCAACTAAGAAGAATGATTGGTCGAGGAAAGGGTATTCCAATCAGATCTTACCCAGATCTTAATGCAGATTATTTCAGAAGAGTCAAAGAATTAAACTCAGACTATGTCTTCATATTAGACAAACCAGTCGTATCAGATGAATTCTTAGAACAGGTCCATCAAGACAACATCCCCTTAGTATGGATAGACCATCATGATGTTGAGATCCCAAAACAAGATTGGATAAATTACTATAATCCATTCCATAATGATAAAACAAATGAACCAGTTTCATATCTATGTTACAAAATTGCAAATAAAAAAGAAGACATATGGATTGCCACAATAGGGTGTGTTTCTGATGCTCTAATTCCAGACTTTTATGAAGAATTTCAAGAAAAATTTCCAGAGCTTGCAAAAAACAATCCAAAATCTGCTTTTGATGTTCTATTCAATTCCGAAATAGGAAAAATTGCCAGAATTTTAGACTTCTCATTAAAAGATTCTATAACAAATGTAGTCAAAATGTTAAAATTTATGATAGATGCAAAATCTCCTTATGATGTATTAGAAGAAAATCCAAAAACAAAACAAATACTTGCAAAATATTATGAAATTAACGAAAAATATCAATCGCTTCTAGAAGAAGCTAGATCTCAATCTGACAATAAATTAATTTTCTTCACATATGGAGGGCCATTTAGCATAAGTGCTAATCTAGCAAATAGAATCAAATATGAATTTTCAGATAAATATGTTGTCATAGGTTTTAAGAAAGAGGGTTTTGTGAATGTATCTCTACGGGGAATTAATATTAAAACAATAACTTTAGAAGCAATAAAGGATATTCCAAATGCAACAGGCGGAGGTCATGAAATGGCAACAGGAGCAAGAATGGCAGAAGAATATATTCCACAATTCAAAGAAAACTTACAAAAATTAATTGATTCTCAATAACTTTTCCCAACCCTTCCAACATAAACAGCCTTCTTACCACACACAACACATTTTCCACTAGCCTTCTTCTTATTATCAATATTCAAAACTTTCGCACCACCGGTCTTAAATTTCAATTCCTCTTCACAACTAACACTTAAACACATATTAGTCAAAGCAATATTTTTATTCTTAATAGCATCCTTTAACTCTTTAAAATTTCCAGCTGAAACAACAGCTCCTTTCAACAACTTCTCAGCTCTTTTTAACAAACTATTTTGAATATCTTTTAACGTCTTCTCAACATATTTCTTTAATCCGGCTATCTTTATACTTTCTTTCTCTCCATTATCTCTTCTAACAACCATCACGCTCTCCTTATTTAAATCAAATTTCCCAATTTCAATTCGCAACGGAATTCCCTTAAGCTCATACTCATTAAACTTAAAACCAGGCCTATATTCTTCTCTATCATCTAATATAACTCCAAATTCATCCAAACTTTTAGCAACTTTATTAGCTTCCTTCAAAATTTTCTTTTTATTTTTATCATCAAATATAGGAACAATTACAATTGACTGAGATGCAACCATAGGGGGAATTATTAATCCTTTTTCATCTGAATGAATAGCAAACATTACTCCCAACATTCTAGTAGTTATTGCAAAGGTATTCTGATAAGGATATTGTTTTTTCTCATTTTCATCAACAAACTCAATATCAAAAGCCCTTGCAAACTTCTGACCGTCATGATGAAAATCAGGTCCCTGAATAGCTTTTCCATTAGGCATATAAAATTCCATAGATATAGTATATTCAGCTCCAGCAAACTTCTCCTTCTCAGTCTTTCTACCAATCAATGAAGGAAGTGCCATCACTTCTCTACAAACAGTATCATACAATTCTATAACATCCTTCCCTTCTGCCTCAGCTTCTTTCTGATTAGCAAATGCAGTATGTCCTTCACTCCACAGAAACTCTCTAGTCCTCAAAAAAGGAATTGGATTTTTAAATTCCCATCTAACAACATTATTCCATTGATTCAATTTCAAAGGCAAATCTCTATAACTTCTAATCCATTTAGAAATAGATGGATACATAATAGTTTCTGAAGTTGGCCTAATAGCTAACCTTTCACTCAATTTAGTATTCCCAGCATGAGTAACCCATGCAACCTCAGGACTAAATCCCTTAACATGTTCCTTCTCTTTACTCAAAAATTTCTCTGGAATAAACAAAGGGAAATAAGCATTCCTTATACCAAGTTGTTTATAACCATCATCCACTATATCCCTAATATTTTCCCATATCTCATAACTAGCAGGTTTAAACACAATACATCCAGAAACAGCAGTATAATCAGCCAAATCAGCTTTAAGCATTATCTGGGTAAACCATTCACTAAACTCATCTTTCTCAGCAGTAATTCCTTTATTATCTCTATTTTTCTTACTCATAAATTTTAAAAGAATTAATAAGTTTTAAATCTTCCTAACATCTAATTGATAAAATTATATGAGCCCGCGAGGAATCGAACCTCGATCAACGGGGCCGAAACCCGGTATTCTATCCATTAAACTACGGGCCCATAGTTTTCCATTAACAAAGTTAATGAATTTATTATCTAAAAATTAGCATTATATACCTTAAAAAATCTTTGCTTTACTCTACATCCATATTATCACTAGCCTTAATACTAATCAAACCAGCACTAGCTTCATCCACAAAACCACTTAACTTAAATTTCTTTCCTCTTTTCTCTAAATCTCCATAAAACTTTTTAACATTAAACATCTCATCATTAAGATTAACAACAACCTTTTCATCATCAAGCCTAACAGTTCCTGAAGCCTTATAATTAAAACTCTTCAAATATAAATTTCCTAATTTTAAATAACTATATTCATTATCAAATTTTACCTTAAATTTTCCAGATATAGGTATACCTTCAATAAAAATCTTTGTAGCCTTTCCATCTACAACAACATTTTCATCATCAAAACTAACTTCTCCATCAAAATTATCTATAACAACACTAGAGCTTTCCAAATCATATCTCTTACCATCAACCAAGAATCCTCCATTAATCTTCATATCCACCTTATCAATTCTACTATCTACCTTAAAACTTTCTGGAGCATCTAAATTAACCTGAATTGATACTCCACTAATAACGCCCTCTTTAATAACATTCCCAGTAATCTGACCAAAACTAGAATTAAAAAAACTAGTATAAA
>CAYVEM010000002.1:0-10151 GCA_964450665.1 Candidatus Woesearchaeota archaeon | reverse complement strand
TTTTTCACCTTTTTCATATTTCAACTAACAATTTAATTCTTATAAACATTTAGTTCCCTATCCAAAGCGTCCCCAAAACACAAGCAACAATTACTATCGAACTAAACACCTGCCTTTTAGTAACTTTTTCTTTCAAAAATATCCAACTTGCTAAATATATTAAAACGGGACTAAGTATAAGTATAGTTGTAGTAAACACAATTCCAAAGGCTCCATAACCATAATACAATATTGCCCTATAACCTACCCAAAATAATGCGGTCCCCAAAAACAAACCTTTTCCAACAGGTTTCAAATTAGAAAGATCATCCCTAAAAATTGCAAAAACTATAATAAAAATAAATAAACTCCTAATAAAATAAAAAGTTATAGGATGATAAAATTGTACCAAAGGTTTAGAAAGAGCAAGTTCAATAGCAAACAAGAAACTACCCAATAACATAGACCAAGAATATTTATCAAATGTAAAATGTTCTTTTTTGATATTTGAGAAAAATAAAGCTAAACTAGCAATAAATGCAAAAAACAAAATATAATAATTTCTTTCATTACTATAAATCTCAAAGAAAAAACTTAAAATAAATGCAAATAAAATTGTAAACAAAGGTAATGTCAATCTAATTGATTGAATTTTAGACAAATCTTTATGTTTAAATGCAAAAAAAGAAAAATAATTGGCAAAAATTGAAATAGTAATAATCAAAAATAATATGGCTATATTTATATTTGTTCCAGCCAAGGGATCTATTCTCCAAAAAAAATACAATAAAGGTAAACTTACTAATATTATAGACAAAAATCCATATACAAGAAAATCTTTATAAGTAACTCTATGCCTATCTGCTAATTTTTTATATAAAATAGTTCCTGCTGCTTCTAAAAAAGCCCCAATTATTGGAATATAAAACATTTAGTATCACCTCAAACCAATAAAAAACATCAAGTTAATAAATCTAACCCCCCAGATTTTTAATTCGTCTTTTAAATTTTAAATAATATTAATTAATGTCTTAAAAAATATTTAGAAATACGATTATGAATAACATCATTTTCATTTATTTTATAACTCATGTGATAAACATCCTCTCCAGTTTCTTCATAATCTCTCCTATAAATCTTACCTGTTGCCTTAAATCCTTGATTTTTAAGAAATAGTTGCCCCTCCAGATTAGACTCCCTAATATTAAAAATAATTTCTTTTCTCCTATTTTCTGATAACTTACTCTTTAGTTTGTGTATCATAATGCTTCCTATACCCTCCCTCCTAAGATTAGGATCCACAGCAAGACTAACTAGATTTATCTTTCCTTTACGCAATTCATATACCATAAATCCAATAATTTCATTATGTTCATTTTCAGGGTGAGCTACCATCATTATAGAAGTTCTTTCCGTTAGATATTGGTGAAAAATATCTTCAGTCCAAGGATTATCAGAACTTTTTCTTTCAATATCAAGCATCTTAGAAATATCCTTTTTTACTGACCATCTTACATCAAAACTCTTCCCATTATTATTTGAATCATAATATTCTTTCATTTTAATTCTTCTTCCAATATTTTCCTAACAATTTGATAATCAGCCCTCTTCCCAGTAGCCTGCATAACCTGGCCAATTAAAAAATTCAATGCATTTTTATTTCCATTTTTATAGTCTTCAACACTCTTCTCATTATTTTTCAAAACCTCTTCAACAACTTTCTTCAATTCACCTTCACTATCCATCTTCCCGCCCTCTTTAGCCTCTTTCTTTGGAGAATAACTTTTAGGAATAAATTTCCTCAGTATATCTTTAGCTTTCAAAGGGGTTATCTTCCCAGATTTCAATAAATTCAATAATTCAACAAAATGTTCACTATAAACTTCTACATCATCCATAGTTTTCTTATTATAATTCAAAACACTAAACCATTCAACAGTTATCCAAGGCAAAGCAAACTTAGCATCAACTTCTTTTATCACATCCTCATACAATTCAGCAATTTCTAAATTCTTAATTAAAATCTCTGCATTCTTCTTATCAATCTTATGTTTCTTAATTATCTTATCTAACTTTTCCAAAGGAGTTTCAGGCAATTCTTTTTCTAATTTATCAACTCTTTTTTTATCAATCTTAATAACCGGCAAATCAGGATCTGGAATAAATCTATAATCTGCCGCATCTTCCTTACTCCTCATCAAATCAGTCCTATTATCAATAGAATTCCACCTTCTTGTTTCCATTTTTTTAGGTTTATCTTTTTTATGTCTTTCAAATTCAGAATCAATAACCTTCTGAATCTCACTTATAGAATTAACATTCTTAATCTCAGCTCTCTCGCTAACTCCTTTAATATTAATATTAACATCTGCCTTTATTCCTGCATCTTTATTTAAAACTTTAATATATGATAACGTTAAAACCAACTGCCTTAACCATTCACCAACCTCTTCAGAACTTTTAAAATCAGGTTCCGTGACAATTTCAACTAAAGGACTACCTGCCCGATTATAATCTACCTTTCCAGTTTCAGGATTCCAAGCTCCAGGATCTTCCTCTAAATGTACTTCCCTTATTTTAATTCCTAAAAAATTTCCATATTCAGCAACATGCTTACTATATGCGCCACTTATAGTCTTCTGATATCCAGTAGGCATATCCGGCCAACTATAATGCTTTCTCTGAAAAATTATAACCTCTGGATTAACATTAACCTTGCATCCCAACATCAAAGCTATCTGCATAATCTTATCTATAGCACTTTTATTTGGCAACATGGGCTTACTTCCTGGTTGACCAGTACAAATAGGACAAACATTAACATTAGGTTTTATTTTCTTCATATCATGGAAATTCTTACATGTACAAAACAACTTTTCTTCAGTCTCAATATATCCATGAATCTCCAATCCAATCATTAACTTATCCATAAACAAAACAAAGAATCAATCTTTAAGAAGGTTTTTATCATACAAAATATTATAAATTAAATTCAACTGATTACAAAATGCAATACCCAATAGTATACATGGTTGCAGGGCTCTCCAGTAGATTTGGAGGCAAACCTAAAGCATTTGCAAAAATAGGCCCAAATAATGAAACTCTAATTGAAATTTCTATTAATAGAGCAATTATGGCAGGATTCAATAAAATAATCTTCATAGTAGGAAAAGAAACTGAATCAATATTCAAGGATTTCTTTAAGGATAATTATAAGGGCATACCTATAGAATATGCATTACAATCATATAATCCTGAAACTAGAGATAAACCTTGGGGAACTGCAGATGCAATATGCTCAGCTAATAATCTAATTAATGGACCTTTTTTAGTATGTACTGGAGATGATCTATATTCTAATGAAACTTATCAAAATCTTTTCAATCATATTCAAAATGATAAAACTGATGCCACGGTAGGATATCCCTTAGGAGAACATATTCCAGAAGAAGGTGAAGTAAATAGGGGAATTTTTAATGTAGAAGGAGATTATATAACTTCTGCAGAAGAAATTTTAGGAATTTCAAAAACTAACTATCAGGACAAAAATTTAACTTTAGAAACTCGATGCAACATTGGAATTTTCTTAATACAAAAAGAAACCCTAAATAAAATCAAGCATTTACTAGAAGGTTTTAAGTTACAAAATAAAGATAACAGGACAAAAGAATGCTATCTTAATGTAGAACTAGGAAATCTTATAAAAGCTAACCAAATAAAATTAAAATACTATCCAGGAAAAGGAAAACTAATTGGAATAACAAATCCTGAAGATGAACAAACTGCAAGAAATATTCTAAATGAAACAGCTTAAAAACCAAAAAAACCTATTTCTAACATGTTATCTACACTAAATTGGATATTACTCATAACAATAATAAATGGATTTATAGCTTTTGCAGGAGCACTATTTTTTTCATTAATCAAAAAAGATTTACACAAATCATTAATTTATTTTGTTTCATTCACAACAGGGGCACTTTTAGGAGGAGCTTTCTTACATTTTTTACCTGAAGCTACAGCAGAATTATCTTTAGTAAAAACCACCCTACTAACTTTATCAGGTTTCATAATATTCTTTTTCTTAGAAACATATTTACATTGGCACCATTGCAGTCATGGACACCATTGCGATAAACATGAAGACGAAAAAAAGCCATTTGTCTATTTATTACTTTATGGAGATGCCATACATAATTTCATAGATGGGATAATTATAGCAAGCTCATTCATAATATCAATCCCATTTGGAATTATAGCCTCATTATTAATCCTAGCACACGAATTACCTCAAGAAATTTCTGACTTCGCAGTATTAATCTACGGAGGATTCTCGAAAAGAAAAGCACTTCTCTACAATTTCTTATCTCAACTAACTGCTGTCCTTGGAGGCCTTATAGGATATTTCTTCATAGGAATTAGAGAACAAGCCATTTTCCTACTTCCAATTGCAGCAGGAGGATTTCTCCATATAGCAATATCAGACTTAATCCCTGAAATATTTAAAGAAAAAGATCCTCTAAAAAGAATTATCAATATGCTAATAATAGTAGCGGGAATATTAGTTCTATTGAGTGCAAAGACCTTTGCAGAATAAATAACTAATTATTATAAAACAAATAAAAAAATGATCCTAAAGTTCCTGCAGTCAATAAAATAGCGGGCCATAACTTCTTTAAACTTCTCTCATCAATAGATTCCATAGATTTTATACATTCATAATCTTTAGTTTCATGGAGAAGCTTTTTTGGAGCTCCATAAACCTCATCTTGAAACAATTTTATTAATGCATCTTCAACAACTTCTGATCTTGAAACCTTATACAACCCTTCCAATTCATAAAAGGCATTATTTCTCTCAATATAATCTCGCGAATATCTAGCAGTATTAAAAAGTTCTCTAGTCCACTTCTCAACATCTTCAACTAAATCTTCATGAGGAATCCCAAAATCCCTAAAGGTTTTATAAAATTCATAATAGGGAAAAGATTCAGTTTGTTTAAAATCATTTAAATTACCTCTATCTCCCAAAATCCTATTTAACCCCATATATCAACTAACAAAACCTAATATTTATATTTATCATACTAATCTAAATCTTCAGAACCAAATATTCTAAACAAGTTAAGAACCCTTAAGGTTTTTAAATACCCTTATTTTAGGATAATTATGAAACAAATAAGACAACCAATCGTCACCGTAGCAGGTCATGTTGACCATGGAAAAACAACCTTACTGGATAGTATCAGAAAAACAAATGTCTATGATACTGAAGCAGGAGGAATTACTCAAAAAATTTCATTTACTAAAGTTCCAATAAATCACATTAAAAAACAATGCCCATTAATAGAAAAGCAAGGAATCAAATTAGATATCCCTGGTTTTTTATTTATAGACACGCCTGGACACGCAGCATTTTCACACCTAAGAAAGCGAGGAGGATCTTTAGCTGATATAGCTATTTTATTAATTGACATAAATGACGGAATCAAACCTCAAACACAAGAAGTTATTGATATTCTAAAACTAAACAAAATCCCATTTATAATAGCTTTAAATAAAATTGATAATATTTCTGGATGGAGAAAACAATCTAATTCATTAAAAGAAAACTTAGATAAACAATCAACAATAACTAAAAATTCTTTCCAAGAAAAACTGCTAACACTTATTGGAAGCTTACATCATCATGGATTCAATGCAAAACCATATTATGAGGTAACAGATTTCACAAAAGAATTAGCATTAATCCCATGTTCTGCAAAATCAGGAGAAGGAATCCAAGAATTAATTCTAACTCTAGCTGGTATCAGTGAAAAATTTCTTAAAGAAAACTTAAAACTAGGAGATGAACCAAAAGGAGTTATCCTAGAAATAAAAAAAGAAAAAGATATGCAATATGCTGAATCTATTCTATATGATGGAACATTAAAAACCACAGATAAAATAGCAATTGCCAGTTTCGACGATCCAATTATTAGCAAAATTAGAGTCTTAGAAGAAATTCAACCTATCTCAAATAAATTCAAACCAAACAAAGAAGTTACAGCATCAACAGGAGTTAGAATGCAGCTAATTAATGCAGAAGGAATTCTACCAGGAATGCCATTCAAAATATTTAAAGACAATCTAGAAGAAATCAAAAAAGAATTCAAACAAGACATAGGAGATAAATTAGAAACTAATGAACGAGGAATAATCATCAAAGCAGATTCTCTAGGAAGTCTAGAAGCACTAATGACATTACTAAAACAAGAAAGAATTGATATAATAAAAGCAGGGATAGGTCAAATAAACAAAAAAGATCTAATCTCAGCAGAAACAAACTTCAGAGAAGATCCGACTAATGCAGTGATAGTAGGATTCAATGTCGAAGAAGATGATGAAGTAAAAGATCTAATGCATGATTCTAAAGTAGAGGTTTTAAAGAATGAAGTAATTTACAAAATAATTGAAGATCTAGTTAAATTCAAAGAAGAAAAAGAAAATGAAATACGTAGAGGTAAGCTAATAAGCTTGGCCACAATTTGCAAACTAAAAATCCTTCATCAATATGTTTTCAGAAATTCAAATCCTGCTGTCTTTGGAGCAGCAGTTGAAGGCGGAAAAGCAAAACCCGGAACCCCATTAATGGACGAACTTGGAAATAAAATAGCAAAACTCAGAGATGTTCAGGAAAACAACAAGAAAGTTCCCGAAGCCGAAAAGGGCAAAGAAATAGCTATCAGCCTTCCAGGCTTAATGTTTGACAGAGTTTTAGCAGACAAAGAATATCTTTACAGTGACTTAACCGAAAACCAATTCAAAAAATTCAAAGATAACAAAGACCTATTAAGACAAGATGAAATCCAAACATTACAAAAAATCGCACAAATCAAAAGAAAAGAAAAACCTACTTGGGGAGTTTAATAAACTAACTCCAAAAAATGACTCGGGTCATACTCACTCCAATTATGACTTCTACTTCCTGAAACATACAATTGATCCATCGCCCTTGAAATTGCAACATAAAATAACCTCAACTCACTATCTCTCTTAACAGCACCTAATTCTTCCTTATAATAGGGCAAAATCCCCTCATTACAACAAACTAAAAATACATGCTTCCATTCTAACCCTTTAGCCGAATGTATCGTCGATAACATAACCTTCCCCTCAGTCTTATCATTCTTATCAATTTCAATCAATTCATCTAAAAATCTCATAATTCCCATACCATCTCCATAAGGTGCATACAAATCTTTCAACAATTTTATATTCTCTCTCTTTTCTTTCAGCTTTGTGATATCATAATGATAAATATTCTCTATCAATCTTTCATAATTAAATATCTCAAAAAACTGTTCACTGGGATTTCCATCCATATCTTTAATCAATTCTTGCATTTTAACCAAATTTCTACCAGCAATACTTTCAATTCCAAATCTTTCATAAAAATTTAAAGCTTCTACCAAATCAATACCCTCTCCTCTAGCATATTCAATAATCAACCTTATCTTAACTTCTCCCACTCCCTCAACCAATCTAACAACCCTTTCAAAATCCAATTCACTATCTGGATTCAATTTCAATCTCAAAAAACTAAGAAAATCCTTAACCTCTTCTCTTTCAAAAAAACCTTTAGACTTTGACAAATAACAAGGAACTCTATTTCTCAACATTTCCTTTTCAAAAAACTTGCCAATATAATTAGTTCTAAATAAAACTGCAATATCCTGCTCAGGAACTCCAGATTCTATCAAACCCTTAACCTTCTTAACAATACCAGTAAGCTCTTCTCTCAAACTAAAATAAAAATTAACATAAATATCATCTCCAATCTCTCTACTACATTGTAATTGTTTATCAATCTTAAACCTCATTTCCTTTATCGTATCATTAACTGCTTTAATTATCTTCTCCTTTGACCTATAATTCTCCTCTAAATAAATTGCCTTCTTATTTTGACTAAAATCAAAAACAAGTTCATTACTAGCTCCCCTCCATTCATAAATATTCTGACAATCATCTCCAATTAAACATAAATTATCATTCTCTAACAATTCCAAAATTCTAATTTGCACAACATTCAAATCCTGAGCTTCATCAACCATAATTGCCTTAAACTTATTCTTATAATATTCAAGAACATCAGAATTCTCCTCTAACAATCTTAAAGTATATAACAAAACATCATCAAAATCCAGCATACTATTCGCCTTCAAATATGCCTGATATTTCTTATAAATCAGATTAACCTTGTTCCGAAGATCTCCACTAACAGTCAAAACTTCATCATCTAACAACTCTTCAACAACATTCCTATCTCTAAGATTATCTAAACTACCACTTTCATCTAACTCATCTGCCAAAATACCCTTATTCTTAAACTTAGAAATCCAGTTCATAAAATAATATACATTCTCATATTTATCTGAAATACTATTATTCTTCAAAATTTCCTTCAATATTTTCCTTTTGTCATTATCATCACTCAAAATAACAAACCCATTTAACAAACCTATCTTATCAAAATTAACCCTCAATACTCTTAAAAATATCGAATGCAACGTCCCAATATATCTAGGAATCTTATCACTACTAGCTTTTATTTTCTCAATCATATCCTTCGCTGCCTTATTTGTAAATGTAGTCATCATAATCTCTTCAGGCAAATAACCATGATTCTCAACCATATTCACATACCTATTAACTATAGTAGTAGTTTTCCCAGTTCCAGCACTAGCTATAATCAATAAATTACCCTTAACAAATTCAACTGCCTCTTTTTGCTTATCATTCAATTGCATATAGTTATTTAGCATTTTGATAGATAAAGTTAACTATGTTTCAATCCCTAATTAAATAAAAAAATTAAAATTACAAGAGCAAGCTTTTTAAACCCCTTTCCTTATCCTATTTTATCAAATGGCATTTAAAATAAATGTATCTCACAAGGGAAAAACCTATAAATTAGAGACAGAAAACGAAGTTGTAGTTGGAAAAAAGATAGGAGAAACACTTTCTGGAAGCGATTTAGATGAAAACCTTACAGGATATGAATTAGAAATTACTGGAACTAGTGATTTATCAGGAATACCTGGATTCAAAGACTTAGAAGGTCCAGGATACCATAGAATCCTAAGAACAAGAGGAACAGGAATGAAAGACACAAGAAAAGGAGTAAGATTAAGAAAAACCAACAGAGGAGAAGAAATATCTAGCAAAACAAATCAAATTAACATTAAAGTTCTAAAAGAAGGTTCAAAGAAGTTTGAAGAGTTAACAAAGAAAGAAGAATCTACAGAAGAAGCTCCAAAAGAAGAAGCTCCTATTGAAACACCTACCAAACCTGCTGCTGAACCAGTTAAAGAAGAAGCTCCAAAAGAAGAAGCTACTGAAGAAAAGAAAGAATAATTCTATCCAAACCCTTATATATCCTTATTTTTACTATTTTCTATGACAAAAGACATACCAACTGAAATGCTTAACATAGGAATGGTTGGACACATAGACCATGGAAAAACAACAATCCTATCAAAGATCACTGGTAAGTTTACAGACACACATTCAGAAGAATTAAAAAGAGGAATTACAATAAAATTAGGTTACGCAGATACAATCCTAGAAAAAAATGGGAAAAAAAGATACATCTCATTTGTAGATTGTCCTGGACACGAAATGCTTATGGCAACAATGCTTTCAGGTGCGGCACTTATTGATGCAGCAATCCTAATCATAGCTGCAAACGAGGGAATAAAACCACAAACAAAAGAACACCTAATAGCATTACAGGCAAAAAAAGTAAATAAGATAATTATTATTCAAAATAAAATTGATCTAGTAACAAAAGAACAAGCTCAGACTAACTATCAACAAATCAAAAAATTTGTAAAGAACACAATAGCTGAAGATTCTCCAATAATTCCAGTTTCTGCACAACAAAATATAAACATAGATAAAATAAAAGATCTATTAATGGAAATAGCAATTCCAAAACGTGACACCAAATCAGTTCCAGAATTTCTAATAGCAAGATCTTTTGATATCAACAAACCAGGAACTAAAATAGAAAACTTAAATGGAGGAGTTCTAGCAGGAATCTTAAAAAAAGGAACAATAAAAGTTGGAGATGAATTAGAAATAAAACCTGGAATCACAAAAAAAGTTGCAAATCAAATTAGCTATCATCCA
>CAYVEM010000001.1:25921-48578 GCA_964450665.1 Candidatus Woesearchaeota archaeon | reverse complement strand
GAATTAACCTCTAAAACATATTGACTTTTTTCCGAGGAAGGACCATACAACTCACATTCTTCCGTAACACACGGGACAGCATTAGCAACATGAACAACTTTCAAATCACTATCTAACCAAATAATATCTAAGGGAATCAATGTATTTTTCATCCAAAACTTACTCTTAACTTCCTTATCATAAACAAACAACATCCCACAATCAGAACAAAGTTCTTCACGAAACATTAATCCTCTTTCACGTTTTTCATCAGTATTTGCTATCTCAACTTGAAAACAATTCTCTTCAAAACAAACCTCTTTTATTTCAAGATCTCTCAATTGATCATTAGTCTTACCACGATTAGTAAGAATTATAGATATCAAAACCAAGACAATTATACCAATAACAAACCAATATTTCTTATTCATCTTTTTTTACTCAACTTCTTTTCTATCTTCATCAATCTTTTCAATTTACTTCTTCTCACCTTCCCATGAATCCCCGTCTTAATAAAATCACAACCAAATCCAACTCCTAAATCTGCAATAGTATTATCCATCGACTCTCCACTTCTATGAGATATTATGGTCTTAACATTATGTTCCTTAGCAATATCAATCACTTCTTTAACTTTCAACAAACTACCAATCTGATTTGGCTTAACAATGATAGCATTAATACTTTTATTTTTAATAGCCTTTAACAACCTTTTAGGATTTGTAGTAGTAAGATCATCTCCAACAATCAAAGATTTACTAGGTATTTTTTTAACCTTTTTCAACAACTCACTAAAACCTTTAAAATCATTTTCCTCTAATCCATCTTCCACATAAAATAAATCATATCTTTCTATTAAACCAACAACATATTCAACTTGCTGATTATCATTTAAAATCATTCCAGGATTAGTATATCTATAAGTTTTATTGAAAAAACTATTAGCAGCTATATCCAACCCAACCTCAACTTTTATACCTCTTTTTCTCATTACATTTCTAACTAATCTCATAGCTTCCAAAACTTCCTCATTACTAATATTAGTTTCCCAAGCTCCTTCATCATTTCTCTTTCTAGCATTTATTATTCTTCCAACCATTTTATAAGCCATATCATTTATCTTAACATTCTCTATAAAACTTTTACTTTTACTAATAAAATGGAACTCTTGAATATCTGGTTTTCTATTTTTTACACCCTTACTATGTAATCCTCCACCAACAGCATTGCCCACACTTCCTATTCGAATTTTTCTTCCACCTAAAAATTCATACAACTCACTTTCATTTTCTGCAGCAAGTGCTTTTAATAAACTAGCTTCTAAAGCAAATAAACTATTACCTCCAAGTTTAACATAATTTTCAATTTTCTTCAAATCTTTAAACTTTTCAATACCCAATTTATCAACATCCAACCTATCAATATATTTAACCTCATTTTCTAAACTTCTAGAATAACTTTTAACCTCAAACTTTCCAGTTGATTTCCCACTCGGACTAATAGTAACAAACTTCCCCTTTTTCGTTTTAACCCAAATCAATATAGTCTTCTCTCTCCGAGAATTTTTAACAATCCTAGCACCTATTTTTTTGATTATCATTGTTAATATTATGCAGTTAACAACGAAAATAACTTTTTATATCTTTAGAATTTCTTCGCACTTCATATAACAAAATTTTAACAAAATTGTTGAAAGAAATCATCTATAACTTGTTTTGCTTCGTCAAGATTCCTATATTCCCTATTTGTTACATTTGGACATCCAGCAATCATAGCAGATAGACTTTTTCCATCTTGAGGCCTATATAAACATAAAATGTCTTTGCTGTTTTCTACTCCTCTACCGATTTCATAGCCAACTCCCAGGCTTGTGGTTGTTACTTCTGCGATGATTACATTTGAATCTAAAAGCCAATCCACATCTCTTTTATGTATGTAATCATCATTTTTCCCGTCCTCACCAAGAGATAATAATTCTTTGTCTCCCACATGTTCCGTAAGCACTTCTCCATATTGTTGGATATGTCTAATCATCTGTAGATATAGATTAGCATCATCCCTTCCACCACGAATTGAACCAGCAAAATAGATTTTCATAAAAATGAAAAAAGAAATTAATTTATAGTCATTTGTATATTTCAGTAACCACAATACCAAGAAATTTTCAGCAGTAAAAAACTCTCTCTATCTCACCCTTAAAATTTTTCTTATTCCCAATATTATCTATAATTTAGAATTTGAATTAAAATATAATAAAATTAAACCTCTTGTACCACTTTCTCTTCTTCAACATCACCTTCATCTCCAGGATTAGCAATTTCCATAATCTCTCCATCTTCCATAATCTCTTTCTCTTCAGTTTTCTCTAACTCTTGTTTCTTTTCTTCTAACTTATCTAATTCTTTCTTTTCTTTCTCAGCTTTTAATTCTAATTTCTCTTTAACTTCCTCATCCGATAATTTCTTAATTTCTCTCTCAGACTTCCTTGGTAAAGGCCTCTTTACAGTAATAGGTAAAACTTCAGCATCTAATTCTTTCTCAGCAATTTTTAAAACATCATAATTCAATTCATCAATCTCTTCTTTACTTAATTTTAATAAAACTGGCGCATCCATAGCTAATTGCAAACTCCTAGCACCCAAAATACGAGCAATCTCATATCTTGTATATTTTTCTTGTAATTCTGGTTTCATCCTATATTAAATTAAAAATTTACCTTTATAAAACTATTTATTTTAATCCCTCAATTTTCTTATCCAATTCAGGAAAAATCTTATCATAAACTTTCTCAGCCTCTTCAATAACTTGATTCAAATGCTCTATACTCATACTATCTAATCCACCTTTTTGCATACTATTAATTATCTTATCCTTTCCAGGCTTACTTATTGCAAGGGTTAATCTAGCACTACTTGCATCTTCTTCATCTCTTATGGGATCAAACAATAATTGATCTCCAACCTTATAGAATGTCATCATTAAGGATTCATTTTCAGTCAAGGGTAATCCATTATCAGTTAATTTTCCATACTTAACTCCTTCTTCCTCAGTATATTCAGGAATCTTAGTCATTTTTAAAGCAGCAACTGCTCCAATAGCACTAGCATCCAATAAATTACCATCATCATTTATTGCATAAATATCTATCATTACAGACCAAACAACCTCTCCTTCTTTAATACACAATTTCTTAAAATCAATATAACCACTTTCTCTAATTCCTCTATCAACTACTCTAGCAATCTCAATAGCATCTATCTTTGGTGGACCTGGTTCATATCTTTCTCCAGCACTAGGATTAATCTCCATTCCAACCATTAAAGTACCCTCATCCTTATGATCGCTATATGGTTCTTGAGTTTGCAATTTAACTCCCACAATAACTTCAGTATTACCTAATTTAACTCGAGCACTACCTTCTGCCTTATTTGAAACATCCGTCTCAACTACAATTTCTCTATTATCGAATTGCCCTCTACCATCTATCCTATTACTATCTTTAAGAAGTTCTCTTATTTTCTTTTTAGTTATATTTGGTATATCCATTTTTATTATTTATTTCCCTCATTCACCACTTCACCTTTCAAGGCCCTTTTTTGAACATCTAATACTTTTTCACATGCGACAACTGCTGCATCAATAGCTTCCTTAAATCTATGTGTTTGAATTTTACCATCTAATTGCAAATGAGTACATTCTTTCCCATTACTTGTTAAAGTAAAAGGAATATCTGTAGGACCTTCACCTTCTTCATAATCTTCTTCTTCTTTAGTAATATCTACAACTATTTTATCATCAATCTTCCCAATTGAGATACTTGCAACCATTTCTTTCATATCAATTCCTGCATGAGCTAATGCCATTGCAGCCGCATTAATTCCCGCACATCTTGTACCTGCATCAGCTTGCAATATTAATACTTGAACATCAATAACACTTTGAGGAAATTTTTTCAAATCTACAACTGCGGCCAAAGCATTTTCAGTAATCATTCCAATTTCCTTACTTCTTCTGTTCTGACCAGGCCTAGCCCTTTCACTAACTGAGAAAGGCAACATATGATATTCACATCTAATTAAAGCTCTATCTTGCTTTCTCTTATTAGCTGGATGTAATTCTTTAGGACCATAAACAGTCGCTATCGCAACTGTCTTTCCGGTTGCAAATAAAGCTGAGCCATCTGCATTAGGCACAACTCCAACTTCAGCTCTCATCGGACGGATTTCATCCATCTTCCTTCCATCTGATCTTTTTGTGTATCCCATTATCCTAAAAACTCTTCAATTTTATTTGTTAAACCTTCACTTGCGGCTTCTTTCTCTATTAATCTAATAGCTTCTTCAGCTCTCCTAGTTCCATCAATTTCACCCTTCAACCAAACATAACCATTTTGACCTACAGTTATTTCCGTAGAAGTTTTATCTTTAATCAAATTTATCATACTTCCCTCCTTACCAATCACCCTTGGAACCTTATGACAATTTATTTTAATTATTCTCCCATCTTCCAATTTTCCTAATCCTCTAGATTTTAAGCTAAGATCTACACTACCCTGTTTAACGCCCCAAACTTTAATATTAAAAACATCTCCAACACTTGCAAATTCTCCAATATTATTTCTATTAATAAATCTCGGACATTCATTCAATGGCAAAAAAGCTCTCCAAGGCCCTCCAATATCTATCTGCCATCCACTAAAATTAATTTCACTTACTCTTCCAATTACAGTATTTCCTCTCCTAGGTTCATAAACTCCACTAATTGGTAAAATCTTAACAACTCTCCCTCTAACCTCTGCTAATCCATATCTATTACTAACAACATTATCTCCTTCTTTCTTAGTATAATCTCCTGGTAAATAATCATCTCCACTAACTATTGTCTCACCAGGAATAACTAATTTTCTTTCAACTTTTATCTCTTCCTGAGAATTATCTTTATCTATTTCTTCAGAACCATTTTCTTGTTCTTCTTTATTCTCTTCAATAATTTTTTCTTCTTCCATCATATTTTATATTCTAAACTTGCTTCTAAAGCACCAACAGAAACTCCCATTACATTTGATAAATTATCTAAATCTTTTCCATTAGGCTGACACTTTTTATCAATTAACATAGTATAAGCCTTATTCCAATCTCTATCTGATAAATATTTATTGAATGTTCTACGATTCTTATCAATCTCCTCCCAAACTTCTTTCCTATAAACAAGAATATCATCATCAGCATTTATACCCACTCTAGCTTTTTCTCTCCTAATATCTACAAGCATAAAAGATACTCTCCTATACCCATCTTTTTCATTAGAATCGGGTATATGAATATATATCTCTTGATTCTTCTCTCTTGATAACACTAACATTTTATTCTTTTATCTCTTCTGTAATTGCGCTTCCATGCGTAATACTATTTAATTTATCATAAAATTCCATTTGAATCCCAACAGGGATATTTAAAGTTATCTGCAAATCACCATTACTAAGCCATTCTTCCTTCTCTTTATATTCTGTCAACAATCCATACGCCTTTCCAGTATGCATTGCAGGCACTATAACTTTCAATTTTTTAGTTTCAATCTTTATTGGAATTACTTGCTTTAAACTATCAACAATTCTAGTAATCTGATTTTCAACATTTTTATTTTCTATTTTAACTCCCGCGTCTTTCAAAGCATTTTGTAATGTATCTGGAGTAAAAGGCCTCCCTGTTTGCCCATCTATAGCATTCCTAACTAAAAAATCAACAACTTGTTTTCTTCTAGCTTCTAAAGCCTCATCTCTAAATTCTTGACTAACCTCAATAATACCTTTTTTAACAATTTGCTCAACAACCTTCTCAAATTCAGATGTTCCAAATGCTTGTTCTAATTCTGCAGATCCAGCTTTCATGCCCTTTCCCAAATTTGTATAAATAGCATTATCACGAATTACATCACCCATAGAAACATCATCTCCCTTTCTTAATTTCATCGCATTATCCAAATCAACCATAGTTTCAAAAAACAACTTACCAGATCGTAATTTTGCTATTGTATCGCCCATTATTCTAAATTCTTAATTTGATCAATACTAAGTTTTTTCAACTTCTTATCTTCAGTCTTAATCACACCAACATTAAACCTATTAATATCAAATTTATCTCCTAAAACATCCTTAAAAATTTTCAATGCAAACCTTACAGCTTCATCAATCTTAATATCCTTTCTATATTCTTTTCTCAAAATTTCTTTAATCTTATCATCATTCTGACCAATAGCAATGGCATTATATTCATAATAATTTCCAGTTATTTCACTAGTATACAATTTAGGCTTACCTTCACTAACTCCTCCAATTAACAAAGAAACTCCGAAAGGTCTTATTCCTGGATGCTGAGTATATTGCTGCATTATATCAGAAACTTCTCTAATAATTGTTTCAACATCAACCGGACTATCATATGTAACTCTATGTTGCTGAGCATTTGTTCTAACATGATTAACTAAAAGCCTAGCATCACTCAAAATTCCAGCAGCACTAGTCATTATATGCTCATCAATTTCATAAATTTTATCAGCACTTTCACTTATTATCAAACTATCTTTCTCACCCTTATCACTTACAATAACAATTCCATCCTCACACTTTATTCCAATACTTGCAGTACCTAATCTAACAGTCTTTTCTGCATATTCTACCTGTAAAATATGTCCATCAGGAGAAAACATAGTTGCACTTCTATCATAACCCATTACCTGATGTTGCATATCTGGAATCTCCATATTATTTGTAATTATCTATTATTTATTAACTTATCCATGCCAAAAACAATAATCAAGAATTCGTTCTTGGATATGAATACATACACTCTTATCAATATTTATAGAAATCTTCCATATATAAACATTACTATCTTACTTAACATTCTTAACACTGCCACTAATCTTCACAATGTTCAAATCTTTTTTACTCATTAAAAAACTTGTTCTAATTTTATCAACAGCTTCTCTATTAACAGCAATTATCACACTAGTCTTATTTATTTTAACAAAACTAATTCCTGCCTCCGCATATCCTAAAACCCCTATAAATTCAAGTATAATTTTTTCAATATTATTCTTACTAACATCTTTACCTTTAACTAAAAGGTATCTTTTTCTTTCTCTATGTGATGGTTTTAATGGTTTCATTTTTGTCTTTTATTCTTTCTCCAATTTATTAATCTCTTTAGCAATTTCTTTTTCATATCTATAATCCCTATAGAATAGAATTGCAATAATTCCTAATAGCAATACTACAAAGATATTAACTCTATTTTTATATTTTTGCAATTTACTTAAATTAAAACTCTCTCCTTCAACAGCCAGACCAGTTATACCACTTTGTCTAGAATCATCGGTTTGAAAGTTTTCTTCAATAACTTGCTCTTCAACAATTTGTTCAACTGGCTCACTAATTATGCTTGGAGTTATGGTCGAACTACTAGAACCTCCACCAGAACTACCTCCACCTCCACCAGAACTACCTCCACCACCTCCAGAGCCGCTATCTTCAACAGCATCAACACTAAAACTTCTAGTTTCAGAATTATTAATATTCCCTGCAAGATCGGTACAATTAATTTTCCAAGAATAATCTCCAGGAACAAAATTCTTTGTAAAACTATCACTTAAAACATTGTTCTTAGTTTCTTGAATTTCATCATTAATAACAAAACTACAACTACTTATCTCATTAACATTAAAGGTGAAAGATAATTCTAAATTATTTGATTCATAGCTACTATCATTAACAGGATCCAACAAATTAACAACTGGCAAATTAATATCATAGCTTATAATATTACTAGCAACACTAATATTATCATTGGCTTCACATGTCCAATTATAAACTCCTTCATTATCAAAACTATAATTAAAAACACTACTATTTACAATCCCATTAATATCAATAGTTTTGCTATATTTTATCTCACTAGAATTTGAAATTTTAAAAGTTAAATTACTAAGTTCTTCTCCAAAATTAGCATTAACCGAACAATTAAAAATAGTCAGATTAGAATTTGTATAAGTATTATTTATGGGATTATTCAATGTAACATATCCATTAAGAGTAGAAATAGAAAAATTACTATCTGCATACGCTTTATTACCATTAACATCTTCAACCAAACAATTCCAATCATAAATATCTCTACTCAACGTAGTTTCAAAACTACTTTCATTAAATTCTCCAGAAAGACTTTTACTCATATTATAAAATAAACTTTTATTAGAATCCCAAATCTCTAATTTAATATTTGAAAGCTGCCAATCACTAGCATTGCAAATAAATGTATGATTTAATGTTAGATTATTATGTCCATCTGCAGGACTATTTAAATTAACAATAGGGTTTATGTCTTCTAATGATAACATTGCTGCATGAATATCTGTTCTATTAATTAATGTTCCAGAAAAATCAACTTCAGTTCCAGTACTTTTCAAAGCATTCAAAATTTCACTTTGATTTCTATCAAACAAACTTTTAATCAATCCAATCATTCCAGCAATCATTGGAGTTGACATACTAGTTCCAGACAAACTTACATAAGCATCATCATATGAAGTACTTAAAATTCCAGTTCCTGGCGCTGCCAAATCCACCCAATTTCCATAATTAGAATAACTAGCAGCACTATTATCTGAATCTATAGCACTTACACAAATAACTTCATCATATGCACAAGGATATTGCTGACTATTAGTTCCATCATTACCTGAACTAGCAACTAAAATACTTCCATTACCATAGGCATAAGCAATAGCATTCCTTATAGTATTACTATTTCCTCCTCCAAAACTCATTGAGATAATTGTAGCATTATTATCTACAGCATAATAAATTGCTGCAGCAACATCATCAATCTCTAAACTACCAACAGAATTCCCACTTGGATTAATAATATTAAAACCAGATCTAATTGGCATTATGCTACAATTATAACAACTTCCTAAAACGCCAACACCATTATTTCCTATCCCTGCAGAAATTCCTGCAACATGAGTACCATGCCCATCAAAATCCATGGGATCATTATCTCTAACATCATAATCTTCTCCATTAACCAAAGTATAACCATCATTAACATATTTTGTAACATTAATATCCGTAAAGTCATATCCCCTACAATCTCCATTATATCCATTGCTATTATTATCTATACTAGAATCACATCCATCACTCCCATTCCAAATATTGTATTCAAGATCTGGATGATTCCAATCAACACCTGTATCTAAAATCGCAATAACAACATCTTTATTCCCAACACTTAAATTCCAAGCTTCCTCTATATTAATATTGGCTGGCCAATAAAGCGAGCTATAATCTGAATCATCTGGAACAATATTGCTAGTAAAAATAAAATTAGGCTCTGCATATTCTACATAATCCATATCTTCATAATCTTCAACAATATCTAAAACATCTAAACTATCATCAAACTTCAAATTATATAATTCCAAATCCTCAAAGATTTTATTCTCACTAATCGGCTCTTCTACATTATCATAAATCATTAATTTATTATCCACAATAACTTTATTTCCCAAACCAACAACCCCTTCTTTATACTTAACAATAACCTCCCCCGGCACATATTCTTGACCTGCTATACCATTAATTAATAAAATTACAAATAGGAATACAAATACATCTTTTTTCATATAATTAAATAGAAACCACATATAAAAAGTTATTTGAGATTATTATTTATCTCAGCCCTACACTTCCCATCAATACACAAACAACTTCCCTGCCCACAATCTAATGTACCAGGAGCACATTCCATTGTACAAAAAAGATCACTACAATCAGGAGAATTTTTTATCGATACACATGCAGAAGGGTGACAGCATGTTTTAGGAACACAATCAGAATCTCTTACACATCCATTTCCAATATCATCTTTATCCATACTATCCTTATCCATACCCTTATCCATACTATTCCCATACCAAACAATACATCCAAGAACAACTACCAAAACAATTATTCCAACTAATAACCTATTATTTCCATAAAATTTCATGATATTATTAATTAATCATTATATAAAAAACTACCTCTTTAATGCAATAAGATTTATAACTAAAATTAAATAAATATTTTAATGGTAAAATTAGGAGCATTTGGTTTGGGAGGAACAAATGTTTCGGTAGGAATTGTAGATTCTAAAACTGGGGAGGTATCTAATTTTAAAAGAACTACATTAAAAGATTTTTTAAATTATAAGGACTGCATAGAAAGATTCATAAAAACAAATATTCCAACAGGATATCCTTTAGGAGGTTGTATAGCCGGAGCAATTAATGATAATGAATTAATAGCAAATAATATCGCAAATTCTCCATTCTCACAAAGTTTTGATTTTGGAAAACATCTTTCTAGAGATTATAATAGATTTACAATAACTGGAGATGTAAGAGGAGAAGGACAGGCTGCAACACTTTGGCTACCGGAATTTAAAAATAAATTAGTTTTAACATCAACTTTCTCTTCAGGTTATAACGTAGATTTAGTAAAAGATGGAATCCCAATATTGCCTAATCCCATCGAAGCAGGTCATGGACCCACACCAAAAATACCTAATGAATTTAAGAGGTATCTAGAAATGGAATGTGCATGTTTATCTAGGGAAGGTAAACATGAATCTCACCTTGAGGCCTATGTCTCTGCAAATGCATCAGCAAATATGGCAAAAAGATTCTTCTTAGAAAATAGATTTGATTCATTTAAAGAAAATAACTTAGTTCTTAATGCACTTAGAGCATATAATTCAAAACAAGAAAACCCAAGATTGCAAATTGAAGATTTAATCAATATCCCTTATAGAGATTTAGTTTTTCAGTACATTACTGGAGAAATGGTTTATACAGAACTAAAAAAATCTCCTAACCAAGAACCTCAAAAATCAATAAGATCTGTTCAGGAATATGCAATTACTGAAGCCTTCATAGATATGAGTTCTCATTATAACCCAGATACTATATTGGTTAAAGGAAGTTTAGCAGAAGACGCAGATAATTGGAATATTCTCTTTGAACCTGCAATTAAGAGAGCATATGAAAGAGGACTTAAAAATTATAATGAAGAACTATTAATAACAAGATTAGATAATAATCATTTAAGTGTAATGGGTGGAGCCGCTGATTGGTTGAGAAAAAATCCTAATTAATTATTTAATCTAAGAACCTTTATAGCATTTCCAGAAAGAATTAGCTCTTCATCTTTTTTCTTCAAATTAGATTCTCTTATCTTAAGTAAAGCAACTCCTTGACTATCATAAGGAGCATCACTAGCAAATATCATTCTCTCAAATCCCTTTTCATAAAATGCTTGATTAATTCTTAATGTTCTAGCCTGTATTGAGGTATCTGTATAAAGATTTGGAAGTTTAACTGCATCTTTAATTAAATCAATGTCATTTCCAAAGAAATGAGCCATAATAATGTTAAGGTCTGGGAATTTTAAAGCCAAATTAATAATTCTTTTAGGATGCGCATAATCAACAGCCTCTGCACAATGGATTAAAATTGGTAATTTTCTTTTTTCACATATTTCATATATCCAAAAAAAATCTTCACTATCTACTTCAAATTTTTGTCCACTAGGATGTAATTTCAATCCCTTAAATCCTTTATCAAACAATTCTTGTAATTCTTCTTCATTAGTATCTTTTGGATTAATTCTTAAAAAAGGGATTATCCAATTATCTTTTTTACTCTCTTTCAGAATCTGTAAGGAACTTCTCACCATTTCTTCATGAGATCCACTAAATGGAAAAATAACACTTTTATCAATTCCCCATTTATCCATAGAATTTTTCAAACTAGGAATATCTAATAATCCTCCATCAGAATCTTTACCTATATGGCAATGAAAATCTATAATCATTTTTTAGGCCTCCAGTCTTTTATTCTCTGTATTAAGAATTCAACACCTTTTTTATTTCCATTAACTCTATCTGCTTCATAAAGGTTTCCAGGACTAGAAAAATTAACTTCCCCAAAATATCTTCCTGAATTAGAACCTATAATATCTATTCCTACCCAAGTTCCCCTAGTTTCTTCTAAGAAAGGCTTTACCTGATCTATAATCTCATAATCTCTCTCTATTAATTCTATTTTATCAGAACTAGCTCCTGAACTAATATTTCCCTTAAAACTACCTTCTTTTGGCAATCTAACAATCGCAGAAGCAGGTTCATAAAAGACTGTATTCACTCTAGTATCTCCATATTTTTCAATACCATCAAGAAATCTTTGCAATACAATTTGATTAGTTCCATTACTAGTTAAATCCATAGCTATATCTTCCAAACCTGCCTTTTTTTCAGAACCAATATGTATTTCACTATCTTCCACAGAACCTTTAACTCTTGATAGTTTATATATTCCTCTTCCACCATTTCCATCAAGTGGTTTAGAAACTAGATCATATCCTTCTCCCCGGATATCTTGGATAAATTGTGCAAGTTGAGATGAATCATCACTAATTAAAGTTTCAGGAATTATATCAGAACCAATAAATCTTTCTAAATATCCTTTATCAGAATATTCTAATTTAGATAATGGGGGATTGATAAATAGTCTACTGCCATCATCATATTTAGCAACATCCTCTAAAAATTTAGTTTTCAAAGGAATATCAAATCTGCATAAAACAACATCATAATCTTTAGCTAATTCCGGATTTGCATCTTCACTTACTTGGACAGATAATTCTTTGGAATGATTCTCTAGTATCTCTCTAACTAGATAATCTGTAGAGTCCTCTACATTACCAATTAAATCACTATCCATGTATGCTAATAAATTTTTCATTTTAAGAATTCTAATTTAAACTAGTTTCATAACTATCAGCAATATAATTTCTTAGCTGCCTAGCTCCATCTCCGTCTATTTTATGATTTAATTCAATACCCCTTCCTTTAGCCTCATTAACTATATCATCTGCAAAACTTCTTCTATCTTGGATCATTTGTACAAATGGAGTTAGATATTTAGGATTCTCTAAACCTCTAGATCCAGTCACTATGATGTTAGCTAAGTAAGATGTTAATTCTGAGTTTTCTAGTCCCATTTCTACACCCACTCTCTCAAATTCTTTTAATCTATTATATGAGGGAATAACAATTTTTCCAGAAGATACCTTAAATAAATCTGAAGGACTATGGGTATCATATTCATCTATAATAACTTCAGGGTTTTCAGCCAAAATATATTCTGTAACTCCCTTATATAATGATGACAAAGCCATAACATTTTCAGGTTTATTAGAATCACTAGCCCTTGATTCAATTGTATTAAAGTCAGTAAGTCTTAATGGACCCCAAACACAATTAAGTTCAGTTAATCCTTCAGTGTCCAATTCCTTATCCTCCAATCTTTTTTTGAATTGCTTATAAGCATCTCTCTGTTTTTCAAATGCCGCATTCAAAGAAACAGGATAATCCCACAATTGACCTTGTAGTGGAAAATCTTCAAAAACCTTATTCCTATAAATTTCAACCCTATAATCCTTTCTAGAATTTTCTCCATGAAAGAATGGGCTAGAAGACATCAAACTAAAGACAGGATCCATAGCCTGCATTAAAATAAATTGCTTATAACCCAATTCATCTCCTTCCAATCTATCAACATGAATATGGGTCCCAGTTAAATGATGTTCCAAATCTCGAAGATCTTCACCAAGAATTATTCTCTTTCTTAATCCTCTAGCCCTATCATAATCCCTAGTTTCAATAGGAGATTCATTATGCAAACTAGATGTAGGAATTATACGAAGATTAAGATCATCCGTAATACCTTTTAACATTTTAAGTCTATTATTAAGATCTTCATATGCAATATCCAGATCACTATATGGGGGAGTTACTAATTCAAACATTGATTTAGACAATTCAGGAATGATACTCCCATCATTATATTCATGATTTACAACATCATCAATTCTATTAGCAATAGTCCCATTTTCATCAATAAGATGCCCTTCTAATTCAATTCCTACCTTAATATTTCCAGATTCCATCATCTACTCTCCACCACTATCCTAAATTTATCATTTAATATCATTTTACGCAGCTTGCCCCGTTAATTTTGTTAATAATTTTCTTCCAGTATCTCTGCATGGAATATGATCTACTTCTCCACTTAAACCTTTAATAATATTTTTATGCCCTACAACCACTCTATCTACATATTCAGAAAGTTTAGGATCATTACTAGTAGTAAAGAATACGTCATGATCTCCTTTGATTGCTAAACCTTTACCAAACCTATAAGCAGGACTAGTTCCATCACAACTAAGAGGATTATGTGAGGTATAAATTAATAAAGCTCTTGAACTATTCTCTAGATCTTCAATATTCCCCATAGAAATCCTATAGTGAGTTCCATCATATACTGTTCTAAATAATCCCATCATCTACTCTCCACCTCAATCTTTAATTCAAATCCATTTTTCAAACTTTCAATAAAATCCTTAATACCATTAACACTTTTAATATTAACAAATTCATTAACATCAAAAAAATGTCTATTATCATCTTCATAAGTTCTCAAATCAAGATTAAATTTATTGCTAGTTGAATTAAATAGATTGATAACTATATCTGCCCTTTCAACAACATCTGTATTATGATTAGTTGTTATAGCAACATTAAAATTAAGTTCCTTAGCCAAATTAAGTGCTAAAAACATATTAAAATTATTATTAGATTCAAGATCTTCTCTATCTATAAAAACTAAAATGTTAGTTTTATCTCTATAAAGATCAAATAATGCACTTGCATCTTCAGGAATCAATGCAAGATCTGCATTGTAGCTATTCCATCTGCTTATTATGAAATTTCCGTTATTCATTTTATTTTCTCCAAATTTCATACACAGAAATTTAAATTATTCAAATTTCTGACCAAAAAACTTATTATTTCTTGGATATTTGTATCTATTTGTTAATAACAACAATGAAATAAACTACTTAAAAAAATGGGTTTGGTTTTTTGTAGATATAGAAAGATTTATAAGCAATAAGGCATTTTCTACAAAAAATGAAGACTAAAATTAAAAAACTAGTACTTGAATACTCGAGAAACTCGAGAATTACTACAAAAGAATTAGGTCGTACCATAGGTACTAGCCAACAATCAGCGTCGTACTTGCTAAATAGCCTAAAAAAGAAGAAATTTATAACAAAAAATGTAACAGTTATCGACGCTGTTAAGCTTGGTTACGTAAATGTTATAGTTGGATTTAATTTCCTAGATCCTTCAAACAAAAAAGATATTTTAGAAGAATTATTAGAAATTCCGTCGATAACCACTATAGAAGAAGGAAAAGAAGGAATTGATTTATTAGTGGAATACACTACACAAAATCTATCAGCTTTCAATAAAATTCATACAGAAATAATCTATAAATTTTTTAGAAAATTAAGAACTCAATTTATATTCCCATTAATTGTAGCCCATGAATATCCTAGAAACTATTTATCTAGGAGATTTTATGATGAAGATAGAATCTTATTTGGAGATAGAATTCTAAGAGAACTATCTAAAAATGAAAAACGAGTATTAGACGAATTAACTAAAAATCCTGATAAAAAGTTAATTGAAATCTCAGATTCATTAGATATGCCTATTAAAACAGCAGTCAGTATAAAAAAAGGACTTGAAAGAAAATATATTATTAGAGGTTATTCAACAACCTTAAATCATAATAAATTAGAAATAAATAGGCAGATAATCTTCTTAAGATTTTCTAGCGAAGGTATAAGGGAAATAGACAAATTTTCAGATTACGCTAAGAATAATAGAAATATAATAAAATTTATTAAAATTATAGGAGAATATCAAATAGCAATATATGTAGAATCGCTAAAAGAGATAGAAATAATAAAAGACATAAGATCTAATTTTCAAATTGAAAATTATTTAATTGTAAAAAATGAGAAAATACATAAAAAAACATATCTGCCTTTGGAATAGAATATTTTTATAGAATAACTATATAAACCATTCGCACCTTTCAATAAAAAAGAGGAATAAACATGATAAGAATAATACCTATAGGTGGCTTTAACGAAGTCGGGAAAAACATGACGGCAATAGATCTTGGAGAAGATGTCATTATTCTAGATGGTGGCTTTCATCTACCTGCTATTGTAGCATTACAAGAATCTGAGAGAGTATATTCTGAAAAGAAATTTAGATCAATTGGAGCAATTCCCGATGATTTAATCTTAGATAAATTAGGATTAAGAAAGAAAGTACGTGCAATAATTCCTAGCCATGCTCATCTAGATCATATAGGGGCACTTCCTTATATTGCAAATAGATACAATGCAGATATAATTGCAACTCCTTTCACAATAGAAGTTCTAAAAACTCTACTAAGAGATGAAAAAATTCAAACAAGAAATAAATTAATTTCAATTCAACCTAATGGTCACTACTATGTTCAGGGAAAGAATAAAAAATATAAAGTAGAATTTATAAATATAACTCATTCAACAATACATTCAGCATTATTAGCAATTCATACTCCTGATGGGGTGATACTTTATTCTAATGATTTCAAATTAGATGATAACCCTATTCTGGGACAAAAACCAAACTATGAAAAAATGAAAGAAATTGCCAAAATAGGGGTTAAGGTTCTCATTTGCGATTCATTATATGCAAATGCTAACAGAAAAACTGCAAGTGAAAAGGTTGCAAGAACAATGTTAGAAGATGTGCTTTTATCTACAGACAGCAGAAACCAGGGACTAATTGTAACAACTTTCTCATCTCACATTGCTAGATTAAAATCAATAACAGATTTCGGAAAGAAATTAAATAGAAAGATAGTATTCATGGGAAGAAGTTTAGCTAAATACACCAATGCTGCCTCAAAAGTAAATAGTTGTCCATTTAGAAAAGACATAGAAATTGCTACTTATCGACATCAACTAGAAAAAAAATTAAAACAAATAGCCCGAAACAGAGCAGAATATATGGTTGTATGCACTGGTCATCAGGGTGAACCTGGAAGCATATTAGATAGAATAGCTAGAAATAAATTACATTATCAACTAAACAAAAACGATCATCTTGTTTTTTCATCATCAGTAATACCCACAGAAATTACAATAGAAAACAGAAATGCGCTTGATACAAGATTGAAAAAGAAAGGAATACGAATGTTCAATAATATACATGTTTCAGGGCACGGTGGTCGCGAAGATATTAGAGATCTTATTAATTTATTAAATCCAGAACATATAATCCCTGCTCACGGCCCTCATGAAAAAACCAAACCTTTAATTGAACTTGGAAAAGAAATGGGATACAAACCTAAATTCTTACATTTAACTAGTAATCATGCACAACTAAAGCTTTAGCCAAATAAGAAGGCTATAATAAAACAACAACTAACTAAAGAATAATCAAAAATCCTTTCTTGCTTTTTACTAATAAGATTTCCATTAAATCTATAAATAGCATATTGTAAAAATTTCATATCTTTAGGAAGTCCCCCTAGTTTTTTTTGATACTTGCTGATTATACATCCTCCAAAAATAATAATATGAATTCTATGAATTAAGATTGTCCAATAAACTGTCATCATTGAAACAAATAAACCTAATAGCGTTCCAGATAAGATAATTCCAGCATGCAACCAAAAAAGAAACTCATTAAATTTTTTTTTAATCATTTTAATTCTGCATAACTAAATAATACCTTAAAAGGTCTACACCAAACTAAAACTTTATTATATTTATCAGTATTCGTCCCAGCAGGAACTTCATAATTTATATTCCCTTTTGTAGCTTTAATAGGTCCAAGATCAACAAAATCATCATCACCTAAATCAGAAGATAGATAAATATACAATGCAGGACCATTAAGAGTATCAAAATCTTCAAATCTAATTATTTTCTTACCATTTTCATCTATCAACAAAGCTTTACCTTCAACATGATGAGCTTTTTCTTTAAAATCTCCTTCTGCAATTAAATTAGCCTCACTATCCATATCATCATCCATCTCAATAACTTTATCTTTCATATCTTCCATGGCAGCATCAAATTCAGCTTTTTTTACAGCATCCATTTCATTCAAACTATCATCTAAAATAACTAAAGGAGAATCTTCTTCTAGAACAACATTATTATTTGCAGTAAAATATACATAACTACCAACTCCCAATACTACCAAAATCAATAATATAATCAAACCCTTCATATAACCTTAATATATCATTAATTTATAAACATTACCAAAGAATTTATTAAAAATTATTCCGATACTTATTTAAACAATATTAGCTAATTATAAAAAAGAGAATATGGTTAATGAAGATATAGTTACAGTTCTAAGAAATGCAGTAAATCATGGTGAACCTTTACAACATGCAATGCAAGTACTAACAAATTCAGGCTATGACCCTCAACAGGTACAGGAAGCTTCAAGATATGTTCGTGGAGGAACAATGCCAACATTAGAACCCAAATCAAACGAACAATTGATAATGGCACAAAATAAGAGAATTCTAGGAAAAAAACAGATACCTCAAACAGATCCTCAAATGCAACAAGCTCAAAACCAACAACAACAAAGATTACAATCTCAACAATCCTTACAAAATGCTATGTCTCAACAACCTCCATCCTCTCAACCTCTCCAACCTCCCCAACAACCCATCCCATCCCAACTTCCTCAAACACAACAAATAAGACCTACCAACAAACTAGACGTTTATGGACAAAAACCTATGGCCTCCCACGAACTACAAGAACTAACACAACCAATGCAATCCAAATCTCCTACAACAAACATAAAACCTTCTACAAATCAAATCCAAAAAAAAGAGATTCAATCACCCAAACAAAATATAAAATTAAAAAAGAAATCACATAAAAAAGAAATAATTCTCTTAGTAATATTAATTTTTCTTATAGGAATTTTAGCATCAACAGTTTTCTTTAGAGAGAGTATACTATCTTTTTTATCTGCTTAAAATGATATATAAACCTTCAGAGGATTCTTATCTTCTCCAAAAGACATTAAAAAATTTTTTAAAAAATAAAAATAAATCTATAAATATTTTAGATATGGGTTCTGGATCGGGAATACAGGCCCAAACTTGTATTTCTCTAGGATTCAAAAAAATTCTCGCAGTAGATAAGAATCCTGAAGCAGTAAAAAATTTAACCGAAAAGAAAATTGATGCAATAAAATCTAATCTCTTTAACAAAATAAAAATAGAAAAATTTGACCTAATAATCTTTAACCCTCCTTATCTCCCAGAAGATCCAAGAGAACCAAAAGAAAGTCAACTAGCAACTACTGCCGGCAAGAAGGGATACGAAATTATCAATAAATTCTTAAAACAAGCAACATCACAATTAAAACAGGGAGGTAAGATATTATTATTATTCTCTTCATTATCACATCCAAAGATTATTTTAAAAAATGCTAAATCACTAAGATATAATTATCAATTACTCTCTAAAGAAAAAATTCCTTTTGAAGAATTATATGTCTATGAATTTTCATTAAAAAACTGAAAACTCCATAATTATTCAGTAAAACTTAAATATCATCAATAAATCTAATTATATAGAGAATTTTAATAATTACAAAAATGAGGAATGAGAAAATAAAACCCAAAAGAATTTTTTTAATTTTAGTTATATTATTGATAATCTTAACAGTTATTTTTATTCCCTTAGGAAATTATGCTAAATTTGTAGGAAATGTAATCAGTAATATTATCAATAATGATAATTGTAGTGAATGGAATGAATGTCAGTACAATTATAATTTAGATTATTTAGAGGAAGATGTTTATTTAACTGGCAAACAGAATAGAACTTGTTTGATTAATGATATCAAAGAGATTGAAACAAGAGAATGTATATCCAAAGAACCAATAAAAATCGAAAAGATTGGAAACTATTTAGAAATATATGCTGATGATAAATTAGTAGAGAAATTAGAACTAATTGAAGAAGAGGATAAATTAAATATAGAAATTAAAATCTAAAGATTATTCTTCAAAAAAACTAGAATTTGAATTTTTCCAATCCATATTTATTACATTTCCAGTAATTTCTTTAAGGTTATTAAACCCATTAGCTAGCCAACCACCATAAACCTTAGTTGTTGAGAAAACCCCCTCAATGCTAGTCAAATCAGTATCATTCTGAACAGTTACAAAATGCATTGTAGAATATAAGAATAATGCTAAGAGTACTAATAGAATTATAACTAATCTATGTTTAATATGATTTAATTTAATTGCAAATATTCCTATGACAATCAAAATTATTATTACTATCCAACTTATCATTTTTAATTTGTATTACTAATCTAAATAGGAATTATGTTTTTATAAATGTTATTAATTAAAAAAACAAAAAAAAAATAATTATTGTGCTCTATCAATTATTGCAAGTATTAAACTAACCAATGTTAATATTACAACAACCCATCCAGCAATTACTGTTACAGAAACTGGTATCCATCTTACACCTAAGACTCCATCCACCATTCCAAATCCTACCGCCAAAGATACTAAAACTCCTGTAAGCCAAACTGCTAAATTTACTAAAGCAGATAACGTACCCGTACCTGAATTTGCCATTATTAATTAACCTCCTTTTTATTTAAGATAAACTATTATAGCATATAAGAGTTATAAAGCTTTGGATTTCATTTTATTATAATAAATATTTTATTTAAGGAAGAAGAGAAAGTAATGGGAAATCTTTTTTATCTTTAAGTAGAACTAGGTATAAAAATGTAGCAAAAAATGAAAGAATAAATGTCCAATATATACTTCCAGTAAAAAAGGCTATAAGCAATACAGTTATTCTACCAATTTGTAAATTCATTTCTCTAAATAAGAAATAATTAGCTATATTTTTTGATTTTCTTCCTTTTTCATAAGTAATTTTTGAAAATGGTAGGTCTATCATTAATAATGTTATTGAGGATAACATATTCATTATAAAAATTCCAACAGGAGTTAGAAAAAACAATCTTATTGGCCATGTAATTGAATGACTATAGATACCTGCCTTTAACATTCTCCTTTTATGTTTGTCTGCTATTTTGCCAATCATGAATAAGAAGAAAATTGTGATTAAAGATCCTATTGAGATAATGAATCCTAGTGTTATCACTTTTTCTAGGTTTAGAAAAATAAATAATGGCCATAGAATTCCTGCAGTTACACCAATAATTCCTGATGCAATATAGGCTAAACCTTTCTTTTTTGAATCTGCTTTTAATATTTTGTTTATAGATATTTTAGGATTATCAATCTTTTTATCTTTTGTTAAAAATAGCGGAAATATTGAAATAAATAATAGTCCTACGACTACTATAAATGAAGATCTAAAAGAACCTCTTGTAATTAAGAATGCTCCAATTAAAGGTCCAATTATTGCAGCAAATTTAAACAATGCTCTTATCATAGATATCTCTGATGCCTCATGTTTTTTATCTGAGAATTTTGTAAAATATATATGAAATGAGGAATAATATATGGCCATACTTAGTCCTATAGTTATTGCCACAATTGAATAATGTATATTTCCCTTAGATAATTGATCTAAAAGAAAATAATATCCAATTAATACAAACGTACCTAAAGATAGAACCTTTTTTAATCCTAAATGATAATTTAACCTCATCGAAAAATACATAAAGAATGTTATCGATGTAAAAAGTATTATATAATAAAGTGCTATTGTTGAAATACTAAATCCTAGTTTGTATAAATAAATTGGAATAAAAATTTGAATTATTGATTGAGCCAATGCTTTTATGCCTATTGAAACATAAAGTTCATCCATCTCTTTATTTTTGAAATAATGGCTTATAGGGCCATGTAAATAATCATGTATGTGAAACATATTATAAAATATATATTATGGGTTATAAACTTATCTTGATTTATCTTACTAAATTATATAATTTTCAATAAATAATTCTTAAAAGATAAACTACTTGCCACGTCTTTGTTTTCTCTTACGTTTTACTCTTTTCAGTATCTTTCTTTGCCATTTCCATCTCATTTGGCGTTTTTTCTTCCATCTTCTACTTGATCTCTTCATGATAATTGATAAAAAGAATGATTTATAAAGGTATTGTTTGTTTTTTTATAGTAGCCCCATAGCACAGTGGTCAAGTGTATTCGGTTCTGGGCCGAATGACCCAGGTTCGAATCCTGGTGGGGCTATTTTCAATAACTTTATATATTTACTATTCTACTATTAAACATGACAACTGAAAAACAAATTGGAACTGTTAGTAATTATTTCAATCATCTGAAAGTAGCTGCCATTAAACTAACTAGTCCTCTTAAGGTGGGCGATGTTATAAAATTTGTAGGTGGAGAGGTTGATTATGATATGCCTATTGAGAGTATTCAGATTAATAATGAAAATGTAAATGCTGCTAAGAAAGGAAATGAGATTGGAATAAAGGTTAAAGAAAAAGTTAGGAAAGAGTATAAGGTTTACAAAGTTACTTCTAGCGAATAATTTTTAATAATTAGATTTATAAAGCAAATTAGTTATCTATTTTTATGCCCCTATAGTGCAGCGGCCAAGCATCTCGCCTTCTCAAGGCGGTGACCCGGGTTCGAATCCCGGTGGGGGCAT
>CAYVEM010000001.1:11253-25821 GCA_964450665.1 Candidatus Woesearchaeota archaeon | reverse complement strand
CAAGCATCTCGCCTTCTCAAGGCGGTGACCCGGGTTCGAATCCCGGTGGGGGCATTTAAACAAAAACTCTAATAATTGGAGACTTAGAAAATCATATTAATTCTGTCCATCTTCATGCACGATTACTAAAATCTAAATTGTTCCCCTTCCTTAACTGGATCAACAAAAACTAATGCATCTGAATCAGTTTCAGATTTAATACGATCAGCTACTAAATTCATCTTTTTTTTATTTACAGAGGATACATCAATATTTGGGAATGGAATATAAAGCAAGGAATATAGGTGAACTTCCTCAGGGTTTATTTCTTTCAAAAGACCAATATAATCTGAAATATTTTTAATATTAAAATTGCCAGCTTCTCCAGAACAAAGCATTGTTTGTATGACTTTTTTATCTACATCAGCTCCTTTAATTTGATTAACAACTTGTTCAAGGGTTGTTTCTCTTGGTCGATTAAATTTTTGAAAAGTTTCTTCGTTTCCTATATCTAATTTCATATAAACATAATTTAAGGGTTTTAGATTTAATCCAATTAATTTTGAAGAGTTAGTAATTAAAGCGGTAGAAATATCTGGCCTATATTTATTTCTCATTTCCACTGTTAAATCTACAATCTTATCAAAATCTGGACTCAGAGTTGGTTCAGTAGGTCCAACAATTGAAATAGAATCATAATGTTCATTTGATGATAATCTTTTTTCTAAACCAATTTTAATCTCTTCTGGAGTAGAGAATCTGATTTTACCGCTTTTTATAAAGTCATCTAAGCTATCTTTACCATATTGACAATATACACAGCTCCAATTACAAGCAAATCCTCCTTGAATAGGATTTATCCCTAAAGATAAACCTAATCTTCTTGAATTTATTGGCCCGTATACTGCCTCTAACTTTATTTCTTTATGATATTTTCCTACATTTTTAAGCCTCCACTGGGCACTTTTAATATTCTTTTCCATAAAGGAAGCTAAAAAGAGTTCTATAAAAGAATCATCTTCCCCTTAGGGGGTTGAAATAGAAAGGATTAAAAACCTTGAATTGAATAGGGTTATATGCATGAGACATTATTGAAAGAAATTGGATTAACAAATGGGGAAACAAAAGTTTATCTTTCCTTGATAAAAATAGGAGAAAATACAGTAGGGCCTATTGCGAAAGAAGCAAGTGTCTCGCTTTCTAAAATTTATGAAATTCTTGATAATCTAATTAAAAAAGGATTAGTGAGCCATATAAAAAAAAATAACACTAAATATTTCTTAGCTACGGATCCTGAAAGAATAATTGATTATTTGGATAGAAAAAAGAAAGAAATAACTAAATCTGAAGATGAAATAAGGGAAATTTTGCCATCATTAAAAGCTCAAAAAGAAAAGAATGAAAAGAAGACAATTGCAACTTTGTATGAAGGGATTAGAGGAATTAAAAGTTTTTATGAATCAGTTTTGAGAAATTCTAAATCAAAAGAAGAAATTCTTGTAATTGGTCTTCCAAAATATGCAGCAGAAAGACATGAAGGTTATTTTTTAGACTGGAACAAACGTAGAGCAAAGAAAGGGATAAGAATTAAATTATTATTTAACTATAATGTTAGAGAATTGGGTAAAAAAAGAGAAAAAATTAAACTAACAGAAGTTAAGTATTTAACTCAGGAATTAGTTACACCTGCTTGGATATTAATCTATAAAAAAGGAGTTGCTACAATCCATTTAACAAAAGATCCTATTTGCACTTTCGTTAATGATGGAGAAGTTGTCAAAAGCTATAAAAATTTCTTTAATCTTTTATGGAATATCGCTAAAAAGTAGAAAATTATTTATACTATTATTCCTACTACATAATATAATAAAATACAGATTCCCACTATATTAAAGACAAAGTAATTCTGCCCGGTGGGGGCATTAATACTCTTTTAATACTTATAAAAAACTTAAATACTCTGTAACCCTTATACTATTATTAAATTATGGAGGTTAAAAATGACTAGAGAAACATATGACTCTTTTGGAGATTCTTACAATTCTGGAAGCGGAACAGCTTTATTAGATAATCCAAAAACTGATAATTCCTTAGGGTTTGAAAACAACTTTTTGGAAAATGTCGATAGTGTTGTAACAAGAGATAGAACTCTTGCAAGAGACTATACACAAAATTCAGGAGAATAATTTTCTCCAATTTATTTTTTAGCCCACACTTCGGTGTGGCTTTTAATTTTATCACTATGAAAAACCTATTATCTATTATTAAAAATTTATTTCAAAATAAAGATAATAATCTAAAATCTAAACCTTCTGCTGAATTATTATGGACTAGAAAAAGGGTTATGGGCACAGAACAAGAATATGGGCTACCTGGAAATTATGGTTCTAATTGGGGACTAAAAAATCCAAAACCTTTCATAGAAAATGGAGCAAGAATTTATGTAGATTGTAATCATCCAGAATATGCTAGCCCTGAAACAACAAATCCTCTAGATGCAATGATGTGGGATAAAGCAGGAGAATATATAATTCCAAAAAACCTGAAAAAATTAAAAGTAAAAAAATTAAGATTATTTAAGAACAATATTGATAGTTATGAAAATTCCTATGGATCTCATGAAAGTTACTGCATGGAACGTTCTAACGTAGATAAAGACAAACTTTATAATTCTATGCTAGGATTTTTAGTAACTAGAATAATCTTTGCAGGCAGTGGTTCTATTAATAATCGAGGAGAATATGAAATATCCCAAAAAGCAAGAAGCATTGATTGTGATATTTCTTGTATAACAACCTATGGTGCAAAACCAATTGTTAATACAAGAGATGCATCTCTTTCTGAACACAGATACTATAGATTTCATGTTGTTTCGGGAGATGCAAATCTTTCTGAAACTTCTATCTTTTTAAAAATGGGGACTATGGCATTAATTTTAGATTTATATGAAGATAGAAAACTAGAAAATATATCTATCAAAGATCCGCTTGAAAGCCTTCATAAACTATCTCAAGATCCAAATCTAAAAACAAAAATAGACACTAATAAAGGAAGACTTAGTGCTATTGAAATTCAAAAATTTTACTATGAACAAGCAGATACTGAATATCGCGGTAGAGATAGTATGACTGATGAAATACTTAATAGATGGATAAATACTTTAAATTCATTAGAGGAAGAACCACTAGAACTATCAAGACAGTTAGATTGGATAATAAAGAAAAATTTAATTGATTCTTATCTTAAAAAAACAAATAAGCGATTAGGGGAGCCTGAGGTTAGAAATATTGACCTTCAATATCATGAATTAGGAAATGGATTATTTTATATGTTAGAAGATAATGGGTATGTAGATAGAATAGCTTCAGATATAGATATTGCATATGCTATAGAAAATCCTCCAGAAGATACTCGTGCATGGTCCAGAGGTCAACTAATTTCTTCAAAAAAAGTCGAAAGTATATGGTGGGATAAAATAACACTTAAAGATAAAACAATTATTGAACTACCCAATCCCTATAGAGGGACTAAAGAAGATAATCTCCTTGAAGATATTTTAAACTAAATTTTTATTTTAAAACCAACAATAAATTATTTTCAAAAAATTTAGATAGATTTAAAAACACAAATTTATTTTAAATAATTACGTTTAATTTTTAAAAAAATCAAATAAAATACCCATGGTCAAATATTTTGCATATAATGGAAACAAAGGGATGTACTCTGCAGTCTCAGAACCAGGAAATGACTCTGGAGATAATAAAAATCATCTCTCAAAAGATAGTTTCAGAAAACCACTAAGAATAATAAGTTTAGAAGGACAAATTCCTATAATTTTTGATAATCCTGATGAATTAATTATAAGATCTTCATCTAAAAGCTCAAAATATTCTGGAAAGATTGATGATGTACCTATAGAAATACGATATATTAGAAGTGAACCTTGTTGTATGATTGCCAATTCAGAAGAAGATTTAGCTCGCGCACATAAAAAAGCTTTAGATAGACTTATCCATGGCGATTAATTATTTTTCACTATTCCCAAAACCCAATTAATCCCCACACATTATACATACTTATCTAAAATCAATGCTTCTTACCACAAATATATTTATAAAAACAATTAGCTGATTTTATACATGGAACAAGATACTAGTATCTGGACTGAAAAATATAGGCCAAAGAAGTTTGAAGGTGTTGTAGGACAAGATGAGATAGTTAAGAGAGTAATGAATCTTACTAATGCAATGAATATCCCTCATTTATTATTTGCAGGACCTGCGGGAACTGGAAAAAGTACTTTAGCCTTAATTGTAGTTAAAGAATTATATGGAGATAATTGGAGAGAGAATTATTTGGAATTAAATGCAAGTGATGAACGTGGAATAGATGTTGTAAGGCAGAAGGTAAAAGATTTTGCAAGAACAAAACCCCTTGGAAACGTTAAATTCAAAGTTATATTTTTAGATGAAGCTGACGCTCTAACAAAAGAGGCCCAACAAGCTTTAAGAAGAACTATGGAAAATTATAGCAGCAATTGTAGATTTGTTATGAGTTGTAATTATAGCAGTAAGATTATAGACCCAATTCAATCTAGGTGTGTTATTCTTAGATTTAAATTATTAGAAAGAAAAGATGTTGAAAAAAGAATAAGATTAATTGCTGAAAAAGAAAATTTGCAGATAGATGATCAAAGTATTGAAGCTCTATATGAAGATAGTGAAGGAGATTGTAGAAGAGTCATAAATTTATTACAAGCTACTGCAGCCGTTACAAATAATATAACTTCTGATTTGGTTAATACACTTAGTTCTACTGCTAAACCAGGTGATGTTAAGATTGTATTAGAATATGCATTAAGTGGAGATTTCTTAAAATCCAAAGAAAAACTATTAGATGTTATGTTACGTGATTCAGTATCCGGAAGTGATATAATCAAATCAATCCAAAAAGAAATCTGGGGACTAGCAATTGACCCTGAAATTAAGGTTAGATTAACAGAAAAGACTGGAGAGATTGAATTTAGGTTAACAGAAGGTAGTGATGAGTTTATACAACTTGAAGCTTTGTTAGCTAGTTTTGTAATGGCTGGCAGAGGTGTTTAAATGATACCACTAATCGAAAAATATCGTGTAGATAATCTGAACGATATAAAAGGACAATCTATCGCTGTAGAGGAGGTTAGAAATTTTCTTAGGATGTTTCCTGTTAAAAAAGCTTTAATTCTAAATGGCCCTGTTGGAACTGGAAAAACTAGTATGGCATTAGCATTAGCTAAGGAGAATGATTTAGAATTATTTGAATTGAATGCTAGTGATCTAAGAAATAGATCTAGTTTAGAGGCTGTTCTAAAACCTAGTTTAGAACAACAATCTCTATTTGGAAAAGATAAACTAATTTTAATGGATGAAGCAGATGGTATTACTGGAAGTGATCGTGGAGGCTTACCAGAACTAATAGCTTTGATAAGTAAAACCAAAGTTCCCATCATCATAACTTCTAACGATATTTGGAAAAAGAAATTCAGTCTATTAAGGAAAAGTTGTAAAATTATCAGCTTGAAAGAATTATCTGATATTGATGTAAAACAAATAATAACTGAGGTTCTTAAGAAAGAGGATAAAAAAATCAAATCAGAAACTATTGATCTTATTGTTAAAGGAGCTAGAGGGGATGTCCGGGCTGCACTAAATGATTTAGAAAGTGTAATTCTTTTAGGAGAAGAAAATATTGATGATATTTCCTTAAGAGAAAAGAAACAAGATATTTTTAATGATTTGAAGAAATTATTCCAAAATCAAGTTGATCAACAAACTTTAAGAATTTTTGATAATAGTGAATTAAATCTTGATGAAATATTATTGTGGATTGAAGAAAATATTCCTCTAGAATATCAAGGGAAAGCTTTAACTAAAGCCTATGAATGTTTAAGCAGAGCAGATATTTTCAAGGGGAGAATCTATAGGAATCAGTACTGGAGGTTTATGGTTTATCAGAGTTTTTTTCTTAGCGGAGGAGTTGCATCGGCTACTAGGTTAAAAAATAATCGGTTTATTAGCTATAAGAAGCCGACTAGAATATTAAAGATTTGGATGGCTAATATGAGAAATGCTAAGATAAAGGCTATTGTTGAAAAATATGCAAAATTATGCCATATGTCTAAAAAGAAAGCTATGAAAGACAAAAACCTAATGCCCTTAATATTAGATAGTTTAAATGAAGAAACTAAAAATAAGATGGATTTAGAAGATAAAGAAATAGATTATTTAAAAGAAAAGAAAGTTGACTTAGTTGTCTCTAGTGGGTTGAATAGATATAAATAATAATAAAAAAATAATAATAATTTTTAGAATACTGTTTCTTCTGGTTCTTTTGCTTCTTCAGTTGTTTCTGGTTCTGTTGTTTCTTCAGCTGGAGCTTCTTCTGCTTCGGGAGCAGATTCTTCAGCTGGAGCTTCTTCTATTGGTTCTTCAGCCGGTTCTTCTGATGTTTCTTCCGTAGGAGCTTCTTCTATAGGAGCTTCTTCAGAAGATTCTGCAGGTGCAGAACTTCCATCAACTTTTTCCAAACTTCCGAATTTCCCAGATGTTAATTGCTTCTCACCTTGGAATTCATTAACATATCCATTAACAACTTTTAGCTTATCGCCATCCTTGAATCTTGTAACATCATCGTTCCATAATGTTAACTTTATAGATCCAGAATCATCTTCTAGCATAGCGTTAGCCACTGATAGGTCTTTACCGAACTTGTTAAAAGTCTTAGCTTCGCCAATTTCCTTGACAGTACCTTCAACTTCAACATTTCCCTGACCTATATTAAGTTCTGAAATTTTCATGTTTTTCTCTTATATTTAATTAATTATCTCTTGTGAATGGGGTATTTAAAGGTTTATGTTAGTTCATTATTATTATATTATCCACAACAAAAAGAGTTAAATAACAATTTAGATTAGTCTATTAAAGGAGATGATTGCATGCCGTACGATATAATTATAGGAAGAGATAAGGAAGATAGAGAGAGGTATGGGGATAAGGGAAGAATCTATTTAGGAAAGGGATATGTCAAGATGGGAAATTATACATCATTATCCAATATGTTATGGTTAGATGTAATTAAAAGCCATGTAATTTTAATTGCTGGAAAAAGGGGAAGTGGAAAATCTTATTCCATTGGAGTTTTGGCTGAAGGATTATCTAAATTACCTCCAGAAGTTAAAGATAATATTGCTCCATTAATATTTGATACAATGGGAATTTTTTGGACAATGAAATATAGAAATGATCAAGATATTGAATTATTAGAAGATTGGGATTTAAAGGCAGAAGAACTACCGGCAAATATCTGGGTTCCTGCAGGACATTATGATGAATATGCAAAAAGAAAGATTCCTGTAGATAGAAAGTTTGCTTTAGCTGCTAATGAACTAGATATTGAAGATTGGCTAAGTATTTTTGAATTAAAGATGATAGAGCCTGTAAGCGTATTAATTCAGAAAGTAGTAAACAATTTATCTGGAAATTTTGATTTAAATGACATTATAGAAAATATCAGAAAAGATAATGATACTCTTGAAGAAGTTAAGAAATCAGGGATTGCCTTATTTGAGGCTGCTAAGTCTTGGAAAGTCTTTGCAACTCAAGGTCAAGAGGCTACTAAAATCAATGAGTTAATCGTAGCAGGAACAACTAGCGTTTTAGATCTAAGTGTTTATTCTTCAACCGCGGGTTTTAATGTTAGAGCCCTAATTATTGGTTTAGTAAGCAAGAAATTATTTAATCAAAGAATTTTAGCTAGAAAGAAAGAAGAAATAGAAAATATTCATCGTAAGTTTGATAAAAGTTCTGGCAGAAAAGAAATGCCTATTGTCTGGATGTTTATAGATGAAGCACATGAATTTTTACCAATGCATGAAAAGACTCCCGCAAGCAATGCTTTAATCCAACTATTAAGGGAAGGTAGACAACCAGGCATCTCAATGGTATTAGCTACCCAACAACCTGGAGTTATCCATAGAGATGTAATGACTCAGTCAGATATTGTTATGTCTCACCGTTTAACTAATAGTAATGATGTCGAAGCCTTAAATGAAATAATGCAGACATATTTACTATCTGCAATTCAAAAAGAAATGAGAGAGCTACCAGATTTAAAGGGAAGTGCAATTATTCTAGATGATAATTCTGAAAGATTATATCCTGTAAGAATAAGGCCTAGATTAACTTGGCACGGAGGTAGTGCTCCTAGTGCTCTAAGTAGTGATGAAGATTTTTAGAATTCAATAAGGCAGCCATGCAATTACATCAAAAATTGTTTTTATTAAAATAGCTAAAGCAAAAAGCATATAGGCCATTCTTAATCTACTAAACTTTTTATCTAAAATTTGAGAAATTGCCTTTATATTATTTATCATATCCTTAGTAATTAATTCTTCCTGATTTGAATTTAGAAATTTCTTTGCCCATAAATTCGCATCTACATTTTGTGCATCTTTAAAATAAGTCAACGAGAATTTTTTTGTAGGTTTTGCAGTTCTTGGATATAATACTGATATTGCATAAGATCCAGAAATTATCAATAATCCTAAAATTATTAAAATCTGCCACATAGGTAATTGATTTGATTCTGAAACAAGAAAATTAAAGAACATAGATACTATCGCACCAATTAATGCAATAATTATATTTGCTTTAGTATCCGCTTGTTTTATCAAACCCTGTAACTGACTATAATTATTTCCTAGATAGGCCCCTAACGCTCTTGGTTCTGTCCTCTCTTTTACCATTAATAACTCAATTAATGATTATTTATAAAATTATCTTTATCTATACCTTGATTTTGAGTATAAGAATTATGCATAAAATAAGGATCTTTTGAAGGAACATTCTCTGAAGCAAGGCTAGCACTATAAATAGATGCTGCCATAGCAAATGGTAACGCGATTCTTCTTAGTCCTTCAAACATCCGTTATTCCACAAATTATGCTTTATAAATCTTTTGAAAACAATATTAATCCAAAACTTTAATTTCAATTCTATATCTATATTTATAAGGTGCAATATCTCCAGCTTTTGCAGTTTTTGTAATCTTAATTTTTCTTTTTAATTTGTTAGCTTCATCTAAAAGTTCTTGTTTTAATTTATTCAAATCATCCTGATGACAAAATCCATGATAAAAAATCTTAGTATCTTTTTTAGATACTTGAAGGGCTTGCTCTAAAAATGTTGTTTTCAAATTAGGACGCGTCATCATAATCACATCAAATTTCGCTTTTGGCATCTTCTTTTTCACATCTCCTTGAATTAAAGTTATCTTATCTTCTGGTATCTTATTTATTTTTAAATTCTCTTTTGCATATTTATTACATTCTCTAGAAATCTCTATTGCCGTTATATGATCTGGTTTTTTTGTTTTATAGATAACTATTGGATAAGCACCTATGCCTGAAAACATTACCAAAACATTATCTTTCTTTTTTATTTTACTAGCTATTAATTTCCTATCATTTCCCTGCCTTGGAGAAAAATAACATGTTTCCACATTTAATTTAAACCTACAATTATTTTCATTTTGAATAGTCTCTAAAGTCTTAATTCCTGCAACATATTTTGTTTTAAAAGTCCTTAAACGTCCCTTAATATCTGTTGATTTTTCTAATACTGTTTTTATAAAAGGCCTTTTTAATAATTCCTTAGCTTGTTTCAATTTCTGATTATTTGTTTTATCTTCAGATTTTATTATCGCTATATTTCCTATAATATCATAATCTGCCATAATCTATTATCTTTTCTAAATATTTAAATCTCTTGTTTTAAAATAAACAAATTTAAAAACATCTTATACATAATAATATTACAAAAAGGTGAATATAATGGTTTTAGGCGATGTAGATGAGATAATGAAGGGGTTAAGTCCTTATTACAATAAAAATCCAGGACCTGCAATTAAATACAAACTAGTCATTGATACACCTGGAGGAACATTAGAACCATTATATTTTTGGTTATTAAATTTCATGAATATAACGGGAGGAAAAACTGATAAAATAATTGACAATTTTGCTTCATCTCCAGGATCAGGTCATTTTTCAGAGTTAGGATTAAAGAAATCTCAAATGCAAGAACAAGCATCAAGATCTATGCAAACAATTAACACTGTTCTAAGAAGTGTACTAAATCTAATATATGATTTAAAGGAATTTCAAATAAGATTGAGTCATTATGATGCTGCTAATTCAAGTGATAAATATAAAAAAGAAGCAGGAGTACTAGCATTAAAGCAGATATGGATGGACAAGGTTGATATGCAAAGGGGCCAAGGTGCAATAAATGCACTATCTTCAGGTAATCTACAATTTGTAACATTAAGAGATGCTTTTTTGAAGGCTAAAGATGAAAGAGATATTGACAAAATAGATTTAAATGATAGAGTCAAAAGAATACTAAAACCAAGAATCCTAGAATTCAATGAATGGAAAACTAGAAGTGAAATGGAACTAAGAAAAAGATTTGAGGTTGAATCTACTTATCTTAAAAGCCAAGTAGATTCACTTAAACTACAAGCAAGATGGGCAAAACCATATTTAATTGCAGCAGAAAAATTAACCCAGGAAGAAAAAATGGCAAATGATGCTGCGTTAGTAACAGCTTTCAACACAGTATTATTACAATTAACACTAATGAAAACTAAAACTGTGAGTGTGGAAGGCTCAGCTGCAAAAAGCAGACTAGGTGGAAGGGCACTGCCTGAAGAATTTGGAAAGATTACAAAAAAATTTAGAGAATATTCTGCAGTAACTTTTGTTGATTTCAAATTCACAGGAATTCCAAATAAAGTTGGACAAAATTTTGTTTTTGGAGGGAAGGCAGAAATAGAATTCAAAGCTTATTCTATGAATGAGGATGAAATAAAGATATTTAAAGATAAATTAGAAGATTCAGATTTATATTCTGCACTAAATTTAGTTCAGGGGATGACTGATGATTCTTTAAGCCAATTAAAACTAGATATAGAAGAACTAACAGGTAAGAAAGAAAAAGAAAAAGAAAAACAGCCTGACAATAATCCATTTGCATCATTATTTTCTTTTGGAAAAAAGAAGAAAGATAAGAAAGAAGAAGATAAAGAAAAATTAGAAAAATTAAAGAAAAAAATAAAATCAGATAAATATGCTGAAGCATACATAAGAAATCATGCTATAGCAGACGCCAGAATAATGGCATTCAAAATCTATGATACATTCAAAAAATCATTAGGAATGGCCACACCACCTTATGGTCATGGAGATCCAATTGAAAATAGAAGCCCTCCAACATCAAAAGCTGACGAATTATTTGGATTCTAAAATTCTTAATAATTAATTCAATCAAAACCTATTTATATTTATTATACTTCAATTATACATGCCAAAAGACGAAAATAATAAAGAAACAGAAGAAGAAACAGAAGAAGAATCTTCTCAAGAACAAATTATCCAAGAAGAACCCTCTAATTTCAGAAAATTAGCTTTAGAAGAGATTATGCCTACAATGGGGGAATCTGAAACAGGGGGCTTGGAAAACACACAATGGATAAGAATTGCTCAAAAAGAAGAAGAGAAAGAAGAAGAAACTCCAATTTATGATTTAGAAAAAGCAACTAGTGAAAGGGGATATGATGTGGATAGTGCCTATAAAATTGAAGGAACAGGGGGAGATTATGATATGGTTCAATCATCTGCTCCAACAATGCAAGATTCTTTAAATCAAGACCAAGGAATAAATCCTATGAATCAAGCAAAATCTTACGAAACATCTGGAGAAAAAGAATTAAAAGAAAGACGTAAAAGAGATAGATGGTAAGCTTCATTCATTAGTTATTTAAACAAAAGATGTTTGATAATAGAATAAAATAATTTAAAAGAAAATAATATGCAAAGAGATCAAAAATTAAAGGAGGATTTATTAAACAAAATTAATTTCTAATAGATAATGGCATCTTATGAATCTATATATCCTGGAGCACTTTATACAACTCCCTCTCCTAGTTATTACACTCCTCCTTCAGCTTATTCTACTTCTGCAGGAAATTTAGGAATGGCCTTAGATGCAAGAACTGCAAATCAACTTGGAGATTTAAATCAAAAACTTAATCCCGGTCAAAAATTTGCAGAAATTCAAGGTATTTCTGGACAAACTATGGAATCAATCCCTGAACAACATCTAGATGAGATGAAACGTCTCTCTGAATTAAATGGAGTAGGATTGAGTTTACACGGACCTTTAGTAAATGCTTCGGGAATAGAACAACAAGGAGGATATACTGAAGAAAATAGATTAGGAGCAGAAAACCAAATAAAATCGGCAGTCCTAAGATCTCACAAACTAGATCCTAAAGGAAACATAAATGTAACATTCCATTCATCTGCAAACCTACCAGCTTTCCAACCACATATAATAGAAGATGGCAAAAGAGTAGATCAAGGGGTAATGATTATAGATGAGTCTACAGGACAAATAACTCAGATAAGGGATGAATCAAGATATCTACCAGAACAAGGAGAATTTACTGGAAAACAATTACCTTTTGATGCAAATAGAGAAATAGAAAAAAGAAATAAAGATAATTGGTTGCAGCAACTAACAAGACTTAATCAAAGTGTTCAATTTGGAGAGTCAGAATTAGATAATCTAGGAGCAAGAAAAGCAGGATCTATAGCAGATGTAAGATTAGATGAATTACATAGAATTCAAAATATGGATACTAGTAGATTAGATGAAGAAGATAGGAAAAAAATTGAGAAATATCAGGCAAGCATTGATTACGGTCAAGCATATCTAAAAGAATCTTATAGACAAGTTAGAGATTTATTTGATAAAGCCTGGATAGCTACAGAAAATCAAGGATCTAGTGCTGATAAAGCTAAACTAAAAGAATTTGCAAAATTTGCAGAAAAGAATATTAAGAAAGATTTTGAAGATGATATAACTCAAATACACAAATTAAGAGAAGTAGTAGACAAAGGATTAAGAACAATTTCCTCAATACAATCAACCCCTCAAACCTTCTCCACCCTTAATGACTTTGCAATAAAAAAATCTGCAGAAACATATGCCAATGTAGCTCAAGAGGCATACAAGAAGTTTGGGAAGACTGCTCCAATAATTAGTATAGAGAATCCTCCTGGGGGAGAAGCATTATCAACTGGTAAGGAATTAAAGGCATTGATAGTAGCTTCTAGAGATCAATTATCAAAAAACTTACAAGATAAGGGGATGTCTTCTGGCAAGGCAAAAAATGTAGCAAAACAAATGATTGGTGCAACATGGGATGTAGGACATATAAATATGATGAGAAAGAAAGGTTATTCTGAGAAAGATGTAATTAAAGAAACTAAAGAAATCGCACCATTCGTAAAACATGTCCATCTATCTGATAATTTTGGTTTAGACCACACTGAACTTCCAATGGGAATGGGTAATGTTCCATTAAAACCAATGATTGATGAAATAAAAAAACAAGGTTTTAAGGGTAAGGAAATTATTGAAGCTGGAAACTGGTGGCAATTTTTCTCAACTCAGGGAGGAGGCAATCCATTCTTACCAAGTCTTGAAGGATTAAACTCTCCAATTTATGCAATGTCTGAAGGTCCTGGATGGGCAAACACTTCTTATATGGGAGCCTATTTTTCAGGACATGGACCAATAAATACTCCAATACATCACCAAACCTATGGGGCAGGATTCCAAAACATGCCCGTAGAACTAGGTGGAGAAATTGCCGGAGATCGAGGAAGGTTTGCTGGTTCTCCTAATCAATAGAGATTAGAAATTACATTATCTCCTAATCAATAGATTCCTTCATCAAACTACTTTTATATTTTTCAGGCATATAACTTTCCAATCTAACAATTTTAACTTTCAATTTTCTATCCAACATACCTTTTTCTAAACCTTTAGTATAACTATCTTGATCATACCCTAATGCAATAATATCTGGTTTAATTTCCTCAATAACTTTCCATTTATCTCCCTCATAACCCAATCTAACATCATCAACAATTCCTAATTTTTTAACATGCTCAACTCTTTCATTTTCATTAAACTTTGGTTGATGCCCTTTAAAACTCTTAATACTAGAATCTCTTGCAACAACTACATGAAGCGAATCTCCTAGTTTCTTAGCTTCATTAAAGAAATGTTTATGTCCTTCATGTAATAAATCAAAACTCCCAAATACTAATACTTTAACCATCATAAAAAGTCAAAATATTACTTTAAAAAACTTACTAATTTTTTTAATCACTCAATAATTAATATTAACATTTATAAACAAAAAAATTCTTAATAATATTCTATAAGGTGATTAAAATGAATGAAAAAGAATCTCTTAATTGCGAGTTACACAATGATCAACCTGTATTCGCACATTGGGGGAGATATTATTGTCCAAGATGCAAAAAATGGCACAATATAAAAAAAGATTAACTATTATATTATAAAATAATTTAAATTTATTGAGAATAAATTTAAATACCTAACTTAATTATATACTTTATAGAAAATAGGTGATAATGGCAGCAAGAAAACCAAAGTTAGATCTAAAAAAATA
>CAYVEM010000001.1:9732-11243 GCA_964450665.1 Candidatus Woesearchaeota archaeon | reverse complement strand
ATTTATAGAAACAGAATTGAAAAACATAATAAAAAAATATCCTACACTTAGAATAAAAACTAGAAGAGATATTGCTATGGATTTTGCAGAAAAGATTGTTAAGAAATTTGATACATTAGTCAAGGCTGTAATTCTGTTTGGTTCAACATCAAAAAGTGCAGCAGGTCCAGGCTCAGATATAGATATAATAATAATTGTTGATGATGCAACAATAATATTTGATGAAAAATTTACTATTTGGTACAGAGAAGAATTAGGAAAAATAGTATCAAAAAATCCATACAAATCAGATCTTCATATAAATACTGTTAAAGTAACGACCTGGTGGGAAGACTTAATGAAAGGAGATCCGGTTATAGTAAATATCATAAGATATGGGGAAGCTCTGATTGATGTTGGAGGATTTTTTGTTCCACTTAAAGCGTTATTAAATGCAGGAAAAATAATGCCTTCTCCAGAATCTATATATACTGTATTAAACAGAGTTCCAGGACATATAATAAGATCTAGGATTTCTGAAATGAGTGCAATAGAAGGATGCTATTGGGCTTATGTAGAATCTGCTCAAGCAATTTTAATGGCAATGAAAATATTGCCTCCAAGTCCAGAACATATTCCAGAACTATTAAATGAACACTTTGTAAAAAAAGGATTCTTAAAAAAACAACATATAAGGGACTTTGCAGATATATATGAATTACATAAAACAATAGTCCATGGTAAGATAAAAAACCTAGATGGAAAAGTCATCGATCAATTCCAAGAAAAATCAGAAGATTTTTTCAAAAAATGTGTTAAACTATTAAATGAAATCTTATAATTAAGATTTCCTATTCTTAGCTTCTTCAGCTTTAATATTAAATATTCCACCATAAACTTCAACCATGTCCTTAGCTTCAATCCCTAGAGATTTCAAAAAAGGTTTTATATTTACACCAAGAGCATCATCTAACTCTTTTTTCTTAGTAGCATAATCAGATTGAACTTTATTAACTTCAGAACTCTCAGAAATTAATTCCTTAAGAATTTCTCTAGCATCTTCATTACTAGCATATCTTTTATCATAGTGTGCTTCTCTTGCATCAACTAATCCTTGAACAGCTTCTTCTCTAGTATCTCTATCTTGGATTTTAACAATTTTAGCCTTTAATTTAGCTTCTTCTCCAACTAACTTTTCTAAAGGTTTATATTTATCATTATCAGTCTTATAATTCTTTTTAATAGTATATGGCAAAACAATCTCTCTTAATGTTTTGTCATCAGTAGCATTAATTATTGGATTAGTATGTTTTCCAGTATAATCTACAATAGCAGCTTGATCTTTCTTATACATTCTTTTTCCAGGTTCAAGGAAAACTTCTCTATTTCCATCAAGATATTTATTTTTTAATTCATGTTGTGAATATGCAATATCATCATCTTTAATACCTAATCTCTTAGAACTAAATTGCCAAAATTCAACTAAATCTCCTAAATCTCCTTTTCCATTAGGATGTTCAGCTTCAAAAGAC
>CAYVEM010000001.1:8241-9722 GCA_964450665.1 Candidatus Woesearchaeota archaeon | reverse complement strand
ATTAAACTTATCTAATGCATTTTTTTTAGGATTTTCTTTTGCCATGTTTCTTCTTACTATTATTATACATCAACCCTTTATAAACCTTTCTATTTGTATTAATCCAATAGTAGTAACAAACTTAGAACTTACCAGTCATCAAAATCATAATTATATTTCTTTTTTTCTTCAGTTTTATTAGACTCTTCATCCGGGTTATATACCCCAATTTCCTCAAATTGCTCTCCAGAATCGCCTCCAACACCCTCAGAAGAGCTATCTACACTATCTTCAACCTTATCTTCTTCATTGCCTAATCCCTCTTCACCAAATTCTTTTTCTTCATTAATATCTTCCTGGTCACCAACAATTTCACCCATTTCTTCATTTATTTCTTCAATTTCTTCACTTTCCTCAATTTTAGGTACATTCGGTTCATTTTCTTTAGTTTCACTATCTTCTATCTTATCTTCTTCTATAGCACTATTAACATAAGTATCCAAATCTTTTTCAACAACTGTATCTGGATTTTCTAAATCAACACGATTTTGATCATCATTTAATGATTTATTTTCCTCAAATTGTTCAATATTTTTATCTTCTTTAATTTCTTCAGGAGTTTCACTAGTCACTTCAATTCTATCCCTAGATTCTTGTCTTTCCTCTATAACATCCTCATTATGTTCTTTAACATCTTCTGCAATTTCTTCAGCTCTTTCTTCAACATGACCCAAATCATCAATTTTTTCCACAGAGGTTTCATCACTTGAAGATACATTATCAACTATTTCATTATCCGCACTAGCATCTTCCACATTAGTTTCAGCAGTTATCTGAATATTATCTTGATTTAATAAATTATCTTCATAAGGATTTTCTTCTTTAACTTCCTGATTAAATTGTTGTTCATCTTGTTTAATTTCCTCTTCAACTTTTTCTTTTTCAGGAGAATCTACATTAGATTTTTCTGATGTTGAATCCTCCTTATCAGGCAAGGAAACTTCCCCCTGCTTCCCCCAACCAGCATGATTTTTATTTTCTGATATATCTTCATTTTTAGAATTCTCAGCTTCTCTTTCTTTCCTCTTAGCAATCTTTTCTGCTTTCTTCCTTTCCTTCCATCTCTTAAACTTCTCCCATTTCTTCTTTTTCTTTATTCTTTTTCTTTCTTCAGCACTTAATTCACCATCTTGCTGAACTTGTATTTCTTTTTCCTGTTCAATAGGTTTAGCTTCTTCAACAATCGGAGCAACACTCACTTGCCCTTTTGCTCCCCATTCAGATTCTTCTTTAACTTCTGGAATCGGAGGCATACTCTCTTCAACAACAGGAACTGCAGGCGCAACACTTTCATCTTCCGGAGCAGCAGGTGGCATAGCATTTTCAACAGGTGGAGCAGCAGGAGCAATAGTATCTGCAACCGGAGCAGCAGGTGGCATAGCATTTTCAACCGGAGCAGCAGGTGGCATAGCATTTTCAACCGGAGCAGCAGGAGCAATAGT
>CAYVEM010000001.1:2154-8141 GCA_964450665.1 Candidatus Woesearchaeota archaeon | reverse complement strand
TAGCATTTTCAACCGGAGCAGCAGGAGCAATAGTATCTGCAACCGGAGCAGCAGGTGGCATAGCATTTTCAACCGGAGCAGCAGGAGCAATAGTATCTGCAACCGGAGCAGCAGGCATAGCTCCTCCAACTTCAGGAACTACAGGTTTAGCTTCTTCAACAACCGGAGCAACACTTACCTGACCCTTTGTCCCCCATTCAGATTCTTCTTCAACTTTAGGTTCATTTTTCTCCAGATCAGCAATCAATTCAGAAATCTCAAAAGCAGCATCAGCATTAACACTTATACTTTTAATTCCCTTCTTATACAAAAATTCAGCCATTTCCTTCTTACTACCTGCCTGGCCACAAATACTGCTAACAACATTCTTCTTATTACAAACATCAATAACATGCCCAATCTGAGAAAAGATAGCAGGATGCAATTCATTATACAAATGCTGAACCATATCCTCTCCACGATCAACAGCCAATGTAAACTGAGTCAAATCATTTGTACCAAAACTAATAAAATCAACATGATCACAAATGTCTTCAATAATTTGAACAGCTGCTGGAGTCTCAACCATAACTCCAAACTCCATATTATCTGTTCTAAATTCATCAAAATATTTTTTAACAGCAAGAACTTCTTCCATACTAATAATTAGAGGAAACATTAAACCTATTTTTTTATCTGGATTAAATTCAGCAACTTCTTTAATTGCAGCAATCTCTGCTTTCAAAATTTCAGGATGTTTTATACTAAATCTAACTCCATGGAATCCTAACATTGGATTAATTTCTCTTTCAGGAGCCCCCTCCAAACTAGCAAACTCATCAGTCCTAATATCACTAGCCCTTACCCAAACACTCTTAAATGGTTTTATAATTTTACTAAGACCTTCCTGTAATATTTTACTATATTCATCTAATTTACCCTGTTTTTCATACCATAATGGATGTTTACCCATACTAGCAATCATTCCTTCTAATCTAGTTAATCCAATAGAATCAATTCCAGATTCTGCAGCTCGTTCAGCATAATTAGGTAAATCAACAATAACTTTTAATTTAACTTTATTAGTTTCAATAGCTTTCTTAATCTCTGCCATAGTAGTTTCAGCAACTTCTCCTTCAAACACCTTCCCATTAAATCCATCCACCGTAACCCTCATTCCATCCTTCAACTTACTAGTAGCATCACTAGTACCCACTATTGCAGGAATTCCCATTTCTCTACTCACAATAGCAGCATGACTTGTCATCCCACCTTCATCAGTAACAATAGCTGTTGATTTTTGCATACTAACTACCATATCTGGATTAGTCATTTCAGTAACCAAAACATCTCCTTTCTTAATATTAACAAGATCATCCATATTCTTAACAATTCTAACAGTTCCAACACCAATACCCGGACTAGCCGCCAGTCCTTCAACAATAATATTACCTTCCAACTCTTTGCCTTCTTGTTTATTTCCTAAAGTTGTAATTGGTCTAGATTGAATTATATAAACCTCGCCAGCTTCTATTGCAAACTCAATATCTTGAGGTTTATCATAATGTTCTTCTAGTTTTATAGCAAAATCTGCTACTTCTTTAATCTCCGCACGACTCAAAACCTGACTTTGACTTCTTTCTTCACTTAACTTAACTATCTCATTACTGCCACTTGCGGTCCTAACAATCGCAATTTTCTTATTTGCAACTTTAATATTTTTAATTTCCAAATCTCTATTAACCACATAACTATCTGGATTAATTTTACCACTAACTATTCCTTCACCCAATCCATAAACAGCCTCCATAGCTATATTTTCATCTTGTTTTATAGGATCTCTCGAAAAAACAACACCTGATTTTTCACTATCAACCATTTTTTGAATAACAACTGCAATCAAAGCTCCAGAAAATCCCTTCTTTTTTCTATAAAATATAGCTCTAGGTGTATACAATGAAGAAAAACATCTTTTTACATGTTCAATCAAACTAGCTTCTCCCTTAACATTAAGAAAACTTTCTTGCTGTCCAGCAAAACTTGCATCTGCCAAATCCTCAGTAGTTGCAGAACTTCTAACAGAAACAAAAATAGGCTCCTGAGAATTTTTCAATATAGAAAGAGCATCACTATTGACTCCAGGACTAATATCTCCAAGATCCTGACTACTCAATATTTTATATGATTCTAAAATTTCCTCCTTCAAATTTTCCGGTATCTCTCCATTTTCAATTAAACTACGAATCTGCTTAGATGCTTCATTCAAGGCAACAGTATCATCAACATCTAAATTATTAATTATCTCAGAAATCTTTTCATGTATACCAAATTTTTTCAAAAAAATATCATAAGCTTGAGCAGTAATTACATAACCTGGAGGAACTGGAAATTTATTACTAAACATCTCACCCAAACTAGCACCCTTGCCCCCTGCACTAACAACATCCTTATTAGTTAACTCAGAAAACCATTTTATATAATCAATCTGACCTGATTGTTCAGCCATAATAGGTTGTACCATCTTAGGCATCGTACTTCCCCTAGTATCTTTTATTAAAGTACCAAAGTTCCCACCTTCATCAAATCTATTCATAGCACTAACTCTATCAACATTACTCCCTCTATTTGGATCTAATGTATCTATCTCATTAAAAGAATTACTTTCCAGATCAACACTATCTCTATCATTAATATCCAAATTTTGAACATCACTAGAAACATTAACAGCTTTCTGAGGATCATCAATATTAGTATCCATACTACCAATAGCCTCATTAATCAAAGAACTAGGCAACCCAATCCCCTCTTTTTTATCCATCTTATTATAGCAAACTTGAAATCATATTTAAACTTTGTGGGATTGAAGTATTAAGAATTATTTTTTTTTACATCTTTAACAATTTCTTCCAAAACTTTCATCTCAGCCACTTTTAATGAATTTTTTATTTTTTCTCCATAAGAATATACTTTATCACTTCTAACAACAACTAAATCCATAGGTCCTCCTGAAAAAATATCATATCTAGCTTTTTTTAATGCGCCAGTACAAAGTCTTATTGCACTTTCTATATTAATATTATATGAATCAAAAGTTTCACCTTCTATACACTCTTCAATATATTTTTCTGCTTCATCCTTACCACTTCCTAAAACTAAATAATTCTCATTTTCAGAATTTCTCAAGTTTCCAAAAACATCTATATGAAAGATATCTACTTTTGGTCTATTAATAGCCATAAGAAATTCATCTGCAGATTCAATATCACCTCCTCCTCGAATATATTTTGCATTCAATTCATTTATCTCATAAAACCTTTTTTTAGTGATTGCCCTAATTATCATCTCAGCTAATTTTTCTTTGCCGAAATTTTTATATCTTTTATCATCCGGATTTCTCAATTTATTATAAAAACTCCTTAATTCATTAGTATCCGCTCCAGAATAAGCCAAGGCCCAAAAATCTCCATTTATCATTTTCAACATTGGACGCTTTGCAATCACATTGTCATCTTCATCAAAATAATTCATTTGCGTATCAGATGCGAGAATAACAGCTTCATCATCAACATTTGTTTTAATTCCTATTATAGTTGTCATTAAAATTTTACAAGCCATAATTATATAAGTATTTATATAAAAAAATAATTTTATTATTAAATGCCAAAAGAATACTGGTCAGCATCAAGAATTGATACCGCAAATTATTGCAATATGAGATACTATTTAAGATATGTAGATCCAATAAAACCAAAATCTCTAAGAATTTCTCCTTATGTTAAGGGAAGTTTATTACATAAACTAATTGAAGATTTTTGGCAACATTTAGGAACTTTTGATGAAGTTGAACAAGATAAGAAAAATAACAAGAAAAAATCAAAAGAAAAAAAGAAATATTATGATCCAGAGAGCTTTGGAGAATATGCTCAAGGAAAATGGACTCAAACAGTTATAAGGAATGAAAAAATGGAAGATCCTAAAAAAAAGATTTTCTGGCGAGATGGTTATGATGATAATTCTGAGGCTTGGGAAATTCGTGCAATGATGCCAAAAATGACTGCTGCACTTTATAGAATAATAATTGAAGAAGGGCCCCCACTTTATTCCGAACTAGCATTTGATTTTCAAGCAGAAAACCTAAGATTTAAAGGATTTATAGATGAGATAAGATTGAGGGATGGAAAGGTTGTTATTAGAGATTATAAATCAGGTTCTCCTTTCTGGATACGAGAAATGAAACGGGATTTTGACCCTCAACTAACTTTCTATAATGCAGGTCTTTTATCTTTATTGTATGGCAATGACAAAAAAAGCATTGAATTTGCCAAATCATTAGGTTTGGAAGAACAAAGAGAAGAACTAATAAAATCTTCCAACCATATAAATCCCGATTTTGAAGAGGAATATTTTATGGTTGAAGCTCCATATTTATTGGAAAAAATGGATGCAGATAAAGATTTTGCAAGGAAATTTTCAAATAGACCAGAAATAATTCACAAAACAAAAAGAACAGAAGAACATTTCTATCATCTTATTAATAATATCAAAACAACAAAGAGGAATATTCAATATGGAAATATAAGTTTTGAACATGGCAAGAAATGTGACATTTGTGATATGAAGCATGTTTGCAGAAAATATTCGACAGAACCTCTTGAAACCCATGTCTTGGACAAAAAAGGAAATCTCCTTTTTAGTTTCATGGATCCCCCATATTCAATTCAAGCAATGGCAGAAAGACAAAAAGAAGATGAAGAAAAACCAAAAACTAATCAAAGAAAATTTGATTACAGAAGAAAAGAGCCTTGGAGGGGCAGGGACTAAACTTATTTAAATCAAAAAATCTTAACACCTCTAACAAAAAGAGGGAAAATGTCTGCAAAATACACAAAAATAAAAGGAGACCATACTTTTACTAAAAAATATCTAACTCATCTAATTATACTCATAGTTTTTTTTTTAATCTTACAATCAGTTTTTTCAATAATGATGTGGAATAAGATAAATACGACAAACAAAAACCTAGAAGACTATCAAGAAAGAGTAAATAGGGAAATAGAAATTAATAATGCAGAAATAAAAAATAAAATAAATGAGCTAACAGAGAATTTATTTGGAATACAAGATTCATTTGAAATTGAAATAAGCAATATAAAAGCAAAAACATCATCTGACTTTTCAGGAATAATTAAACAAACAGTTAATTCAGTAGTAACTATAAAAACAAACACTGCTCAAGGAACTGGATTTATAATCTCTAAGGAAGGGTATGTAGTAACAAATGCTCATGTACTTTCTGGAGGAATATTTGCCAATGCGATAACTGCCAAAAAAGAATCTATACCTATGAAACTAATAGGTTACAATCAAAAATTAGATATAGCACTACTTAAAATAGGTCCTCAAGATTCATCATTAGAATTTATTTTATCAAAAGATGTAGAAATCGGTGAAAAAGTAATAGCTATAGGAAATCCATTAGGATTATCTTTCTCAGTATCTGAAGGAATAGTATCTGCAAAAGATAGACAAGGCATAAACAATATACCAGGATATATTCAAACAGATGCAGCACTTAATCCAGGAAATTCTGGAGGACCTCTAATCAATGATGACGGAAAAGTTGTAGGAATAAATAACTTCAAAGCACAAGGGGAAAACTTAGGATTTGCATTACAAAGTGAACATATAATAATAGCTATAAACAACATAGCTATACAAGCTTTCAATCAAACAATAATTTAAAAAAAATTTTAAAAAAAATAATTAAATTTATTCTGTAACTTCCTCAGATTTCTGACCTTCATCTGATGTTTCTTCAGCAGGAGCTTCCTCAGCAGGAGCTTCTTCAGCAGGAGCTTCTTCAGCAGGAGCTTCCTCACTTGCTTCTTCAGCAGGAGCTTCCTCACTTGCTTCTTCAGCAGGAGCTTCTTCACTTGCTTCTTCAGCAGGTGCCTCAGCAGGAGCTTCTTCAGTAGTTGTTTCTTCGTTTGTTTCTTCTTCCATTTTAA
>CAYVEM010000001.1:0-2054 GCA_964450665.1 Candidatus Woesearchaeota archaeon | reverse complement strand
TCAGCAGGAGCTTCTTCAGTAGTTGTTTCTTCGTTTGTTTCTTCTTCCATTTTAACCTCCTTATACTAATTTATAATATAAAGAAAATAGACAAAAATTGCTTTTAAAGATTTTGGTTGAATATAACTATATAAAACCTTAAAAAAGGAATTATTTACCTAGATTTAATAAATTTCTTCAATAATTCGACAATTTCATCTTTCTTATTAGGTATAAAACCTATTGAACCCGCATTCTTATGTCCTCCACCTTCACAAAAACTATTTGGGGACTTCTTATTGATAAAAGTAATAAGATCATGAACTGAAAAGTTAGATTCATCAGTAGCTCTTAATGTGATTGCCGTATTCATTACTCCTGCAGTAACTAAATTAGTAACTTTCTTTTCTTTCTGTAAATCATCATGAACCATTCCAACAGACATTCCTGGCTTAGGATAAAAACCAAATCCTGGAAATGTCTTCTCAATCTCAATAGTTTGAAGTGTTGTCTTACCAATCATCTCTTGCTTAGCATTAGCTTTACCAATTGCCAATCCTTTAGCAGACAATTTCCTAATATGAGGTGCCATCAATCTAATTAACTCTTTCTGTTTTTTTCTAGGTTCTCCAAACAAGACTTCAATATACTCTCTTACTTCCATAAATCTAATCTTAGCAGAAACAAAATCAATTACACTAGCTATTTCATGCAATAAATCCTTAGAATAACCTTCTTTCTCAGCAATTTTCAAATAATCATCAACAGCCTTTTTATTTCCAATATCAATTCTATCTGCTAAACCTGCCATACCAGCTATTTGATTAATATTTTGAACATCTGGATTTACAAATCTAGCAAACTCAGTACATAACATTCCAGCAGAAAAGTGACTTCCATTTTCTCCAATCAAAAATGGATTAATATGAGTTAAAACTTCAGCACTAATAACATCTTCATCAGAAAAATGATGATCTATAACAATAAAGTCCATTCCATGAATCTTACCATGCTTAATTGCCATCAAATCTTCCGGACTTGAACCATTATCTGCAATTATAACTAAAGGCATCTTATTTGAAAATTTAGCTACATTTCTAAGTGAATTAGCTGAATCTCTAATTGAATCATCAATTTCATAAAATGGTGCAGCACATGGAGCTCTTAAGAAAAATTCCCATGCAGATTTTTCACCACCATGTTCTTTTTGTATCAATGGCAAAATAGCTCTTTCCAAGGCATAACCTGAACTATAACCATCAGTATCATTATGATGTCTAACTATAATTGGTCTTTGCTGAATAATAGCTAATCTAATTTCAGTAGCTGCTTTAATATACAAATCCTTAAGTTTATCCAAGATTGGACTTTTAATCAAGAATTCTGGAGCAACAACTTTAGCTCTTTCTAATTGGAGATTTACAATTTTCTTAGCTAATTCTTTCTTTTCTCCCTCTGATAATTTTTCAATATTTTTAATTTCACCTTCTAACTCTCCATCATACTCACTAACTTCAACAACCGCCTTTACATGATCCTCAACATCAATCTCAGGATAAGCTCTATCTCCAGGCTTTTCAAATCCTTTCAAGGCCAAACTAGCAGTACCATCACTAACAATAAATATCGTAGGACCTCCAGTTTGGATAACTCTCTCCACACTTCCCTTAAGTTCAACTCTTTCTTTCAACATATCTTTACTAACTTCATCAATTGAGAGCGCTTTAACATCCCTAGGATCTTTAAACCTAACTCTCTCAAATTTCTTCATTCCACTATTAAAGCCTCGCTTATCATTTCCTTTCTTATTTTTAAAATTATTTTTCTTACTTCCCATTTTATTATTTATTTATGTAATTATTTAAATCTACCTTCTCCTATCCCTATTATCTTTTCTATCCTCACGTCTCCCACTATCTCTTCCTCTTCCAGATGTTCTCCTATCTCCACCACTTCTTCTATCATCTCTACCTCTATTGTCTCTATTACCATAACTTCTTCTATCACCGCCTCTAGAATCTCTTCTATCATCTCTACCTCTATTGTCTCTATTACCATAACTTCTTCTATCACCG